>CAVBBU010000008.1:0-30836 GCA_963593765.1 Bacteroidaceae bacterium | reverse complement strand
CCTTTCTTTTATTTTTGAGATGAAATAATTATACCAAAGGATTTCTACTCTTTTTTATTCTTCTTTATAATCAACTAACAATTTCTTTACTCTAACTTACATGAGATAGAATATGCAAAGTCCATTTTTACACAACCTATTTCACCCCAGGAATCAGCAGCGTAAATGTCGCTCCTCCCATCTCATTATTACAAGCACTTATGCTTCCGTTCATATTCCTTGCAGCATTATAGGCTATCGCAAGCCCAAAACCAAAGCCGCCCTTTTCTCCCTTATAGCTTCTCTCAAATATATGGTCGATGGCATCTTCCTTAATTCCGCAGCCATCATCTATAACCTGCACCCTTACCATCTCCTTATCTTCTATATGTAAGGTATCTGCCGAAATCGAAACCTTTGATTTTGCATATCTTATCGCATTTGAAATAAGATTATCCAGTATGCTTGTTAGCTGCTGCTCATCTGCTATGGCACACAAACTGCTGTCAAATGAAAGCTTTTCAAGTAATATATTATTTTTTATAGCAAAGCCGTTCATGTGGGCATAGACATCATCTACGCAGTCGGATATATTTATACTGCTAAGATTTATACCCTCTCCCATCTCCAGCCTTGATAATGTCATAAGGTCACTAACATATTTTGTCAGCCTTGCACTTTCCTCTGATATAATATGTGCCGCCTTTTTGCTGTCATCCAAAATCCCCATCTCAATTCCCTGTGCATATCCGCCTATAGACATAAGCGGCGTTCTAAGGTCATGCGATACATTCTGGTAGAATTTCTTTTCAGCATCTCTGGACTGACCAAGCATAAGTGCCATATTATTCATAGCATCCTTAAGTTCACTTGCCTCCTTAAAATCCGTGGAAAATGTTACCTGTGCGAAATCTCCGCTGCCTATTCTTTTAGCCTCTGCTCCAAGTCTTTTAAACTGCATCGATATATGTCTTGCAACAAGCCATAAAATTCCTGCCATAAATGCAGCCGCAACAAGTGATATGCACAAAACTAAGGCAGATGCCTTTGCTATCCACCTATCTATTCTTAATACAGTGCAATAGGTTATAACATATTCTATCTGCCTTGATCTTATAGGCGGTATATAGATATTTGCCAGATATATTTCACCGCTATCTGTCTTTATTCTTACAGCCTCCGTCTCTCTGTAATCCTTATTATTTTCCTCTATATATTTTGCAAATGCTTCTGCTATAGGCTCTGCCTCCTGCTTTTCGCTTTCATCCCTTGGATATATTACCTTATAATCTCCGGCAAAAAGCATAAGCTTAGCATCTGTATCCTTGCTTCTTATAACAGGTCCTGCCTGCCTTACAAAGCCTGCCACCTGCTGCCTAGTCGACTCCTCGCTGTCCCTACTAAAGCTATCAAGCATAATAGGAACTATATCCTCTCTAAGCTCTATAAGATTTGAAAGTGCCTCCTGCGTTGCATAGCGACTTGCACATATATAAAAAATCCCACACGAGAGCAAGGGAAATAAAATCACTACAGCAAGTGCCGGCACTAGTATCCTTGAAAAAATAGATTTTGTCTTCATTATATATCCTCACATATGGACAATCTAAATCCATATCCCCATACTGTTTCTATATGTATATTACATTTGTTATCTCTTAGCTTTTTTCTAAGTCTTTTTACAAGGTCGTCAGTAGCTCTTGTGTCCGCCTGATAATTCATCTTCCATATAGATTCTAATAGCTCATCACGGCTTACTGCTCTGTCTCTTCTTAAAATCATATAATAAAGAAAATCAAACTCACCAGGTGTAAGCATAAGCTCTCTGTCATCTATCTGAGCCTTTCTCTTTTTAGGGAAAAGCTTAAGATTACCCATACTACATTCATCGTCATCTGCATTTTCTATATCCTGATTGCTTAGCCTGCCTCTTAATAATGCCTTTACTCTAAATACAAGCTCAAGTGGCAAAAACGGCTTAACCATATAGTCGCTGCTTCCTGCCGAGAATCCAGTTACTCTATCATACGGACTATCCTTAGCTGAAACAATTATTATAGGAAGATCACTGCTCATAGTTCTAAGACTATGACATACACTAAGCCCGTCCACACCCGGCATAAGTATATCTACTATTACAAGGTCTGGCATTTGCTTTTTACATGCATCAAGTATTCCTCTTCCGTCCGCAAAGGTTTTAACCTCATATCCCTCCTGAACTAAAAATGCTTCTATAAGCTCTCTTATATGCTTTTCATCGTCTGCGTAATATATAAGCTGTGACATATACACCTCTTTGAATATTAGTAATTACGAATTTATTTCTATAATAACATCCGTTAATGAAAGCGTAAACTCCTGCCACAGTTTTGCCACACTTTATCCCTATCATCACGCCTATACATGCCTCTATAATGTGCATGTAACAAAAAATAAACCAAGGAGGTAACAAAAATGAGAAAGGCATTAAAAAAAGCATCAATCGTAGCACTATCAGGAGCTCTGTGTCTTAGCAGTTTTTCCTTTGCATATGCAGCTACAAAAACAAAAACAGGAGGTGGCGTACTAAAGGAGTACAACGCAGAGCTTTCTGAGCAACGTACAGAGCTTGCAGAGCTTATTCAAAGCAGTAAGGCTCTTACAAAGACAATCGTTACTGCTCAGAAGGAAGCTAAGGAGGAAAAGCGTATAAATAAAACAGCAAGCGATAAGCTAGCTGAGCTTTCTACCTCTATAAAGGCTAAGCGTATAGAGCTCACAGAGGCTCGCACAGATAGCAAATCTCTTAGAAGTGCAGCTAAGGAAGCTAGAACATCTGGCGATTTTGATCTTGCAGCAGAAAAGCTTACAAAGCTTGCTGATCTTCAGGATGAGCAGATCTCTATAAGAAAGGATCTTGTAGAGCTTCTTGAGAAAAAGCTTGATTATCTAAATGGTCTTGAGGTTAACACAGATACTACTACAGAGGAGACTACCAAAGCTACAGAATCTACAGAAACAGCTGTAGAAGCTACTGAGACTACTACAGATACAACAGAAGCTACTGATGCTACAGAAACAACAGAAGCTGCTGCTGAGTCTGAGACTGTAGATACATCTATCCCTTCAGATGCCGAGATAGATGCTGCACTTGATGATGGTGCTGAGCTTGAGGAAGAATTATCAGTAGAGGATTTATTATAAAATATAGCTATCTATATCCAAGAATTTTACTTCATGGGAAATTTCAGCCTATGAAGTAAAAAACGAAATGCACTTTGCTATGAATTACTAAAGAGGCTGTCATATTGCTGACCTATAATCAGCAGTATGCACAGCCTCTTTTCTTTTGTATAACTAAATTAATTTCTCGAGGTCTTATTTAAGCCTCAAAAATGCAGTTCCAACGCAAAGCGAAATTTTATATATCCTTAGATGCCTCTATATTTTTTCTTATTCCATCACAGCACTTATGGAAACGCTCCTTTTCCTCATCTGTGAGTTCAAGCTCTATAATTTTTTTAGCACCCTCTCGTCCTATTACAGCAGGCACTCCGGCATATAAGTCCTTCTCGCCATATTCACCATCTAGAAGTGCACTAATCGGCATTATAATATTTTCATCAAATCTAATTGCCCTAACAAGCTTTGCCGCTGTCATAGCTATAGCATACTCCGTACAGAACTTTCCATTATATGTAGTCCATCCACCCTCTCTTGCGCTTGCTTCCATCTTATCAAGGTCAAAGCTATATCCTGCGCTCTTAAGACTAGCTCCGCCAAGAGAGCATGCAGACCATGCTGAAAACTGCTCATTGCCATGCTCACCTAACATATATGCTGTTATAGACTTTGCGTCCACTCCTGTAGCCTCCTGAAGTCTTAGCTTAAGCCTTGCTGTATCAAGCCCTGTTCCTGTTCCGATTACATGACCCTTTGGAAGCTTTAATATATCATTAAACCATTTTGCAACAACGTCACATGGATTTGAGATATTTACAAGTACGCCCTTAAAGCCGCTATCTCTTAATCTATGTGCATATCCATCTATGGCCTTCATATTAAATGTAAGCTCTGTAAGTCTGGTATGTGTTCCCTTTAGGGCAAGTATATCTCCAACGCAGTTTACTACTACATCTCTGTCGCCAAGGTCCTCGACCTCGCCTATCTCTACCTTAACCCTGTGCGGCAAAAATTCCATACAGTCTAGTATGTCCTGTCTTTCAGATTCAGCCTTTACTCTCTTATCCGGAAGATCAACTATGATTATATCCTCTGCTAGTCCCTGCATGGCTATAGTCTGCAGCACATGTGCACCTACATGACCTATTCCAATTATTCCAACCTTAAAGTCTCTCATTGATTTTTCCTCCTCGATTTTATTTTCCTAATTTTTAGGAACGCTGTAATTATACCATCTTTTTTCTAATATCATATAGTCTATCTAATGCAGCGAGCAAGGTTTCATCCTTTTTTGCAAAATGAAATCTAATCAGATTATTTATATCCTCATGGAAAAAGCTAGATCCCGGCACAGCTCCTACTCCAACCCTTTCGGCTAATTTATAGCAAAAATCTAGGTCGCTTTCATATCCCCATTCAGATATATCTACCAGCACATAATACGCACCCTGTGGCCTCGTAAATTTAAGTCCTGCTGCCTTTAGTCCATCACAAAACAGCTCCCTTTTATGCGTATACTTATCTAGCAGCTCCTTGTAATATTCATCGCCAAAATTAAGTCCAGTTACCACAGCCTCCTGAAGTGGTGCTGCTGCCCCTACGGTTAAGAAGTCGTGCACCTTTCGTATGCGGTCTGTAATTTCTGGCGGAGCTATAGTATATCCAAGCCTCCAGCCTGTAATAGAATATGTCTTGGACAATGATCCCGTTGAGATAGTTCTCTCTCTCATTCCAGGAAGAGCTGCCATATATACCATCTTATTTGGCTCATAAACTATATGCTCATATACCTCATCAGTTATAACATATGCATCATAGCGTATAGCAAGCTCTGAAATTATCTTCATCTCATCAAGCGTAAAAACCTTTCCGCTAGGGTTAGACGGATTACAAAGAACTAACGCCTTAGCTCCATCCTTAAAAGCCTGCTCAAGTACATTTGGATCAAAGTGAAAATCATCCGGCACTAGCGGAACATATATAGGCTGCGCCCCGGAAAGGATTGTATCTGCTCCATAGTTCTCGTAAAATGGAGAAAAGATAGCTACCTTATCTCCCGGATTAACAACAGTCATCATGGCTGCCATCATCGCCTCAGTACCACCACAGGTAATTACTACCTCTGTATTAGGATCTATATCTATCCCCATATATTTTGACTGCTTTTTTGCAAGTGCCTCACGAGTGTTTTGTGCACCCCAGGTTATAGAATATTGATTAAAGTCCTCGTCTGCTACCTGTTTTAATCTATCAAGCAGCTGCCTAGGCGGAGCAAAATCCGGAAAGCCCTGCGACAGATTTATAGCATCATACTTTGCAGAAACTCTTGTCATTCTCCTTATTACTGAATCTGTAAAATTAGCAGTTCTATCTGAAAGACTATGCATTGTCAGCTCCTCCCTTTATATATGACTTTTTATCATTAAGTATATGCTTTGGATCTAAAGCATCCTTTATTGTATTCATTATATCTATATTTGTCTTATCTGTTTCATTCATAAAATATCTGCGTTTTGACAATCCTATTCCATGCTCCCCGGATACTACTCCTCCAAATTCATATGCCTTTTTATATGCCTTATCCATATTTTTTTGAAGCTCGCTTTGCCATATATCTTCAGTTCTGTCACCTCTTACAACGCAAAGATGCACATTGCCATCTCCTGCATGACCAAAGCTTATCATACGCATGCCAGAGCTTTCATCTAACTCATTAATAAATTTTGTAAAATCAGCAGTATGGCTTATAGGCACAACTATATCTACCGGCTCCTGCTCTGAAACTGCCTCAACTGCCTTAACAAGTGCTCCTCTTACCTTCCATATATCTGCTGCATAATTAGGATCATCAAGCATTATATAATCAATAGCTCCATTATTAAGTGCTATCTTTTTTGCACGCATTGCATTTGCCTCTACCTCACTTTTATATCCGTCAAAGGTTAGCAGAATGTATGAGAGTGCCTCAGGACAAGGATAGCTTACATTTAAAAAGCCCTCGCCGAGTGTAACTACCTTTCTTTCCATAAATTCAACCGCTGTAGGATTAACATTTGCTCTAAGCACGGCAAGTACACTTTTTATTCCTGTATTAAGATCCGGATAAGGAACTAATATGCTTAGTGAGGTTTCCGGCTTTGGAAGAAGTCTAAGTATACACTTAGTTATAATCGCAAGCGTACCCTCCGAGCCTATAAGTAAATGCTTGATAGACAGACCGCTTGCATCCTTTACCTGCTTTCCTCCTACGTTAAGTATTCTTCCATCAGAAAGAACAACCTCAAGGCCTCTAACATAATCTCTGGTAACACCATACTTTACTGCTCGCATACCGCCTGCGTTTGTGCTTATATTGCCCCCTATGCTGGACTTTTTTTCACCTGGATCTGGCGGATAGAAAAAGCCCTTACCCTCTACATATTCCTGCAAGTCCTCAAGAAGCACGCCAGGCTCTACCGTAATGGTCATATTGTCCTCATCTAGCTCTAATATGCGATTCATTTTTGATAAGTCTATTATTATGCCTCCGCTAAGCGGCACTGTAGAGCCAACCAGATTAGTTCCTGCACCTCTTGGCGTAATCGGAATATTATTTTTGTTAGCATATTTAAGTATCTCACTAATCTCATTTGCATCAACTACAAATACAAGTGCATCTGCAAAGCCTATACGTCTTTTTAACGCATCGCTAAGATACTCCTTTGGAATTTCAGAGCCAAGAAGCAAACGCTCCTTGTCTTTAATTATATCCTTTAGTTCCTGTTCATTAATAAGCATTAGCTAAGCCTCCGTATTGTCAAATGCCGACGGTATTACAGCTTAATACCGACGGCAAATATAAAATCAAATTCTATTAATCAGCAAGTCTATCCTGGTCCCAACCAACAGCTATAAAATATCCACCGTAGGTTTCGTCAAATACCTTTTTAGTATCATCACTATGGAATGTATCAACTACCTTTTTATATGCTGCCTTAAGTCTTGGATCTGAAAGGTCGTCTGTCCTTGCGGCTATTAAATTCCAATACTTTTCTTCGTCAAGAACCGAATCCTTATATATGGCCTCCTCTGTCTTAAGTCCAAAATCTAATGCGTAGTTACCATTTATAACTGCTGCTGTAACATCAGGAAGTACAGAAGGTATAGTATTAGCTGAAAGCTCTTCAATAGTTATATTTGCATTATAGCTTTCAATATCCTCAAGTGTCGGATTAAAATTGTCATTATCCTTTAATGTAATAACTCCGGCATTTGCCAAAACCTTAAGTGCTCTGCCCTCATTAGTAAGGTCATTAGGTACTGCAACTGTATCGCCATCCTTAAGTTCATCAAGTGACTTAATTTTATTTGAATATACATTAAGCGGAATTATAAATGTATTTCCTATATTTTGAATATTATATCCGTAGCTTTCTATCTCTGAGCTTAGATAAATCTGGTGCTGGAATGCATTAAGGTCTATCTCACCATTATTTAATGCATTGTTAGGTGTAACATAATCTGAAAATTGCACAACCTCAAGCTCTATTCCCTCATCCTTTAGCTTATCTACAGTAGGCTGCCATATATCCTCATATACAGATCCTACAACTCCTATCTTTAATGAAATCGGATCCTTTGTAAAATCGTATTCACCAGACTCTTCTGAAGCCTCACTTACCTTGCTCTCGCTTACTGCTGTCTCGCTTGCTACTGAAGCTACCTCCTCGCTTTTAGATGATCCGCACCCTGCTAGGCTTCCAACTGCTAATGCTAATCCTAGTGTTAATGTTAATATTCTCTTTTTCATAAATTTTTCTCCTCATAATTTTTAATGTGTATTTTTTCTTGCTATAGTGTCACCAAGTAATTGAACAAGGCTAACCGCAATAATAAGAACAATGACTGTCACCCATGTGATGTCTGTCATGTTTCTATCATGTCCATAGCGAATAGCAAAATCTCCTAATCCGCCAGCTCCTACAGCTCCTGCCATTGCCGTAAGTCCAAGCAGGCTTATAGCTGTAATCGTTGTTGCTCTTGCGAGCGGTCCTATACTCTCTCTTAGATAAACTCTTTTTATAATGTCTGCGGGGCTAAGCCCCATTGCCTGTGCTGCCTCTATAAGTCCTTCATCTGTCTGTGCTAATGCTGACTGAACCTGTCTTGTAAAAAATGGCACAGAGCCAAAAACAAGTGGTACTATCGCTCCTCTTACATAAATTGCTGTTCCCATAATCAGCCTTGATAAAGGCATAAGTGCGGTAAGTAAAATAATAAATGGTATCGAGCGGAAAAGATTTGTAAATATGTCTAGTATTTTATATATAGCTTTATTTTCTAAAATTCCGCCCGGCTTAGTAACAGTTAGGATAATTCCAAAGCTAAGTCCAAAAACAAAGCCTATACTTCCTGCCCAAACCTCCATAAGAAGTGTATCTCTAATTGCTTCTATAAAATCCGGCCATCTGCTAATTAGATTAGGTAATATATTAAGCACAGCTTCTTGCATCTCTAATCACCTCCACTCCTACATTATTTTCCTTCATATACTTAAGTGCCGCATCTATGCTCTCGCTCTCGCCCTTTATATTTACAACCGTTCCGCCTATAGTTGCATCTCCAACTCTGTCTATACTTGCAAGAAGTATATTAAGCTCTAGGTCGAACTTTTTAGATGCTATAGCTATAAGAGGTCTTGTAAGTGTTTTTTCGTTATAAGAAAATCTAACAAGCACTTCATTTTTCTCTGGCTCTATACCTAGTAGATTTTCCGAAAGCATATCCTCTATACGATACAAATTAGATGTTGTTTTTATAAAATTACGTGTAAGCTTATGCTTTGGATTTGCAAATATCTCAAAGGTTTCTCCCACCTCTACAACATGTCCATGCTCCATAACCGCAACTCTTGTACATATCTGCTTTATAACCTCCATCTCATGCGTGATTACTATAATTGTAATTTTAAGCTCTCTGTTTAGCTTTTTAAGAAGCTTTAATATGGAATTGGTTGTCTGAGGATCAAGTGCACTGGTTGCTTCATCTGAAAGAAGTATCTTTGGATCATTAGCAAGTGCTCTTGCTATAGCTACTCTTTGCTTTTGTCCGCCGGAAAGCTCTGACGGATATGCATTTGTTTTATCCGAAAGCTCTACCAGCTCTAAAAGGCTTTCAACCTTTTTCTTGATTTCTGTTTTTGATAATCCACTTTTATATAGGGGAAATGCTATATTTTCAAAAACTGTCCTAGATGGCATTAGATTAAAATGCTGAAATATCATTCCGATTTTTCTTCGCTCAGATCGTAGCTCCTTTGGCTCTAGGCTTGTAAGCTCTACTCCGTCTATATTTACTGTGCCTGATGTTGGTCTTTCTAAAAGGTTTATACAGCGAACCAGTGTAGACTTGCCTGCTCCCGAAAAGCCTATTATTCCGAAGATTTCTCCATCATCTATTTTTAGTGAAACATCATTGACGGCATGTATTTCATTATCACCCTTTCCACCGTCAAAGCTTTTCACGATATTCTTTAATTCAATCATGCACCATACCTCCTGCTGTTATGGTGCATATTTTATATTTGCGTGCGGTAATAGTCAATTTCAAAAAACTGGTAATCTGTTATCGGATGAGACTATAGCAAACATGAATGAAACTTTCGTTATACTACAAAAAAGCCCCGAAGGGCTTCTTTTAAAAATATATTTAGTATATCTCTCATACTCCTTTTAGAAAAATCACGACAAACACATCTATATTAAATTAATGCTATTCCGTATCCGCAGCATTTCTTGCTGGACAGCCAAGACTCATCCACGTTAGGTAAGCACTTATAAATCCATCCAAATCACCATCAAGAACAGCCTGCGTGTTGCCGCTTTCATATCCGGTTCTAAGATCCTTAACCAAGGTATATGGCTGCAATACATAGGATCTTATTTGGCTTCCCCAGCCATTGTCCATTACAGTTCCTCTTATATCTGAGAGCTTTTCTACATTCGCCTGCTGCTTAAGAAGCATTAGTTTAGTAGTAAGCATCTGCATAGCCTTATGCTTGTTTTGAAGCTGGCTTCTTTCATTCTGACAGGTAACTACAATGCCAGTAGGTAAATGCGTTATTCTAATCGCCGATGAGGTTTTATTTATATGCTGACCGCCGGCGCCGCTTGATCTATATGTATCTATCCTTAGGTCGTCCTGGTTAATGTCTACATTAAGATCCTCCTCTATCTCCGGCATAACATCACATGACACGAATGAGGTCTGTCTCTTACCCTGTGCATTAAATGGCGATATTCTAACAAGCCTATGTATGCCATGCTCACTTCTTAGGTAACCGTAGGCATTGTCCCCATTAAATTGCACTGTTACTGATTTAATTCCTGCCTCATCGCCCTCTAGCATGTCAAGAACCTCTATGCTATATCCATGCCGCGTAGCCCACCTAGTATACATGCGATAAAGCATAGAGCACCAGTCACAGCTTTCAGTTCCGCCTGCTCCGGCATTAAGCCTAAGTATAGCACTGCTTGAGTCATACTCACCAGATAGAAGCGTACTAAGCCTCATGGCATCTAGCTTAGTCCCTAGCTCATCAAGCATCTCACGAACCTCAGGAACTAGCGACTCATCCTCCTCTTCATTTCCCATATCTATAAGAACTCCAATGTCCTCATACAGACTCTCAAGGTGATTAAACTCATCAAGGGTGTCCTTCATATTTTTAGCTTCCTTAACTATCTTAGAGGACTTTTCAGGATCATCCCAGAATCCATTTTCCTCCATAGCCTTGTCAAGCTCTGCTATACGCCTTTTCTTTCCCTCTATATCGAGAGATTTTTTGACATCCTCAAGAGGCTTTTTATATTCAGATAATTCAAATTTATATTGCTCTAGCTCTAACATCTTACCGCCTTAATTTGATTGCAGCTTAGCACGTCCGTGACACTGCTTATACTTCTTGCCGCTTCCACAAGGGCAAGGATCATTTGGATATATTCTCTTTATATCACTTTTTCTAACAGGCTCCTTTTTCAAGGAATCATCCTTGTTAGTTCCTGTAACCTGTGCTGTCTCTTCTCTTTCTACCTTTTGCTCAAAGCGTATGTGATAAAGTATGCGAACTGTTTCCTCAGTAATGCTCTGGCTCATAGCATCAAACATCTCATACGCACTCATCTTATATTCTACAAGCGGATCTCTCTGTCCATATGCCTGAAGACCTATACCCTGTCTTAGCTGCTCCATATCATCTATATGATCCATCCACTTAGAATCTATAGTACGAAGAAGTATAACTCTTTCTATCTCACGAAGTCCTTCTGTGTTTGGAAGCTCTGCCTCCTTTGCTTCGTATAGCTTAACAGCCTCCTCCTTTATCTTATGTACAAGCTGCTCCTTCTTCATATCCTTCATGTCGTCTGTGTACTTAAGTGGCTCTATAGGAATGATCGGGATCATGATGCCGTTAAGGTCTGCTATATCCCAGTTCTCAGCTGTGATCTCATCAGATATAGTCATATCTACAAGGTGCTCTATCTCAGAATTAATCATGTTCATAACAGTGCCTCTCATGTTGTCACCATTAAGAACCTTATCTCTTTCTGCGTAGATAACCTCTCTTTGCTCGTTATTTACCTCATCATACTTAAGAAGATTTTCTCTTATACCATAGTTGTTATTTTCTATTCTCTTTTGTGCTCTTTCTATCGCATTAGAAAGCATCTTATGCTCTATCTGCTCTCCCTCCGGAACGCCAAGAGTTTTAAACATGTTCATAAGCTTATCAGAGCCAAACAGCCTCATAAGATCATCCTCAAGTGAGATGTAAAATCTTGACTCACCAGGGTCTCCCTGTCTTCCTGCTCGTCCTCTTAGCTGATTATCTATACGTCTTGACTCATGTCTTTCTGTACCTATAATCTTAAGTCCGCCAGCCTTTACAGACTCCTCGTCTAGCTTTATATCAGTACCACGTCCTGCCATGTTTGTGGCTATAGTTACAGCTCCATGAATACCAGCTCCTGCTACTATCTCTGCCTCCTTCTCATGGAACTTCGCATTAAGAACTGTATGCTCTATTCCTTCCTTGTTAAGCATCCTAGAAAGCAGCTCTGAGGTTTCTATGGTTATAGTACCTACAAGCACAGGCTGTCCCTTTTCATGTGTCCTCTTTATATCATCAACGACTGCATTGAACTTTTCTCTCTTAGTCATATATACTGCATCGTTGTAATCCTTTCTAACTACAGGCTTGTTAGTAGGAATAACTATAACATCCATTCCATATATATTACGAAATTCCTTTTCCTCAGTCTGTGCAGTACCTGTCATACCTGCCTTTTTCTTAAACTTATTAAAGAAGTTCTGGAAGGTTATAGTAGCAAGTGTCTTAGACTCTCGCCTAACATTGACATGTTCCTTAGCTTCGATAGCCTGATGAAGTCCATCACTATATCTTCTGCCTGGCATTATACGTCCGGTAAATTCATCTACTATAAGAACCTCGCCATCCTTAACGACATAGTCCTTATCTCTGTGCATAAGATTATTTGCTCTAAGTGCAAGTATAATACAATGCTGTATCTCAAGATTTTCCGGATCTGCTAGGTTATCTATATGGAAGAATTCCTCTACCTTTCTAACACCATCCTCTGTAAGGTTGACAACCTTCTCCTTTTCATTAACTACAAAGTCTCCGGTCTCAGTTATGTCCTCACCCATAATCGCATTCATCTTAGTAAACTCACCGCTTGCCTCACCACGAACAAGCTGATGGGCTAAAACATTGCAGACCTCATACAACTTAGTAGACTTAGATGACTTACCAGAAATTATAAGAGGAGTTCTTGCTTCATCTATAAGAACTGAATCGACCTCATCTATGATTGCATAATCAAGCTCTCTAAGAACCTGACCTTCCTTATATATAGCCATATTATCTCTTAGATAATCAAAGCCCAGCTCATTATTCGTTACATATGTAATATCGCAATTATATGCAGCCTTTCTGTCCTCGGTTTCCATGCCATTTAAAACAACGCCAACCTTAAGTCCAAGGAACTCATGCACTGCACCCATCCACTCTGCATCACGCTTTGCAAGATAATCATTAACTGTAACTATATGCACTCCCTTTCCTGCAAGTGCATTAAGATATGCAGGACAGGTAGAAACAAGTGTCTTACCTTCACCAGTTTTCATCTCAGATATACGCCCTTGGTGAAGTATAATTCCACCTATAAGCTGTACTGGATAATGCTCCATGTGAAGCACTCTTCTTGCAGCCTCTCGCACCGTGGCAAATGCCTCCGGTAATATATCGTCTAAGGTTTCACCCTGCTCTAATCTTTCCTTAAACTTCGCTGTCTGCTTTTTAAGCTCCTCATCGCTAAGTGCCATCATAGCCTCTCTCATGCCGAGAATTTTTTTAACTATAGGCTCTACTCTTTTTACTTCTCTCTCACTATGTGTACCAAATATCTTTTCAACTAAATTCATATAAAGCTCCTACTTAATCATTAAAATTAAAAGCCAATCCGTATTATTTTAACATTACATATATTTATCTTCAACGACTTGAATTTGTATTAACAAAAAATTTAAATTCACACCTAATATCACGCCCAATTGTAGCTACAATTAAAGTTTATTCATTGAATTGAATTTACTATTATGCTATAATTATCATATCAAATAAAACAAAGAGGTGATGCAAAGTGCGTTATACAATTACAGGAAGAAACATAGACGTAACACCAGCTTTAAAGCAGGCAGTAGAGGAAAAGTTGTCTAAGCTAGATAAGTACTTTACACCAGAAACAGAAGCAAGAGTAACCCTTAGTGTACAAAAGGGAGCTCAAAAGATGGAGGTAACTATCCCAACTAAAAAGGGCATAGTAAGAGCAGAGCAGACTAGCTCTGATATGTATGTAACCATCGACCTAGTTGAGGAAATAATCGAAAGACAGATTAAGAAGTTTAAGAACAAGCTAGTAGATAAAAAGCAATCTGCTCATTCCTTCTCAGATCTTTTTATATCTGAGGACTTCCCGGAAGAGGATGATGAGATTAAGATAGTTAAGACAAAGAGATTTGCTATCAAGCCTATGGATGCAGAGGAGGCATGCCTGCAGATGGAGATGCTAGGTCATAACTTCTTCGTATTCCTTAACTCAGATACTAATTTAGTTAGTGTAGTATATAAAAGAAATGCCGGCACCTATGGTCTTATAGAGCCGGAGTGCTAAAGCAAAAAAGAACCCCCAAAAAGGGAGGCAATGTCATTAAGTTAAAATGACAAAATAATCGCTCTATATTATAAGAATTAAAAACCGACATGGCAGCTGTCATGTCGGTTTTTGCTTTTAAACAGTTTATAAAATTTTTGCTTTCATAAGGTTTTCTGCGTCTATGCAGCTTATCCTTTAAACCTCAAACATCAGGTCTCCGTAGCTAGGCATAGGCCACATATCCTTATCAACTAGCATCTCTAGTCTATCAACTGGTGCTCTAAGTTCTTCCATAGCTGCAAATACCTTAGAATGGTATGCGTTTGCACACTTCTTAGCATCAGTAATAGCTGCTGCCTTAGCTGTCTCATCTATGAGCTTTTGAAGTGCTACCTTAGTATCTGAAAGAAGCTGACTGCACTCTATTAGAAGCTCCTTTTGTACGCTTGTATCTGCCTCAGGGCATGCAGTGCTTACACAGGTAAGTGAATCTGCCAGCTCAGTAGTATATGCAATAACAGCCGGTATAATCTGCTTAGTTGCTATATCTATCATAGTCTTAGCTTCTATATTAATAGCCTTAGCATATGCCTCAAATTCTATCTCAACTCTAGACTCAAGCTCTGCCTTAGTATATACCTTAAAGCTCTCGAACAGCTTAACAGCCTTCTTAGTTGTAAGAGCAGGTATTGCCTCTACCATAGACTTGATGTTTGGAAGTCCTCTCTTCTCTGCCTCCTCTATCCAAGCATCTGAATATCCATTGCCATTAAATATAATTCTTCTGTGCTCATTAAGAAGATCCTTAATCATATCATGGACAGCTGCATCAAAGTTCTTAGCCTTCTCTAGCTTATCTGCTGCAGTCTTGAATGCCTCAGCAACTATAGTATTAAGCACAACATTAGGTGAAGATATAGAATCAGAAGAACCAACCATTCTGAACTCAAACTTATTTCCTGTAAATGCAAATGGTGATGTTCTGTTTCTGTCTGTAGCATCCTTATCAAGATCTGGAAGCGTACTAACTCCTGTCTTTAGCTTGCCACCCTTCTTACTGTGTGTTGCAAGTCCTGTAGAGCAAAGCTGATCTATAACATCCTCTAGCTGCTCGCCTATAAATACAGATATAACTGCTGGCGGTGCTTCGTTTGCTCCGAGTCTGTGATCATTGCCCACGTCGGCTGCCGCCTCGCGGAGAAGATCTGCATGTATATCTACTGCACTTAGTATGCATGAAAGAACTAGAAGGAACTGTACATTCTCGTGTGGTGTGTCGCCAGGGTTGAGAAGATTAATTCCATCATCTGTTGTAAGTGACCAGTTGTTGTGCTTACCAGAACCGTTAACTCCTGCAAATGGCTTCTCATGAAGAAGGCAAGCAAGTCCCTGTTCCTCAGCAACTCTCTTAAGTGTTTCCATTATAAGCTGGTTGTGGTCTGTTGCTACATTGACCTGCTCGTAAACTGGTGCAAGCTCATGCTGTGCAGGTGCAACCTCGTTATGCTGAGTCTTAGCCGGAACACCAAGCTTCCACAGCTCACGGTTTACCTGATACATAAACTTTCCTATTCTCTCTCTTATAGCACCGAAGTAGTGATCCTCAAGCTCCTGTCCCTTAGGTGGCATAGCACCAAAAAGAGTACGACCTGTATATATAAGATCCTTTCTCTGCAGATACTTTTCTCTATCTACTATAAAATACTCCTGCTCTGCTCCGACAGATGCGATAACTCTCTTAGATGTCGTATTTCCAAAGAGCTTAAGTATACGAAGTCCCTGCTCATTTACTGCCTGCATAGATCTAAGCAGCGGTGTCTTCTTATCTAGTGCCTCGCCCTTGTATGAGCAAAATGCTGTAGGAATACAAAGTGTAACGCCTGTTCCGTCCTTACGAAGAAATGCAGGTGATGTACAATCCCATGCTGTATATCCTCTAGCCTCGAAGGTTGCTCTAAGTCCGCCTGATGGAAAGCTTGATGCATCCGGCTCGCCCTTGATAAGCTCCTTGCCAGAAAATTCCATTATTACTGCTCCATCCTTAGGTGCAGAAATAAATGAATCATGCTTTTCTGCAGTAACACCTGTAAGTGGCTGGAACCAGTGAGTATAATGCGTTGCTCCATGCTCGATAGCCCATTCCTTCATAGCATGTGCAACTACATCTGCTATGCTAGGATCTATGTCTGTTCCATCCTCGATAGTCTTCTTAAGCTTTTTATATACTGTCTTAGGAAGTCTCTCACGCATAGTTTCGTCGTTGAATGCCATACTGCCAAAATATTCTTCAACACTTCTCAAATCGCTCATACATTCTTCTCCTCATAATATATTTACTTAGAGTAACTAGAAATCATTCTAAGTATAACACAAAAGGCGTCCTCAATTAAGAGAACGCCTTTGTTCTTTAAATAAGATACTCTAGCCAGTCAAAAAAATCAAGAATTATTTTTATAATAAATTTATTTTGATATGATTTTTAGTTATATCAGCATTATCCCTGCTTTATAATATCAGCAAAGCCAAATTTAATAACCTTAGAAAGATCCTCTATACTTAGCTCTACCTGATAACCTATTCTGCCTCCCGAGAATATAATCCTATCAAAGTTCTTTGCACTTTCATGTATAACAGTTGTAAATTGCTTTTTCATTCCTATAGGTGAACAGCCACCATGTACATATCCTGTAAGAGGTAGTAAATCTTTAGACTTTAGCATATCTATAGACTTTTCATGTACGGCTGCCGCTGCCTTTTTTAAATCAAGCTCCTTAGCAACCGGTACAACAAAAACATAATTTGCTCCGGATTTTCCTACAGTAACTAGTGTTTTAAAAACTCTATCTACCTCCTGACCTAGCATAGTAGCTACCTCTACTCCGGTTGTAGTACTGTCTCCGTCATAGGTATATTCGTTATAGCTAAGCTTCTTACTATCAAGAAGTCTCATTACATTAGTTTTAGCTTCACTCTTTGCCATGTCTGTCCTCTATAAGCCAAGTATGTCAGAAACCTCTGCTTGCATATTCGCTATGTCACACTCTCTTTTGTGCAGCACAGGTGCATCCTTAATATCCTTTATAGCTGCCGGAATGTCTGTATGACTTGTTTTATTTAGCATATCAACTATCTGCCAGTCATCATCAGTATCAAGCCTTCCTTCTATAGCAGTCATAACGCTAGATGCAAACTTATATGGACTTGCGGTAGATGCTATAAGAGTTTTTGTACTATCTCCTGTTTTCTTTACATAGTCGCTATATACATATGAAGCAACCGCTGTATGCGTATCCATAACATAGTCAGCTTTTTCGTAAACCTTTTTAATCTGAGAAGCAACCTCAGCCTCACTTGCATATCCAGCCTTAAAGTCTGACATAAAGCTCTTCATATCCTTTGTTACTTCATACTTCCCGCTTTGCTTAAGGCTCTCCATAAGCTGCATATTTTTCTTTGCATCACAGCCGCAGCTCATATATATAAGCCTTTCTAGGTTACTTGATATAAGTATGTCCATAGACGGTGAGGTCGTAAGTATAAACTCTCTATTTTTGTCATAAATTCCTGTTTTAAAGAAATCAAACAGCACCTTGTTGTCATTAGATGCACATATAAGCTTATTAACAGGAAGTCCCATTTTCTTAGCAAAATATGCCGCAAGTATATTGCCAAAGTTTCCTGTCGGAACACATATATTGACCTTTTCGCCACCACCTATCTTTTCTGTTTCTAGCAGCTTAATATATGAATTAACATAGTATACTATCTGCGGAACTAATCTTCCTATGTTGATAGAATTAGCACTAGATAGCTGCATGCCATGCTCAGCTAATTTCTTTTCAAAAGCCTTATCTCCAAATATCTTTTTAACGCCAGTTTGTGCATCATCAAAATTACCATGTATAGCGACTACATGTGTATTACTACCCTTTTGAGTAGACATCTGCAGCTGCTGAACATAGCTTACGCCGCCCTTTGGATAAAAGACTACTATTCCAGTTCCATCTACATCTGCAAAGCCAGCCATAGCAGCCTTACCTGTATCTCCACTAGTAGCTGTAAGTATAATTATCTTATTAGTAACACCATTCTTTTTTGCTGCTGTAGTCATAAGATATGGAAGTATAGAAAGTGCCATATCCTTAAATGCTATAGTCTTTCCATGAAACAGCTCTATATAGTAAGCACCGTCTACACCCATAACTGGTGCTATGTCCTTGGTATCAAACTTATCATCATATGCCTTAGTTATACATTCCATCAGCTCTTTTCTAGTATAATCTGTAAGAAAAAGCTTCATAACCTCATACGCTACCTCTTGATAGCTTTTGCCGCAAAGTGATTTTAAATCAAAATCAAATTCTGGAATCCTATCAGGCATAAAAAGTCCGCCATCATCTGCTAAGCCCTTAAGCACTGCCTGCGATGCACTAAGTCCGCACTCGCCGCCTCTTGTGCTGTTATATTTTATATCCATATCCGTCCCCTTTTAATTAAAAGCCTTACCTTGCTCATGCTTCCGCTTGGCAATCAAACTGCCTATTATAGCACAGGTATGCAGCCTCTTAGAATTGTAATGAATTATCACTGCCTTGCCTTACCACAGTTGCTGCAAAATTTTCCTGCATTAACCGTGCCACAGCTGCATGTCCAGCTACCAGCTTCTGGCTTTGGCTTTCCGCAATTACCGCAGAAATTCCCTGTATTAGAAGCTCCGCAGCTACATGTCCATGCTCCTGCTGCCTTACTTCCACTTACTGATCCTGCCATCTGCTGCATATTATTGGCACTTGCCTGTGCCATATAAGAGCCGCCTGCATTCATACCCATGCCCATACCCATAAAGGTTGCTGCTGAGCCATTTTGGTTAGAGCCTGCTGCCTCAAGTCCTCTTGCTATGCTGCCCTGTACATAGCCCTCTCTAATTCCAGCATCAGAAAGCATAGCACCTTCATTACGCATATTGATAAGCTTCTTAGATTCATCATCATATGATATATCCATACCAACAGACTGTACTTCCATACCTCTGTTTTTCTTCCACTCATCATCAAGAGCTGACTGCATATACTTACTTAGTTCTACTCCCTTAGATGCGGCAAAGGAAATTCTTATACCATCCTGAGACATCTGATTTATAGATGAGCTAAGTGCTGTCATAAATTCAGACTGATACTGCGCACTGATATCAGCAAACTCTACTCTGTTTGAATTTTTTGGTATAACCTCTGAATAAAAAAGTACCGGATCAGAAATCTTAATAGAATAATTGCCATGGCAGCGAAGGAATAGCTCTGCATTATAAAATGTATCAAAATAATTAATCGGATTAGTAGTTCCGAATTTAATACCCTTTATCTCCTGCAAATTTATAAAAAATACCTGCTGCTTAAGCGGAGTCTGACCGCCATATTTTATACGATTAAGAGATTCCTTTAGTGCCTCTCCAAACTGTCCATTAAAAAGTGATGGTGCAGATGAATTATCAACAGTATAGTATCCTTCTTCCGCTGTATAGTCTACGATCTTACCGCCGTCTACAAGCATCATAAACTGATTTGGATATACTCTAATCTTAGAGCCGTCAGATATAAGATCCTCTGTTCCCTTTGTATTCTGACCTACTCTAGTTTTAACACCTCTAGCAAAGACTGTGTTATCTCCCATATTATCTGCTTCTATAACCTCTAGCCATTGGTCTGCCAGAGAGGTTCTAACTGCATCTATAGCTGCCTTTATTAATCCCATATTGCACCTCCTGCGGATTATCGTTTGCAATCTTTATAATATCATGTGTATGTCTATTTAATTTTCACTTCTAGTAGGCCTTGAATTATTTACAATTCTTTCGGCTTCATTACCTGCTGCCTCAGAAATTTTTTTATCTCCACCAGTAAATTTATTAACAAAATCAGGTATCATATCAAGCACCTTACTTATAGCATCCTGATTTTTAACATTAACTAGCTTGGTAGTTCCATTTTGTATAACTAAAACTGCTGTAGGAGTCATCTTAGTACTCATGCCTCCACCGCCATTTTGTTTTGCATTTTCTGCAAAGGAGCCTGCAGCCATTCCACAGCTTACATCAACAAGCGGGAGTATAATAGCATTATCTATCTTAACAGCCTCTCCTACCACTGTTTTAGTAGTAACAAACTGCTCCATTCCCTTAAATATAGCTTCAACAGTAGAAACAAACTGATTATTATCCATAAAGCCCTCCACTACCTATTCTTGTACTCATTATACACTCTTTTAAAATCTTTATCAAACCAAACTCTTAGCAATATATATGCTACAACCGCAAGCTGTATATGACCTTTATAATTAAAATCAAACTCCATCACCTGCTTATCAAATGCTGGTATAATCTTTATATCCTTATTATATGCTATAGGAAATAATGATATATAGCTAAGCAGCTTTCCTGTATAATACGGATCATCAAAGCCATATAATACATGTCCCTTAGTATGCCTTGGAAGAATATGCCCAAATAGCCTTTTTAGGCTTTTCTTTAAAAATCCAAACAATCTTTGATTATCCGGATTTCTTACAAAGCTTATTATTGCAGCCTTTCTTTCATTAATATGCCTTAGCTTATCTAGCAAATGCTCCCTAAAGCACTTAAATCGTTTTTTTATGCGATTTATTACAGATACTCTATGTCGTTTTTTCTTTGCCTTACTTTTATCATTAAGCTTGTTATCTTTATTACTTTTATACTTATTTGGATTTTCTTCACGATAGGTTGCTGCGCTTTGCTTTTCTATATCTTCCGTATTTGCATTATCAATACTTTGTGATTCACTTTGCCCTTCCTTAAAGCCTTCCTCTGAATAGTCTTTATAATCACCAGCGTTTTTTTCTATATCTTCATTTGTATCTTCATCCGCTTCATCATCTTTAAAAAAATCTATTCTCTTCTTAAAGATTCTCAGCACCGCATAAGGTCCTTTATCATATCCAAACCTCATTCCAAATATTCCAAAAATCCAGCTGGCTGTATTTGCCGATTTAAAGCTGTCCTTATAGGCAGCATTTCCCTTGTAGGTTATAGGCAGAAAGCCTACTATAAGAAGCAATACTAAAAGCAGTCCTAAAAGGGCTGCTAAAATTATTCCTATAAGCTTAGTTACTACTAATATTGCAGAAAGCATATATATCAAACTCTCCTGTAGCTCTATACATATCATCAATTATCTGCCTAGCAAGCATAAGTGCTTCATGCTTGCCCTCTGCTATTCCTATAATAGTAGAATTATCATAATAATTTTTTATAAATTCAGTCAAGGTTAGTATATCTAATATAGTAGAGCTCGAATGTGGATTCGTAATCACATATGTTCCAAATCTGCTTTTTTTAGCCCTAATAGCCTTTAGTATATTATACCTCTCGATCCTTGCTATATTTCCAAGATATAAGCTATCATATATTTTCATAAGATATCCTAGTTATGATATTCATTTAATATGCATGTTCTAAGTAGGTTTAGAGCAGCAATTACAGACTGCTCTCTAACAGAGCTTCTATCTCCATCAAAGTGATGCTCCTCAACAGTTACCTTATCATTTATATAGCAAGCTATATATACAAGTCCAACCGGCTTTTCCTCTGTGCCGCCATCCGGACCTGCTATTCCGGTTACGGCTATAGATACATCTGCATCTGCAGCAAATATAGCACCTGTAGCCATCTCCTTAGCTGTCTGCTTACTAACAGCTCCATATTTTTTAAGAGTTCCCTTGCTAACATCAAGCGTCTTTCTTTTTGACTTATTTGAATATGTTATAAAGCCCTCTCTAAATACATCACTTGCACCCGGAACATCTATTATTCGTGCTGCAACAAGGCCACCCGTGCATGACTCAGCAGTTGTAACTGTAAGCTCATATTTATCTAAAAGACGTACAACCGCCATCTGGATATTCTCAGAATATTTTGTGGTATAGATATAATCACCAAAAAGCTTTTTTATCGCCTTTGAAACCGGCTTTATCATCTGCTTTGCATCATCCTCTGTATCAGCAGCTGCCCAAAGGACAATATGAATCTCATTAGCATCGATAGTCAGCTTATGCATAACATCATCTGGAAAGCTGATATTTAACAGCTTTTCTCTAACCGCTTCTCCATCAAGTCCATATATCTTTATAGTTTTATATCTGGTTATCTTATCATTTATCATAGCTACATTTTCCCTTCTGTAAGAACCCTGTGATTCTTAATTATATAATCACATAACGATATCAATGTAAGTGCTGTCATAACAGCTATCATAATATTAGTAATAGTAGCAAGCGAGCTTATATTAAGTATAAGAAGAATAATAGTTAGCATCTGCGAAACAGTTTTAAACTTACCCCAGTAGCTGGCAGCTATTACTATTCCGTTATCGGAAGCAACTAATCTAAAGCCGCTTATGATAAATTCCCTTGCAATGATAATTATAACTATCCATGCCCGAAGCTGCCCTAGTTCAACCATACATATAAGTGCCGAGCAAACCAAAAGCTTATCTGCCAAGGGATCCATAAACTTTCCAAAGTTAGTTATAAGATTATATTTTCTGGCGATAGAGCCATCTAGGTAATCTGTAAAGCTTGCAATGCAAAATATAGCAAGTGCTATCATTCTATAAATATATATCTCTCCGCTCTCATATAAAAGAAAGAAAACAAAAAATGGAATAAGCAGCACTCTAAGTACGGTTAGCCTGTTTGGTAAATTCATATAAGCTCTCCTATCAAATCATATTCTGATGAGCCTGTGATTTTAACATTTACAAAATCTCCGGATAATAGCTCGCCACTGTACTGAACAAATATCGAGCCATCTACTCCTGGTGCATCCATATAGCTTCGACCTATATATGCATCCTCATCAGCTATCTTGCCCTCTATCAAAACTCTTAGTGTTTTTCCTATCTGCTTTTTAAGAAAATCACTAGATATGCCCTGCTGAAGGCTCATTATAGCATCTCTTCTATCCTGCTTTACCGACTCTTCTATCTGATTAGCAAAGCCAGATGCCGGCGTACCCTCCTCTGCTGAATATGCAAATACTCCAAGCCTTTCAAACTTCATCTTTTTAACAAAGTCCAATGTTTCATTAAAATGCTCATTAGTCTCACCTGGGAATCCACTTATAAGAGTAGTCCTAAGTATTATATCAGGAATTTTCTTTCTTAGCTTTGTTATGTTATTAGCAAGCTCTTCTGACGATGTTAGTCTTCCCATTCTTTTAAGTATTTCATCGCTGCCGGATTGCACTGGTATATCAAGATAGTTACATATCTTATCCTCTGCTGCTATAGTATCTATAAGCTCGTCTGTTATCTCCTCAGGATAGCAATATAATATTCTTATCCATTCTATACCATTTATCCTACATAGCTCATGTAATAATTCTGGCAAATGCTTCCTGCCATCTATATCCTTGCCATAAACAGTAGTCTCCTGTGCAACCAGTATAAGCTCCTTAACTCCTGCATCTGCCATCTGCCTTGCCTGCTCTAAAAGTATATCCTTTGGATAGCTTCTATAGCTGCCTCTAAGACTTGGGATAATGCAATATGTGCAATGCTTATCACAGCCCTCTGCTATCTTAAGATAAGCATACCAACCACCTGTAGATACCATTCTATTTGGAGCTGCAGCAGGAAGCCTGTTAAGATCCTCAAACACAAGCTCCTTTTTCCCATTTATAACACCATCTATAATATCACATATATGGTCGTAGGAAGACGTACCAACGACTGCATCTACCTCTGGAATTTCATCTATTATCTCTTTTTTATACCTTTGTGCCATGCAGCCTGTTACTATAAGACACTTTAGCCTGCCATCCTTTTTTAGCTTTGACATTTCTAAAATAGCATCTATGCTTTCTTCCTTCGCATCAAGTATAAAGCAGCAGGTGTTAATAATAATTATATCTGCAGCATTAGTATCATCTGTATATGTATATCCATGCTTGCTTGTAAAGCCCAGCATCATTTCAGAATCAACTAGATTTTTATCACATCCAAGTGAAATCATGCATATGTTCATGTTTTCGCTCCCTATGTTTCTATATAGATATAAAGCCATCTTCCAAAGGAAAGATGGCTGAAAAATTTAAATTTCCTGATTGTCGTCATTAACTATCTTGATTTTTTGCTTGTACAGTTCCTCGATAGCAACAGACAGCGGCTTCTTGCCATAGGAAGGAACATATGCCTCCTCACCATCTACTAGCTGTCTTGCTCTCTTAGCTGTAGCAATAACAATGGAATATCTGCTTTTTACAACTGGCTGTTCGCCCTGCTCTACGTCGCTATTAGCGACATTTATCAAATCTGTATATGATGGATGTAGCATCTTAAAGCCTCCTAAATTATTTTGCAAAATTGGTAATCATATCATCCTGTATAGCCTTTATAACCTCTTTATTGCAGGATATTTTATTATGCTGACTAGAAATAAGCCTGTGCAGCTCCTCTGTCGCCTCGTCTATGTCATCATTGATCAAAAGATAATCATACTGATCCATCCACTCGGACTCCTCAGCAGCCCTCTTAAGTCTAGCCTTAACCTGTTCATCAGTTTCTGTGCCACGACCTACTAGCCTTTCCTTTAATACAGCACAGTTTGGCGGAGTAACAAATATAAGAAGTGCATCTGGAAACTCGTTCTTAATTTTAAGAGCTCCCTGAATCTCTATCTCAAGGAGTACGTCCTTACCCTTACCAAGGCAGTCTAGTACATAATCCTTAGGAGTTCCATAGTAATGCTGCACATATCTGGCATATTCTATAAATTCCCTTTTAGATATCCTATCCTCGAATTCTGCTTCACTTATAAAAAAGTACTCTCTGCCGTCTACCTCGCCCTCTCTCGGCTCTCTAGTGGTTGCTGATATAGACAAGCAATAATTATTATATTTTGACAAAAGCTTTTTCATAAGAGTGCCTTTTCCTGCACCCGAAAAGCCTGATACTACAACAAGTAGTCCCTTCCTAGGCATGTTAATATCCTTCAAAAAATTGATTAAATAAATACTTAAAGATTATACACATTATTAAGTGGCAAGTCAAATTATACGCTTTGGGCGGCAACTAATCATGCGGATCTTCCACCTATCATGTGCCTAGTGTATCAAGCTATCTCGAGTACATCTTACTCATCCTATTACAGTAATCAGCAAGCTCATCACCAAACTGTCCTTCCTTAAGTCGCCACCTCCAGTTATCTCCAAAGCTTCCCGGAGTATTAAGCCTTGCTTCATTTCCAAGTCCCAGATAATCCTGCATAGGAACTATAGCTGTATCTGCAACAGAGGCTAAGGCTGTTCTTATGCAGTCTAGGTGTAGCTTATCCTTTGGTGTATATTCACTTCCCTGATAAGAAATCATTCTCCCCTTTGCATAATCAGACATAGTATCTAACCAGCCCTTTAGCGGACAGTTATCATGAGTCCCTGTATATACAACAGTATTTCTATTATAGTTATGCGGCAGATATAGATTTGCCGAATCTGAATCATATGCAAATTCTATAACTCTCATTCCCGGAAAGCCTGACCTTTCAAGAAGCTCCTTTACGGAATCCGTAAGCAGACCTAGGTCCTCTGCAATAATAGGAAGGCTTTCATACCTGCCCTCAAAATGCTTTTTCATGCAATCGAATATATCCATTCCTGGTCCTTTTTCCCACTTGCCATTTCTGGCAGTAGCATCCCCGGCCGGAATAGAATAATATTCATCAAAGCCTCTAAAGTGGTCTATACGCACATAATCATACAGGGTCAGTGCAAATTCCATTCTATCCATCCACCACTTATATCCTGTTTGCTTATGATGCTCCCAGCTGTATAAAGGATTCCCCCAGAGCTGTCCATCAGGCGAGAAATAATCAGGCGGACAGCCTGCAACTGCCTTAGGATTATTATGCTCATCAAATTGGAATAGACTAGGATCTGCCCATGCATCAGCAGAATCAAATGCCGCATATATAGGTATGTCTCCTATTATCTCAACATGGTGCTCATGTGCAAATTCCTTAAGCGCCTTCCATTGGCCTAAAAATCTAACCTGCACCCAAAGCCTAAATTCTATATCATCAGAAAGCTCTCTTCTGTAAGTATCAACCGCACCTATTCTTCCTAGCTTTATATCCTCATCCCAGTCAGTCCATGCCTTATATCCGCTTGCTTTTTTTATAGCACTATACAGGCAGTATTGCTTGGTTTCATCCGAAAGCTTTTCCTTTTTTAATTCATATTCATTCTTCTTTTCATTAGAAGCTATCTCGCAGAATTTCTTATATGCCTTATATAGAAAATGCTCCTTGTTCTCCCAGAGCCTTCCATAGTCTACAAGGTCTTGACTATCACCCCAGCTTGCATTATCAAGCTCAGCTCTATCGAGCAAGCCTTCATTAACCAGTTCTTCAAAATCTATAAGATAAGGATTGCCTGCAAATGAGCTTACTAATTGGTAAGGCGAATCTCCATACCCCGTAGGACCAAGTGGCAGCACCTGCCAGTAGCTCTGACCTGCTCTTTCTAATTTTAATATAAATTTTCTCGCCTCCTCTGACATGGTTCCAATTCCCCACTTGCCCGGAAGCGAAAAAACAGGCATTAAAATTCCGCTAGCTCTTTTCATTATTTCTCCCCTATCATATGTATATCTAACTGATTAAATGAAAGCTCAATACCATTCTTATCAAATTCAAGCTTTATATTTTCTATTATATTCCATCTTGCATTCCAATAATCATCTGTCTTAGCCCAGCCACGAACTCCTATTCCTACGCTGCTATCGCTAAGGCTGTCTACGTATACCTCTATCCCCTTATCATTAATTATAAGAGCTTCATTTTCATATATCTCTCTCATAATATCCTTAGCTTTTTTAATATCCGAGCCATAGCTTATGCCTACAGTTAGATCTATTCTTCTATAATCAAGCTTAGTAACATTAGTTGTAACTCCGTTAGATAGGCTCCCATTCGGTACTGTTATAACCTTATTATCCGCTGTAACTATAGTTGTATATATTATATCTATTGACTTGACTGTGCCCTCTCCATTAGAAAATATAATATAATCTCCTACTGCAAATGGCTTCATAAAAAGTATAAGTATGCCTCCGGCAAGATTAGCAAGGCTTCCCTGAAGTGCAAGGCCTATAGCTATGCCTGCAGAGCCAAGGACTGCAACCAATGAAGCCGTACTTACGCCTAGTCTGTCAGCTATAATAAATATTAGCAATACGTAGCATGCTACTCTAATAATCGAAACCAAAAACTTCTTTATGCCTGCATCTGCATCTACCTTTGAAAGTCCCTTGCTTGTCCAACCGCAAAGCATTTTTATAAGCTTTCTTCCAACAAGAATTATAAGAAGAATTATTATAAGCTGAACTGCCATATATCCTACCACTGGTAAAAGCTCCAAAAACAAATCTAAATTCTTTTCCATATCCATAGCATTTTCGTCCCCTTTTATTTTAGTTTAACAGGGCAATTTTACCATACCAGCGGCTCTTTGCTAACATTTTTCTTAAAATTCACAGCTTTTTACTTGTTATAAAAAAGCATATATATTATATTTGTATGCGAAAGGTTGGATTGTTTATGAAGCATACAGATGATATTAATATGGAAGAAACTCATTACAAAAATGCAAATGAGGAGCTTGATAAAGAGCTTTCAAAAAAGCACAGCTTCTTTAACGAGGCTATAAGCTGGCTTGAGGTTGTCGCTGCGGCTATACTTATTGCATTTGTGCTTAATACATTTATTATAGCTAATTCCGAGGTGCCTTCCGGCTCTATGGAAAATACCATAGCAACAGGCTCTAGGATATTTGGTTCTAGGCTATCATATAAGTTCTCCGATCCGAAGTATGGAGATATAATTATATTTAGATGGCCTGATGATGAAGACATATATTTTGTAAAAAGAGTTATAGGTGTCCCAGGCGATACAGTTAAGCTAGTTCAGGATGATGCTAATACAAAGGTAGGGCATGTAGAGGTCAATGACACCGCACTCGATGAGCCGTATATAAAGGAGCCTATGGTTGTAAGTGATGATGAGAATGGTTTAACCTTTGAGGTGCCAGAGGATTCGTACTTTTGCATGGGTGATAATAGAAATAATTCAAGGGATGCCAGATACTGGGCAAATACCTACGTAAAGAAGGAAAAGATAGTTGCAAAGGCAGAGTTTGTATATTTCCCGAAGCCTAAGTCGCTTCGATTTTCATCTAATGCCGAATAATACGCAAAAAAGAGCTGCTAGTGAAATCTCACTAATAGCTCTTTTTTTATCTATAATATCATTAAATTAATATCCCATACCGCCCATAGCTGGCTGTGCCGGAGCTGCTGGTGCTGGCTCCTTAATTGTTCCAACTACTGACTCTGTTGTAAGCAGTGTGCTTGCTACTGATGTTGCGTTCTGAAGTGCTGATCTTGTAACCTTAGCTGGGTCAAGTATACCTGCCTTAATCATATCAACATACTCTTCATTGTATGCATCAAAGCCGACTCCTGGCTTAGACTCCTTAACATGATTAACAACTACACTTCCCTCAAGTCCAGCATTTTCCACTATACGATACAGTGGTGCCTCAAGTGCCTTAAGAATTATTCTTGCGCCTGTCTTTTCATCGCCATCAAGTGTCTCTACAACCTTAGCTACTTCCTTAGTTGCATGGATATATGCTGTGCCGCCGCCAGGAACGATTCCTTCTTCTACTGCAGCTCTTGTAGCATTAAGTGCATCCTCCATACGAAGCTTAGCTTCCTTCATCTCAGTTTCTGTTGCAGCACCAACTCTTATTACTGCAACTCCACCAGATAGCTTAGCTATTCTCTCCTGCAATTTTTCCTTATCAAAGTCTGATGTAGACTCTGCATACTGAGCCTTAAGCTGTGCTACTCTAGCATCTATATCCTTCTTCTTACCAAGTCCATCTACTATTACAGTATTTTCCTTCTGAACCTTAACTGACTTAGCACGACCAAGCTGTGAAATCTTAGCATCCTTAAGCTCAAGACCTAGCTCATCGCTTATAACACTACCTCCTGTTAGTATAGCGATATCCTTAAGCATATCCTTTCTTCTGTCGCCATAGCCAGGTGCCTTAACTGCTACTACATTAAATGTTCCTCTTAGCTTATTAACTATAAGAGTTGTAAGTGCCTCACCCTCTACGTCCTCAGCGATTATAAGAAGCTTAGAGCCTGTCTTAACAATCTCCTCAAGTAGTGGAAGGATCTCCTGAATGTTAGATATCTTCTTATCTGTGATAAGGATATATGGATCATCAAGGTCTGCTTCCATCTTCTCCATATCTGTGCACATATAAGCAGATATATATCCTCTGTCAAACTGCATTCCTTCTACAAGGTCTAGCTCTGTCTTCATTGTCTTAGACTCTTCTATAGTGATAACACCATTGCTAGTAACCTTCTCCATAGCATCTGCTACCATAGTACCTACCTCATCATCTGAAGCAGATATTGCAGCAACTCTAGCTATCTGTTCCTTGCTCTTAATCTTCTCGCTCATCTTAGCGATGGTTTCTACTGCCTTGTCTGTAGCCTTCTTCATACCCTTTCTAAGAACTATAGGATTTGCACCAGCTGTTATATTCTTCATTCCTTCATTAATCATAGCCTGTGCAAGAACTGTAGCTGTTGTTGTACCATCACCTGCTACATCATTAGTCTTAGTAGCAACTTCCTTTACAAGCTGTGCTCCCATATTTTCAAATGGATCTGCAAGCTCAATCTCTTTTGCTATTGTAACACCATCATTTGTTATAAGCGGTGCTCCAAAAGACTTATCCAAAACTACGTTTCTACCCTTAGGTCCTAGTGTTACTCTAACTGTATCTGCAAGCTGATCTACGCCACGCTCTAGTGCCTGTCTTGCCTCTACTCCATATTTAATTTCCTTTGCCATCTTCTTAATCCTCCATTATCTATCAAGTTATTCTATAACTGCTAATATATCGCTTTGCTTAACTACTATATACTTCTTGCCCTCAAGCTCTACCTCTGTGCCGGCATACTTAGAATAAATAACTCTATCCTTTTTCTTAACCTGCATCTTAACTTCCTTACCATCTATAACTCCGCCTGGTCCTACAGCAACAACCTCTGCCTGTGAAGGAACCTCCTTGTCCTGTCCAGGAAGAACTATTCCTGACTTAGTTGTCTCCTCTGCTACCAGCTGCTTAAGCACTACTCTGTCAAATAATGGTACTAATTTCATATATATCCAACCTCCTTAGTATATTACATTCCTAAAATGATAAGTATGTTATAACACCAGTTGTTAGCACTGTCAAGATATGAGTGCTAATTTTTAGAAAATTTTGTTTCCTCCCTTTGCTTGCCTTTATATGGTAAAAAATATATAATGTTGGTTACAGTGTCAAAACTCATCTTCCACGGCATGCTCGCATGTCGGTGGGAG
>CAVBBU010000007.1:0-32281 GCA_963593765.1 Bacteroidaceae bacterium | reverse complement strand
TGGTCGTGGTGAGATTTTGCATTATATCCCTATGTTTGATATAATCTAACTAATTGTGGGCTTTTGTGCCCCATCGAGAGGATTATTCTATGAAGGAAAGCAGCAAACTATCAAAAGCCATAGAAAAAACAAGAGCAGGCAGCCTAAGCGGCTTGGAGGAATTATATCTTCTAAGCTATAAGGATACCTATGAGGACATACGCTTTTCGGTAGAGGACGAGGAATATATATGGAATATAATTAGAGACGTATATATTCAGATTTATGAAAGACATGAGGGTATGCCAGAGGAGAGCCTTCTTCGCCAGTGGATTCGTATACTTATCAAGGAAGTAGCAGGGAAAAAGGAAGGCGTTAGCATAGAGCATTTTCCGGAGATAACAGGCGAGGATTCAAATAAAGTTGAAGCCATAGAGCCAAAGGCAAATACTACATTGATAGCTATCGAGGAGCAGCTAGGACTTCTTGATAAGGACTATGAGGATGCAGAAAATCCAAAAAAAGCAACGCATATAAGCCTTAAAATGATAGGAGCATTGATACTTGTTTTGATAGCAATAGCTATGGCAGCATATGTCATGATAACTATGAAGGATGATGCGACACTGCCAGCAATTGGAACAGCCCTTACATTTACCAATATAATATGATGAATAAAGAAAAGACATTGGCTTCATATCTAAGTAAATATAGTAAAAGCGATATGCTTCCTATGCATATGCCGGGGCATAAAAGAAAAGCACCAAGGTGTATCAGAGAGCTAATGAGTGACATATATAGCATTGATGTAACAGAGACACATGATACGGATCACCTTTATGCGGCAGATGGCATACTTAAAGGATGTCTTGATTATGCAAGCAGCCTATATAATACAGATGCAAGCTACTATAGCATCAATGGCTCTACAGGCGGAATTCTTAGTGCCATAAGAGCATGTATGTGTCGTAGTAAAAGTAAAAATTCGCATGCACTTGTTGGGGCAAATTCACATATAAGTACCTTTCATGCTATGGAGATATGTGGCATTGCGGCTGAATATATTAAGCCGCCGACACTAGGGGAGCTTCCGATTGCAGGAGCGATAAGCCCTAGCGATATAAAGGCTAAGCTTGATATAATGAAAGGGGAGAACAGACTTCCCGCATTTGTAATAATAACATCGCCTACATATGACGGAATAATCTCAGACATAGAGGCTATTTCGAGGATAGTTCATAGCTATGATTTGCCGCTTATAGTTGATAGTGCACATGGCTCACATATGCATTGGTTAAATAAGTATGTAGGAGGCGTAAAGTCTGCCATAGACTGCGGTGCAGATATAGTTATAGAAAGTACGCATAAAATGCTTCCTGCACTTACGCAGACAGCACTTGTACATGTAAAGTCAGATATTATAGCTTGCCGTGATGTATATAGACAGCTGTCATATTTTAATTCCAGCTCTCCATCGTATGTGCTTATGGCTAGTATAGATGCATGCCTTAGATATATGGATGAGGATGCAAGAGATGCAGTTATAGAATATAAAAATAATATAGATAATTTAAGAGATAGATTAGGAAAGCTAGATCATATAAAGCTTTGGAAGCCTAGCAGGGCAGATATAGAAAATAAAAACGTATATGAGATAGATAAGGGAAAGCTTTTGATATACTGTGATGGGATAACAGGCCCGACGCTTAATGAGCTTTTGTATAAGAGGTATCATATAGAAGCAGAGATGGCAGCAGGCGGATACGTTCTTCTTCTTACAGCTATATGTGATACTAAGGAGAGCTTAGATAGAATATATAATGCTTGCAAGGACATGGACAGCGACATTGAAAAAACAAGAAGCTATTGCAGTGATATACAAAGAGAGCTTGATAAAAAAGCAGTCAGTCTTAATGAGAGCTTAAAAAAAATAAGCGGCAAGTGTATAGACGATTATATATATGTATATCCGCCGGGTATTCCTATAGTAAAGCCGGGGGATATAATAACAAGCAGCATAGAAGAAGGGCTTAAAAAATATATAGCCTGTGGCTGTAATATAGAAGGATTGTAGGTATGAGCATAGGACTTGGGAAAATATATTATATTATGGGTAAGAGTGCTTCCGGAAAGGATACTATATATAAGGAGCTTTTAAAGGCATATCCGGAGCTTAAGGAAATTATCCTATATACAACAAGACCTATAAGAGATGGCGAGGTGGATGGAAGAGAATATTTTTTCACGGACGATAAGAGCCTAGATGAATATAAAAAAAATGGCAGACTTATAGAAAAAAGAACCTACAAGACTATGTATGGACCATGGAGCTATGCAACGGTCGATGACGGACAGGTAGATATAAAAAAGCATAGCTATATAGGAATAGGAACATTAGAATCCTATCTTAAGATAAGAGATTATTATGGAAGGGATCATGTACTGCCTATATATATTACTATAGATGATAGGACTAGGCTTTTAAGAGCTATAGAAAGAGAGGCTAAGGAAGAAAAGCCAAAGTATATAGAGCTTTGCAGAAGATATATAGCAGATGAGGATGACTTTTCAGAAGATAAGCTTACGGCAGCAGGCATAAAAAGCTCGTATCAAAATATAGATTTAGATAAATGCATAGAAGCTATAAGAAAGGATATAGATGCTTAATTATAATGACATAGTTGGACATAGCCAAATAAAGGAGCACCTTAAAAAGGCAGTAGCAGCAGATAAGGTGTCCCATGCATATATACTATCTGGCGAGATGGGAATGGGAAGAAAGTCGATAGCACATGCATTTGCCATGTCACTTCTATGCGAAAAGGGCGGGGCAGAGCCGTGTATGCAGTGTCATGCCTGTAAGCAGGTTATAGCAGGAACACATCCCGACCTTATACATGTTATGCATGAAAAGGCGAGCATAGGCGTAGATGATATAAGAGAGCAGGTAAGTGATACAGTAGATATAAGACCTTACTCAAGCTACTATAAGATATATATTATAGATGATGCCGAGAAGATGACGGTGCAGGCACAGAATGCACTTCTAAAAACTATCGAGGAGCCGCCTAGCTATGCGATTATAATTCTTCTTGCAACTAATGAGGAGCTGCTGCTTGATACTATAAGATCAAGATGCGTTAGCCTTATACTTAAGCCACTTTCAGATGATGTGGTGCAGCAGTATTTAGAAAAAAAGCTAGGGCTAAATGCAGATGATGCAAGCGTATATGCAGCATGTGCAAGAGGTAACCTTGGAAGAGCTATAGAGCTAGCAAGCTCTAGCGAGTTTAAAAATATATACGAAGAAAATATATCCATGCTAAGAAATATAAAAAATGCAGATACAAGGGATATATTAAAATATATAGATATAATTAAATCAAGAAATAATGGATTAGATTCCTTTTTTGAGTTTTGCCGTTTGTGGTATAGAGATATACTTATGTATAAGGCAACAGTAGATATAAACAGGCTTGTATATAAAAAGGAATTTAGGGCTCTAAGCGAGGCAAGCAAAAGAAGTGATTATGCAGCATTAGAAAAGGTGCTTGAGGCTATAGACAAGGCACAGACAAGAATAAAGGCTAATGTTAATACGGATCTTACACTTGAGCTTTTGCTTATGGCTATGAAGGAGAATTAAAATGGTACAAATTATAGGAGTAAGATTTAGAGAGGTTGGGAAGATATATTATTTTAGTCCCGGCAATGAGGAGTATAAAAGAGGCGACAGGGTTATAGTCGAAACAAGCAAGGGTATGGAATGTGGAAGCGTTATAATGCCTAATAAGGAAGTAGAGGATAACCATGTAGTTAAGCCATTAAAGGAAGTAACAAGAAGAGCTACTCCAGAGGATATCGAGCTGATGGAGAGGTTTAGGGCAAAGGAAAAGAGAGTATATTTAGAAGCAAAAAAGAAGATAGCAGAGCATAAGATGGATGAGATGAAGCTTATAGCTGCTGAATATTCATTTGATGGATCTAAGATATTATTCTACTTTACTGCAGATGACAGAGTGGACTTTAGAGAGTTAGTTAGAGACCTAGCTGCTACATTTAAGGCTCGTATAGAGATGAGGCAGGTTGGAGTTAGAGATGAAACAAAGGTAGTAGGCGGAATAGGCAGCTGCGGAAGAACGCTTTGCTGTCACAGCTATCTGTCGGATTTTGTTCCTGTAACTATTAAGATGGCTAAGGAGCAGGGGCTTTCACTAAATCCGCAAAAGATTAGCGGAGCATGCGGAAGGCTTATGTGCTGCCTTGCAAATGAGGTAGATGCATATAAGGATCTTAATGAGAGACTTCCTAAAAAGGGCGATACAGCACATACTAAGGAAGGCAAGGACGGGGTAGTATATGATGTCAATATACTAAGACAGCGAATAAAGGTTTTATTCACGGACGATAAGGGTGACCGTGAGATGGAGGAGTTTGACGCTGATGAGCTTACCTATACCAGCAGAAAGAAGGGAGAGCCGCATGCAGAGCGAATAAAGGGCGGAATAATCTCAAAGGTAAGTAAGCAGTCAAAGGAAAAGCCAGAGCATAACGAGGGCAATGATAATGCTAGGCCAGAATTAAAGCAAAAGGGAGAGCTACCAAAAAAGCATGAAAAAAATTCTGAGCATAGGCATGAGAAAAAGCAGGTAAAAAAACCAGCTCCTAAGATGGAAAATAAAAACAAAAAACCATTCTTTAAAAAGAAGAAAAACAGAAAGCCAAATAATAATGAGAACAGAGGAAAAGGACAAGCTGATTAAAGAGGGCGAAAGGCTCGACGACCTAGAAAGAAATAATCTAAAGATCTTGCAAAGACCGGGCAGCTTTTGCTTTGGAATGGATGCAGTTCTTCTAAGCAGCTTCGCAAGAGCAGGAAAGGGCGAGAACGGAATAGACCTTGGAACAGGGACTGGCATAATTCCTATACTCATGTCTGCAAAAACTAGTGCAAGTCATATAACAGGGATAGAGCTTTTAGAGGCCTCTGCTGATATGGCAAAAAGAAGCGTTCTATATAACGAGCTTGAGGATAGGATAGATATAATATGTGATGATTTAAAAAATGCCTCAAAAAGATTTGGAAATGCCAGCTTTAATTTCGTCACTGTCAATCCACCATATATGAATGACAATCATGGAATTAAGAATCCCAACGAGGCACTTGCTATAGCAAGACATGAAATTAAATGTACGCTAGAGGATGTTATCTCAGAGTCAAGCAAGCTTCTTAAAAATAATGGAAGATTATATATGGTTCACAGACCGCATAGGCTTTCGGAAATAATGCAGCTTTTAAAGACATATAAGCTAGAGCCAAAAAGACTACGGTTTGTGCATCCATATAAGGATAAGGATGCAAATATGGTTCTTATAGAGGCAGTTAAGGGCGGCGGAGTATGGCTTAAGGCAGAGCCGCCTATAATAGTATACGAGGCAGCAGGTAGATATACACAGGAGATATATAATATATATGAATACTAATCAGGGAAGGCTTTATCTTGTTGCAACGCCTATAGGAAACCTTGGAGATATAACAAAAAGAGCCGTAGAGGTTTTAGAAAGCGTAGATATAATTGCGGCGGAGGATACTAGAAATTCGATAAAGCTTCTTAATCATCTTGGAATAAAAGCAAGCCTTACAAGCTATCACAAATACAACAGCATAGAAAAGGCATATGAGCTTATAAGACATATACAGGAGGGAAAGAGCATAGCCCTTATTACAGATGCAGGTATGCCTGCTATATCTGATCCGGGAGAGGACTTAGTAAGGCTATGCTACGAGGCAGGAGTAGAGCTAACTATAATTCCGGGAGCATGTGCCGCTGTAAGTGCACTTGCTATAAGCGGTCTCCCAACCAGAAGGTTCGCATTTGAAGCATTTCTTCCATATAATAAAAAGGAAAGAAAAGAGATATTAGAGGAATTAAAAAACGAAACAAGGACTATAATTATATACGAAGCACCACATAAGTTAGTCGGAACGCTCTCTGATTTAAAGGACATACTTGGAGGCGAAAGAAAGATAAGTATAGTTAGAGAGCTAACTAAGATACATGAAGAGGTTATACAAAAAACTCTTTTAGATGCATATGAGCTGTATAAAAATATGCAGGACATAAAGGGCGAGTATGTACTTGTTATAGAGGGAAGAAGCCCTGAGGATATTAAGGCGGCTGAAAGAAGCAGCTGGGATAGACTTAGCATAAGGGAGCATGTTGACCTTTATATATCACAGGGAATGGATAATAGGTCAGCCCAAAAGGCAGTAGCAGCAGACAGAGGAATTACAAAAAGGCAGGTCTATGCTGCCGTAAATATCAAAGATAACTAGAAATAATCATAAAATATGCTAGAATATACGGGTTAGAAAAAAAGCATATACTTGGAGGAGCTAGATGGCAAACCGAACAAAAAAGCAGGTAGTACAAAAGGTAGAGATAATGAGCCCAGCTAATTATATGGCTATAGCATGGGCAGTTCTTGCGCTTGGATTTTTTCCTGTTTTTTATACCAACTATTATTTTAATATATTAGAAACAAAGTTTATATCATACTCAACTATAACAGGAATGCTTTTTGCAGGGCTACTGGTATGGGGCATATCATCAGGAAGTATAAAGGACTATTTTGCAAATGCAAAAAAGACCTACGGCGACGAAGATGGCAAGTGGGTACGCTCTTGGTTTAAGGGAACATTTTCCTTTGTAGATAAGTGCATGATGGTATTTATTCTGATATCAATTATATCTACGCTTAGCGCTTATCCTTACATTCAGCAGGCATTTGTGGGCAATGAAGGCAGATATACAGGACTGTTTCTTCTTTTAATGTATGTTGGTGCATATTTTTGTGTTTCGAGATTTTTCAGATACAGACAGTATGTAATAACAGTATTTTTGTGGATTGGAATTTTTATATGTCTGTTTGGAATTACAGATTATTTTAATATGAACCTTCTTCATTTTAGAGATTTGATGAAGGAAGAGCAGTATAAGATGTTTAGCTCTACCATAGGAAACATCAACACCTATACAACCTATGTAGGCTTTATACTTGCATTTGCTGGTGCGATGTTTAATACAAGCGAGGAGTGGCTTGGACGTAGAATATTCTATTATATATGCATGGTCATTAGCTTTGTTGCTATTATTATGGGGCAGTCGGATAATGGTTACCTAACGCTGCTTGCATTCTTTGGATTTCTTCCGCTTGCAACCTTTAAAACAAGAAGAGGACTTAGAAGATATATATTAACTCTTGCAACCTTTCTTTCATGTGTAGAATACGTTCGCTGGGTAAATGTAGCATATGAGGCAAGTGTTTCAGGGCTTGATGGACTGTTTCGTATAATTGCGAATTTAGAATTTCTTAATGCTATAACTGTTTTAGTATGGATAGCAGCAATAGTCCTTTATATATATGATTATAAAAAAGGCTTAGTTGATAGTGCTCTTCCAAAAGCATTTCATAAGGCTTGGCTTGGATTAGATATAGTAGCTATCGCAGGATTGGTTATAATTATAATTCTTGCAAATACCAGCATGAGAGATGCCACGACCTGGGGCTCTCTTGGTAATTATCTTATCTTTTCAGATAAGTGGGGAACGCTAAGAGGCTACGTCTGGAGAGCATGTATGCAAACCTATGCAAAGCTTCCTATAGTTCATAAAATATTTGGAACAGGACCGGATACCTTTGGAATATATATGATGAATTATTGCTATCAGGAGATGTCTACCATAACGCATCAGATATATGATTCGGCGCATAATGAATACCTGCAATATCTGTTTACTCTAGGACCGATAGGACTTGCAGCCTACCTTGGAGCTATAGGTGGCAGCATATATATTATGATTAAAAAGGCAGCGGAAAGTGAGCATGGACCAATACTTATTTCTGCAGCATTTTTGATACTATGCTATGCTATTCAGGCTACAGTTAATATAAACCTTCCTATCAGTACACCTATTATGTGGGCATGGATGTCTATAGCAGGCGCACTAGCTAGGCAGGAGTAGACGTGGGAAATGTTTCAGGCAGGGCAGCATAAGCGAATATATAAGAGGAGGCTTTGACATGAAGATAGGCTTTGGAAATGACCATGCAGCTATAGCACTTAAGCATATAGTTATGCAGCATCTTAAGGATAAGGGCTATGAGTGCGTAGACTATGGCGTAAGTATAGAGGGCGAAAAGGCAGACTATCCTGTGCAGGGACAGAAGGTTGCCGAGGCTATAAAAAATGGAGAGGTAGATAAGGGCGTTCTTATCTGCGGAACAGGAATAGGAATATCGCTTGCAGCTAATAAGGTTCCGGGAATTAGAGCAGCAGCTGTTTCAGATCCATATAGTGCAAGGATGGCAGCAGAACATAACAATGCACAGATTATAGCATTCGGTGCAAGAGTAGTTGGAGATGAGCTTGCAAAGATGATAGTAGATAGCTTCTTTGGTGCTAAATACCTTGGTGACATGGAGGGCGGTGAAAGGCACGCAAAGAGAGTTGCTATGATAGGCGAAATAGAAGCTAAGTATAATAAGTAAGTATATAAGCATAGAGGAGATATAAGGGGTATATATGCAGGCAGTTATTATGGCAGGCGGCAAGGGAAGCAGGCTTGCTGCCATTACAAAAAATGAAATACCAAAGCCGATGGTTCCTTTGCTTGATAAGCCGCTGCTTTTGTGGCAGGTTGAAAAGCTAAAGGAATATGGCTGCGATCACATAACTATGATAATTGGCTATCTCGGTCAGAGCATAGTCAACTTTTTTGGTGATGGCAGCAGGCTTGGAATTACTATAGATTATATAGAAGAAAAGGAGCCTCTGGGTACTGCAGGTTCCTTTTATTATTTAAAGGATAAGATAACAGAGCCGTATTTTTTCTTGATATTCGGAGATGTATTTTTTGATATAGACATGGACAGGATGCTAGGCTTTCATAAAGAAAAAAATGCAGCTCTTACACTGCTTGCCCATCCAAATGCCCATCCTTACGACTCAGATCTTATTACTACAGATAAAAGTGATAGGGTGGTTGGATTTGATTCTAAAAATAATACCAGAGACTACTGGTATAACAACCTGGTAAATGCTGGTATATACGTGCTTAATTCGGATATATGTAATAAGGTTAAGGAGCCTATTAAGACTGATTTTGAGCATGATATAATAGCTGACATGATACAAAAGGGCGAGGCAGTATATGCATATAGAACGCCGGAGTATGTTAAGGACGTAGGTACAGTAGATAGGATAGAAAAAACTATTGAGGATATAAAGAGCGGATTTATAGAAAAGAAGAATTTGAAAAATAAGCAGTCTGCTATATTCCTAGATAGAGATGGCTGCATTAATGTCGAAAAAAGCTTTTTATATAATATAGATGATTTGGAGCTGTATCCATATGCGGCAGAGGCGATTAAAAAAATCAATTCATCAGGAAGGCTTGCTATAGTTATTACAAATCAGCCGGTGATAGCAAGAGGCGAGTGCAGCATCAAAGAGCTTGAAGAAATCCATAAAAAGCTAAAGACTTTGCTTGGCAGGCAGGGGGCATATGTCGATGATATATATTACTGTCCGCATCACCCGAACAAGGGCTTTGAAGGTGAGAGAATAGAATATAAGATTAAGTGTCACTGCAGAAAGCCAGAGATAGGTATGCTTGAGGCGGCAGCGGATAGATATAATATAGACCTTGCATCGTCTTGGATGATAGGGGATATGACTAGTGATGTTAAGACTGGTGAAAATGCAGGCACACATACGGTACTTCTTAGGAGCGGAGTTGCTGGAAGTGATAATCGATTTGAGGTTAAGCCGGAGCTGGTGTGTGATAATTTGCTAGATGCGGTGGGGAAGATATTGTAAGTTAAATTCTGTGATTTGCATGTTTTATGAGTCGCTCTGCAAAGTCTGTAATTGCAGATTGTTTCTTATACAATTTATGCCTGGTACTAAGGTTATATTTAAAATTACTGCGACTTAGACGGAAGCCCTCTAGCAGACACATATGTATAATGCGTGGCATGTGCGAGGCCGGTTCTTAGCCTGCGTACTTTGCAGGCTTAGAACCGCTGCTCGAGCACTAGAGTGCGAACGTACACGCATTATATGTATGTGCTGCGACGAGGGCTAGGCTTAAATCTACATTTAAATCATAATCATTTATAAGTAAAATAGAGATTTAGCTTGTCCTATACAAGTTATGTATAAAGTTATATTTAAACCAGAATAGTTATAATCAGAACCTATATTCAGTTTGATATATATGGATAAAGAACATATAATATTTTCAGAACCATTAGCAACGCGAACAATAACACTCCCAACAGGGGAGAAAAGAGGTGTATATGAGCGAAAGAGAAAAGCTTGGAAGCAGACTAGGATTTATTATGCTATCTGCTGGATGTGCAATAGGCTGCGGTAATGTATGGAAGTTCCCTTGGATGTGCGGACAAAACGGCGGAGGGAGCTTCATGCTTATATATATACTCTGCCTTATATTCCTTGGGCTTCCTGCCATGGTAATGGAATTTTCTGTCGGCAGGGCATCGCAGAGCAGTCCTATATTTATGTATAAAAAGCTTGAAAAGCCAGGATACAAGTGGGATTTTATGGGCTATGTCTGCCTTATAGGTAATGTAGCGCTTATGGCATTTTATACTGTAGTAACTGGCTGGCTGGTATATTACTTTGTAAAATTTCTTTCAGGTCAAAATGCAAGCTTTGGCTTTGAGAGCATGATCTCGAATCCAACGCTTAATGTTATATATCTTGCAATTACTGTGACGATAGCATTTGCCATATTAAGCTTTAGCCTTCAGGGCGGACTTGAAAAGGTAACAAAATATATGATGCTTGCACTTATCGTGCTTATGCTTGTGCTTGCCGTAAGAAGTGCTATGCTGCCGGGTGCAAAGGAAGGTCTTAGCTTTTATCTTGTTCCGGATTTTTCTAAGATAAATGGCAAGGTAATAGTTAGTGCCATGAATCAGGCATTTTTTACACTTTCTATAGGTATGGGCGGCATGGCTATATTCGGAAGCTATATAGATAAAAAGGTTTCGCTTATGAATGAGTCGGTAAATGTTATCGCGCTCGATACCTTTGTTGCGGTAGCAGCTGGCTTTATCATCTTCCCATCATGCTATACGTACGGCCTCGAGGTCAATGCTGGACCTAGCCTGCTTTTTGATACTATGGCAAGCGTGTTTAATCACATGGCAGGAGGCAGATGGTGGGGAACACTATTCTTTCTCTTTATGGTTTTTGCGGCATTTTCTACCGTGCTTGGTGTTTGTGAAAATATACTTGCTATGGTTAGAGATCTTACTGGCTGGAGTAGACCAAAGGGCTGCGTGGTATGTGGGATAGTTGTATTTCTACTCTCATTAACAACAGCACTAGGCTACAGCATAATAAAATTCCAGCCATTTGCCGAGGGGACGGCTTGGCTTGATCTGTGGGACTTTATAGTATCTAATAATGTATTGCCGCTTGGCTCTATGATTATTGCACTGTTTTGCTGCAACAGCTTTGGCTGGGGCTGGGATAATTTTATAAAAGAGGCAAATGAAGGCAAGGGACTTAAGGTTTGCCCTTGGATGAAGCCTATATTTAGATACGTAGTTCCGATTGGAATTGCAGTTATATGGATTTATGGAATGATGACATTTGCATGGAAGTAGCTTTGTGAAGGCTAAAGGGGAGAGGGTATATTAAAAGCACAGGTGGGTGAATACTGTATCATTGTGATTCAAAAGAGGATCGCGGCTATAAAGAGGTAGAAAGCGAAAGACATGACAAGAGCGATTACAACAGATGAAAACAATATAAAAAGAGACAAAGGTAATATTTGCTTAATTGTTATATTCAATCATAGATATGATAAAAATCTAAGTAGCATTGCAAGGCTATACAAGGATAGATTTAAAAATATTTATGTGCTGATGCCGTTTTATAATGGCGAGAGTGTAGATGGTCTAAATATAATTACTGTTTACGAATCATCCTTTTTCTACTCGGGATATCTTGCACAGGGCTTAAAATACATAAAGAATAAGTATAGTCATTATGTGGTTATTGGAGATGATGTAGTCCTTAATCCAAATATTAATGAAGAAAACATATTGGAGTTTTTATCCCTGAGGCAAGGACAGTCTTATATTAAAGGAGTTTGTCCAATATGTGAGGCTAAGGGCATATATGCGCATAGGCTAAAGAAATATATAATGTCACCCTTCTTAGAGTATTCCGGAACAGAATATAAGAACATGATTCTTTCTCGGGAGGAAGCATTTGAGCGAGTAAGGGGCAAAGGGTATAAGTACGATTTAACCTTTACAACAAAATGGCTAACTGAAAGGATACAGGAAGAAAGACGGGGCGTTCGAGCGGCAGTAAAGGATATATTTTATATTGTATCTATGCTAAGGAAAAATAGGGGCAAAAGCTTTCCGTATCCATTTTATAAAGATTTCGTTGATTTCTTAGTCCTTTCAGGTGAGGATATTGAAAAGCTTATAGATTATTTTGGGGTTTTTGCTGCCATGGGATTGTTCGTAGAGGTAGCTGTGCCTACGGCTATGGCTTTAATGTGTAGTGATATTGTTACGGAGAGTATGATTGATAAAAGAGGTGTTGAGCTATGGGGATATAAAGACAGAGAGCGATTTAACAAGGAATATAATTACGATCTCGATACATTGTTTAAAAAATTTCCGTCAGAAGTCATTTACTATCATCCGGTAAAGCTTTCGAAATGGAAATACCATTTCCTTGATAAAATCGTACGATAGATATATAATAATCGTACTAAAGGAGGTGGGCGATATGTCTATTACGGCAACTGAATTTAAAACTAATATGGGAAAGTATCTACTGCTTGCATCGAAGGAGGATATTTTTATTACTAAAAATGGAAAACCTGTTGCAAAGCTAACCTCTCCATATCAGCAAAAGCTTGATGTTGTTGAATCATTGTTTGGAGTTGTTCCAAATTCGATTACTTTAGATGAAGTAAGAGAGGAGCGACTAAAAAAGATATGAAGGTCTTGATAGATACCTGTGTTGTAATGGATTTTCTTCAAAGGAGAGAACCGTTTGCAAGCAATGCAAAAAAAATATTTTCCTTGATTGCGACAAATGAGATTAATGGATATATAACTGCAAAGTCTGTAACAGATATATATTATTTGCTTCATCACTATACACATAATGATACTGATACAAGACAACTACTAAATAGATTTTTAGGACTGGTAGAAATACTTGATACATTTGCTGTGGACATATTACGAGCATTGTCATCTAATATTTCAGACTATGAGGATGCTGTTCTTGTAGAAACAGCGAAACGAACAAGTATGGATTGTATTGTTACAAGGAATATAAAGGATTTTAAAAAAAGCAGTATCGCTATTATGACACCGGAGAGGCTTCTTAAAGCATTTCAATAATACTGCAGTTAAGTGACATTAAAATCATAGTAGGATAAAATGAAAATTATCAAAAGAACCTGAGGATACGTAAGTCCAGGTAAGGCGTTAAAGAGGTGACTATGTATTTAATAGCAGGGCTTGGTAATCCCGGTAGAGAGTATGAAAATACCAGGCACAACATGGGATTTCAGGTAATAGATAGATTGGCCGATAAGATAGGCTGTAATATAAATGAGAATAAGCATTTTGCTTTGTGCGGCAGAGGCATTATAGGCAGCGAACGAGCTTTGCTTGCAAAGCCACAGACATATATGAATAATTCTGGTGAGAGCATAAGAGCCATAGCAGACTTTTATAAGATACCTATAGAGAATATAATAATTATATTCGATGATATAGACCTAGCTCCGGGAGCTATTAGAATAAGAAAATCCGGAAGTGCCGGCGGACATAATGGAATAAAATCTATTATAGCTCATATGGGCTCTGAGAATTTTTCTAGAGTTAGAATAGGCGTAGGAGCAAAGCCAGAGGGCTGGGATCTTGCTGACCATGTGCTATCAAGACCTAACGAGGAAGATGAAAGGCTTATAGAGGATGCATGGAAAAGAGCGGTAGATGCTATCATATGTATAGTAGAGGATGGCATAGACAAAGCCATGAATAATTATAATAAAAAATAAAAGGAACATATGGGTATATGGGAAGCTTCGCTAGCCGAACTAGACGAGCTAAGTGCTATAGCTAGTGATAGGAAAAAAGAACCAGGAGCTGTTATGATAAGCGGACTTTGCGATGGAGCAAAGGCACATATCATATCGTGCTTTGAAGATAAGTCAAAGCCGTGGAAGCTAGTGGTTACATATAGTGAGGACAGAGCTAAGGAATTAGCAGATGATTGTGGTTGCTTTACGAGAAATGTACTTTTGTATCCGGCAAGGGATCTGCTTTTTTTTGGTGCAAATATTCAAAGCGACTTGATTTCGGCAAGGCGTATAGATGTATGGAAACATATGTCAGAGGATAAGGGCGGCTGCATAGTAACTACGGCAGATGCCCTGCTTGATAAGCTAGAGGATATAAATGCATGGAACACTAATATACTTAAAATAAATGCTACAGATAAAATAGATACGCAGGATATATCTGATAGGCTGTCAAGACTTGGATATGAGAGAGTAAGCGAGGTAGATATGCCGGGGCAGTTTACTATTCGCGGAGGCATTATAGATATATATCCGCAGACAGAGGAGATGCCTGTTAGGATAGAGCTGTGGGATGATGAGATAGATTCTATAAGAGTATATGATCCAGCAAGCCAAAGGTCTGTAGATAAAATAGAAGGCATAGATATTTACCCGGCAAGGGAAAAGGGACTTGTAGGAAGCTGCAGTTTTTTAAAATATTTTGATTTTGATAAGAGTCTTATATATATAGACGAGCCGGACAGAACCTACAAAAGATTAGTGGATGTTGAAACAGAGTATAAGGAAGCTGTGGCAGGCAGATTAGAAAGCGGTCAGATAAGCGAGGCAGCAGATATATATTCCGCTGATGAGGTGATGGAGGGGCTAAGCAGCAGCATAAGCATAGCACTTACAGAGCTTTATTATAAAACAGCTAAGCTTGATATAAGGCATAGCTATAATATAGAAACAAAAAGCATATCCTCTTACAAGCAGGCATGGGATATGCTTATAGCTGATATAAAAAAATACCAGTCAGAAAAATATAGGATAATACTTCTTACAGCATCAAGAACCAGAACGCAGAGGCTTGCAGAAAGTCTTAGAGATTATGGCATACAGGCATATGCTGATAATTCGGAGGCGGCAAGCACTAAGTCCGGGCATGTATTAGTAAGCTATGGTAATCTTCATAAGGGCTTTGCATATGAAGGTCTAAAGCTTGTTGTTATATCAGAGAGCGATATATACGGCAGTAAGAAAAAGAAAAAAAGAAAAAAATCAAAATATGACGGCAGCAAGATTTCTTCTCTTTCAGAGCTAGAGATAGGGGACTATGTTGTACATGAGGACCATGGAATAGGCATATATAAGGGTATAGAAAAAATAGTTAGAGCAAATGTCACCAAGGACTATATTAAGATAGAATATTTTGGCGGTGATAATTGCTATATACCTGCAACGGCACTTGATATTATTCAAAGGTATTCAGGTGCAGAGGCTAGAAAGCCAAAGCTTAATAAGCTAGGCTCACCAGAGTGGTCAAAGACTAAGTCAAAGGTTAGAGGTGCAGTTGAAACTATGGCAAAGGATCTTGTTTTGCTATATGCAGACAGACTGCATGGGAAGGGCTACAAATACAGTCCAGATACTGTATGGCAAAGAGAGTTTGAGGAGCTGTTTGCATATGAGGAAACAGAGGATCAAAAAAAGGCTATAGAGGAAACCAAGGCTGACATGGAGCAGGGTAAGATAATGGATAGGCTTATATGCGGTGATGTCGGCTATGGCAAAACAGAGGTTGCGCTAAGGGCTGCATTTAAGGCTGTGCAGGATGGAAAGCAGGTTATATATCTAGTGCCTACAACCATACTTGCAACTCAGCATTATAATACCTTTATAGAGAGAATGAAAAGCTTTCCAGTAAGAGTAGATTTGCTGTGCAGATTTAGAACGCCAAGCCAGCAAAGAAAAAGCCTTGAGGATTTTCGAAAGGGTTTAGTAGATATTATTATAGGAACGCATAGAGTTTTATCAAATGATATACTTCCTAAGGATCTTGGACTTCTTATAGTAGATGAGGAGCAAAGATTTGGAGTAAGACATAAGGAAAAATTAAAAAAGCTTAAGCAAAGCGTTGATGTGCTTACACTTACCGCAACTCCTATACCTAGAACGCTGCATATGTCACTTGCAGGCATAAGAGACCTTAGCGTGCTAGAGGAGCCGCCGCAGGATAGAGTGCCTATTCAGACCTATGTAATGGAATATTATGACGAGACAGTAAAGGAAGCCATAAAGAGAGAAATATCAAGAGGCGGACAATGCTACTATATATACAATAGAGTAAGTGATATAGCAGATGTTGCAGCAAGATTAAGATCGCTTCTTCCTGATGCGACTATAGCATATGCACATGGAAGAATGGATGAAAAGGAGCTGGAGAATAAGCTGTATGATTTTATCAACGGCGAGATAGACGTACTTGTATCTACTACTATTATAGAAACAGGAATAGATATACCTAATGTTAATACTATAATAATTCAAAATGCAGACAGGTTTGGACTTTCTCAGCTCTACCAGCTTAGAGGAAGAGTCGGCAGATCAAGCAGAGCGGCATATGCATTTTTGCTTTATAAAAAAGATAAGCTTATGTCAGAGGAAGCCCAAAAAAGGCTTAAGGCTATTAAGGAATTTACAGAGCTTGGAAGCGGAATAAAAATAGCTATGCGAGATCTTGAGATACGAGGAGCAGGAAGTGTACTCGGATCAATGCAGCATGGGCATATGCAGGCTGTTGGATATGATATGTATTGTAAGCTTCTTAATACGGCTGTTAAAAGGCTTCGCGGAGAAAGCATAGACTATGAGGAATATGATACAAGCATAGATATAGATATGGATGCATATATTCCATCTTCCTATATAAAAAGTGAGGAACAAAAGCTTGACATATATAAGAGAATAGCAGCTATAGAAACTGATGATGATATGATGGATATGCAGGATGAGCTGATGGATAGATTTGGCGAGATGCCGCAGCCTGTAATTAATCTTCTTACTATATCTAAAATGCGAAGCAAGGCACATAAGGCATATATAACAGATATTCATATAAACAGGCAGGAAATAAGATTAAAGCTATATAGCAAGGCAAAGCTTAATCCGGAAGGGCTGCCGGAAATGATAGCTAGCTACAGAGGGAGCATGAGAATAATCAAGAATGATGATATAGCTCTTGTATATATGGAAAGAAAAAAACAGCTTGACTGTGACTGGGCTATAAAGCGTACGGGTGAAATAGTTGAGAAACTAATTCAAATGGTGTAAACTATCGGCGAAAACAAAACAAGCTGTTTTGTAAAGGAGACATAGGGATATGAAGATAATTATTGTAGGATGCGGCAAGGTAGGCACTAGCATTACTGAGCAGCTAAGTGCAGAGGGACATGATATAGCAATTATAGATTCTGATCCTTCTGTTATACATGACATCACAAATAACTATGATGTTATGGGCTTAGTTGGCAATGGTGCCAGCTACTCTGTTCAGATAGAGGCTGGCATAGAGGATGCGAACCTTCTTATAGCCGTAACGGATTCTGACGAGCTTAACCTTCTGTGCTGTCTTATAGCTAAGAAGGCAGGTGGATGCAATACTATAGCTAGAGTTCGTAATCCTACTTATAATAACGAGATGGAATATATAAAGGAAGAGCTTGGACTTTCTATGACCATCAACCCAGAGTATGCAGCAGCTACTGAGGCGGCTAGGATACTTAGATTTCCGTCTGCAATTAAGATAGAAACATTTTCCAAGGGAAGAGTGGAGCTGCTTGAATTTAAGGTAGCTGAAGGCTCGGCACTCGATGGCTGCAGCCTGATAGATGTATCTAAAAGATATGAATCAGATATACTTGTTTGTGCAGCTGAAAGAGGAGAAGAGGTAATAATCCCTAATGGTAATTTTGTTATAAAGGGTGGAGATATTATAAGCATAGTTGCCTCTGCAAATGATTCTAAGAGATTTTTTAAGAAGATAGGCGTAGATACTCATCAGGTAAATGATACCATGATAGTAGGCGGCGGAAGACTAGGCTACTACCTTGCAAAGCAGCTTATAGCTATGGGGATTTCTGTTAAGATAATAGAGCAGAATGAGGAAAGATGTGAGCAGCTTAGTGAGCTTCTTCCAAAGGCAATGGTTATACATGGCGATGCAACTAATCAGGATGTGCTTGTAGAGGAAGGAATAGAAAGCTGCGAAAGCTTTGTAGCACTTACCGGAATAGACGAGGGCAATATCTTCCTTTCGCTATTTGCTAAGAACAAATCACCTAAGGCAAAGGTTATTACTAAGATTAATAGAATATCCTTTGATGAGATAATAAGCACCTTTGATGTAGGAAGCATTATATATCCAAAGTTTATTACAGCAGAATACATAGTAAGATATGTAAGAGCTATGCAAAATACTATAGGAAGTAATGTCGAAACCTTATACAGAATAGTTAATAAAAAGGTAGAGGCATTGGAGTTTCATATAAAGAGCAATTCTCCGGTTATAGGTATTCCGCTTGAGAAGCTTAAGCTAAAGGATAATCTTCTTATAGCCTGCGTAAACCACAATGGCAAGATATCTACTCCAAATGGTAAAACGCAGATAGCACTGGGAGATACTGTAGTAGTAGTTACAACAGAGCATGGGCTTGGAGATATAAAGGATATACTTAAGGAGTAGGGTAAGGAGATATGAATTATTCTATTATAAGATATATAACAGGACTTGTACTTAAGTTCGAGGCTGCTTTCCTGATTCTTCCTTGTGTAACATCGCTTATATATAGAGAGCAGGAGGGCAAAGCATTTTTTATAGTTGCCATTTGCAGCTTAGTGCTTGGAATACTGTTGTCTGGGAAAAAGCCAAAGAACCAGCAATTTTTTGCAAAGGAAGGCTTCGTAATAGTTGCACTATGCTGGATAGTTCTTAGTATAGTAGGAGCACTTCCATTTGTAATAAGTGGCGACATACCAAGTTTTATAGATGCACTTTTTGAAACTATATCGGGCTTTACTACAACAGGAGCTAGTATACTTAGCGACGTAGAGGCACTTTCGCATACAAGCTTAATCTGGCGAAGCTTTACTCACTGGGTAGGAGGCATGGGAGTTTTCGTTCTTATACTTGCAGTTCTTCCGCTTGCTGGGGGATATAATATGAACCTAATGAGAGCGGAAAGCCCAGGACCCGATGTAGGCAAGCTCGTGCCAAGGCTTAGAGATACGGCAAAGATACTTTATATGATTTATTTTGCCATGACTATAATACAAATTATACTTCTACTTGCCGTCCGTATGCCGCTTTTTGATACGCTATGTATAACCTTTGGATCTGCAGGTACAGGAGGCTTCGGGATCAAAAATTCCAGTATGGCAGATTATTCTATAGCTATGCAGGTTATAGTAACTGTATTTATGATTTTGTTTGGAGTTAATTTTAACTTCTACTATATACTGCTTCTTGGAAAGCATAAAAAGGATGTTTTTAAGATGCAGGAGGTTTGGACATATCTTCTAATTATTCTTACAAGCATAGTGATAATAACATTTAATATAGCAGGTATGTTTGACAGCATATGGATAGCACTTAAGGATGCGGCATTCCAGGTAGGCTCTATAATAACGACTACCGGATATTCGACTACGGACTTTGATTTGTGGCCGCAGCTATCAAGAACCATACTTGTCATGCTTATGCTTATAGGTGCCTGTGCCGGAAGTACCGGCGGTGGAATCAAGGTATCTCGAATTATTATTTTATTTAAGCTTGTTAAATGTGAGCTGGATAGATTTATACATCCTAGAAGTGTAAGAAAAGCAAGGATGGATGGTAAGGTTTTAGAAGAGGGCGTAGCAAGAAGCGTAAGTATATTTTTGATAACCTATGTAATTATATATGCTGTATCTATGTTTATACTTGCATTTGATAATCTGGATCTGGTAACTAATTTTACTGCGATAGCAGCAACCTTTAATAACATAGGACCAGGACTTGCAAAGGTAGGCCCTACAAGTAACTTTGGAGTATTTAGTCCGCTTGCAAAATTTGTTCTCATGTTTGATATGCTTGCAGGTAGACTAGAGCTTTATCCTATGCTAGTAATTTTTGTTCCTTCTGTTTGGAAAAGAAGATAATATGAATAGAGATATAGAATATATTATAGATAGTAAAAGTGCTGGGATGAGCGTCCTGGCATTTTTAAAATCCTTGGGCTTTAGTAGGGCTGCCTTAATAGCGATTAAAAAAACAAATATGGGCTTAACTATAGATGGCAAATGGATATATACAAATCACATACTTAAAGAAGGAGACAGCCTTAAGGTTCATGTAGAGGAGTATGAGGGATCGAAAAACATAGTCCCCGTAAGGCTTGATATAAGTATAGTATATGAGGATGATGATTTGGTGGTTGTAGATAAGCCGTCTAACATGCCGGTACATCCATCGCTAAATAATTATGATAATACCTTGGCAAATGCACTCGCATATTACTACAAGGAAAGAGGCGAGAGCTTTGTATTTCGCTGCATTAACAGACTTGATAGAGATACAACTGGTCTTGTACTCATTGCAAAAAATATAATCAGTGCAGGAATTTTATATAAGGACATGCATGACAGAAAAATAAAAAGAACATATAGGGCTATAGTCGAGGATAAGAATGATGAGCTTACAGTGGGAACAGTTGATAAGCCGATAGGAAGAAAGTCAAATTCGCTTATAACAAGGTGCATAGATTTTGAGAATGGCGAGAGAGCGGTAACGCATTATAAAAGGTTAAGGCATGCGGGGGATACCTCGCTTTTAGAGCTTAATCTTGATACAGGTCGTACGCATCAGATTAGGGTTCATATGGCAAGCATAGGGCATCCGCTTGTTGGGGATTATCTGTATAATGAAAGCTACATAGGCAGAGAGGATTGCAGAGTGCAGCTTCATTCATATAGTCTGTCATTTGAGCAGCCGATAACGAGGGAGAGGCTGGAGTTTGTGTCGGAATGTAATTGGTAGTAAATGAAAAGATTGAGGAATATTTTTGTACAAGACATGAGCATAGGGATGAAAAGAGGCTTCTATAATATGCAAATGACACTGGATTTTTCTAAGGTAAGGAGAACATAAAATAAAAATGCCTAGCTACAACATATAGTGGGATTTTAAAAGGGAAAATTATGCAAAAAATCGCTCCAAAAAGCCGAAAACCCTTGAAAAACCTTGACATTTCCCAGTAAATAGCATATAAATAAAAAAGGTATATATATAGTATACTAACAATAATAAAGACAGATATAATTTAGGAGGATATTACAAATGAATAAGACAGATCTGATCAATGTTATGGCAGATGAGGCAGAAATCAGCAAGAAGGAAGCAGAAGCAGCTCTTAAGGCTTTCGTAGATGCAGTAACAAAGGCACTTGTTAAGGGTGACAAGGTTCAGCTCGTAGGCTTCGGTACATTCGAGGTTTCTAAGAGAAGTGCAAGAGAGGGAAGAAATCCTAAGACAGGTGAGTCTATGAAGATAGCAGCTTGCAAGGCACCTAAGTTCAAGGCTGGTAAGGCTCTTAAGGACGTTGTAAACAAGAAGAAATAATGAGAATAGATAAGTTTCTTAAGGTTTCCAGACTAATCAAGCGAAGAACCATAGCAAACGAGGCCTGCGATGGCGGACGTGTGCTTGTAAATGACAGACCGGTTAAGGCATCTTATAATGTATCAACTGGTGACAAGATAGAAATTTTATTTGGCACAAGGTCGGTTAAGGTTGAGGTTCTTGATATAGTAGAAACCACTAAGAAGGATGATGCTAAAGACATGTACAGATATATATAGCAGGGGCATAGGCTCCTGCTGGTAAGACAGTAAAACTCAAAATTCTTGGAACAGGCATGATTTCGATCATGCCTGTTCCGCTTTTAGCAGCTCATCCACGGGAATGTAGCCCACAAGGTCATACTCGATATGTACCTTCTGTCTGCGCTTGCCGCTGGACTTGTCAGGTGCATCTACATAGACCGCCTTGACAAGCTCTCTGAGGGCATAGACAGCAAGCAAAGTTATTTCAGACCAAGTAGATTCCAGTTCGCGTTTTTACGGAAAACACCATTTTCCCACGAACCAACAACAATGCTGTCATTCGCATTTTCTACATCGCCGGTAAATGGGTATCCCTCGCCAAGACATTCATATATTCCGTCACCAAGGAATCTGAAAAGATGCGGCTTTTTCTCAAATGCGATCCCTTTGTTGATACGATTGTAGCAGTAGTCCGAAGGAATAATACTACTGCTGTTGGTTTTGAACCGAGCACTAAGCAACTCATAAAGTTCTTTCAAACTAATTTTGTAATGAGCGCCATACTCGGAAACAATCTCCGTTACAACCATTCGCATTTGCTCATCAATCGTCATTTTTTCAACCATTTTTTCAAAATCTCGCTTTCTTTCAAAAATGACATACTTCTCTTCAAGGTTTACCTCTACCACAGAGTAATTGACACTGAGCCAACTGAGTGCGATGGAATGGCTTGTCGTATTCGCCCAAAACGCACGATGCGTAGTGGCAGACTCGGGTAGCTTGAACTTTAATATATCTTCGATTTCGGTAAAAAGGAGTTTGATTCGTGGCAAATTGCTTTGATGGAGATAATCAGAGAGAAAGCGATATTTTTTGCTTCCAGTTGGCAACTCTGCATCATTGGCTTGTGCGTTATTGCTGAGCCATTTTACTTTTTCTTCCAATTTTACAATTCGGTTTAACATATCGAGTATGATTTTATCGTAATCCATGTTTGTCCCCCTTGTTGTATATACAATACCGCATTCATCCGTATGTGTCAATATGTTTTATGACATTTCAAAACTTTTTATGACTAATTAAAAAATCTTGTCAACTTCTTGTAGTAGTGAACTAAAATCTAACCCAATCCTGCCTAGCAGATGCCGATTTTGTAGTTTTCTCAAATTACTGTCTTATCCGCACACGGCAAAGCTCCTGCTTTTTTACTTCATAGGAAGGTGCGTCCTATGAAGTAACTGATAGTAATTTTTGGTAATTTTGCGCCAAATCAAGAAATTTTCCATATGTACAAAATAGAATTTATGTTGTACAATGACCATGTATACATAAAATTTGATTAGGGGCATGAAATTGGCAAAGAGAAGAAGAAAGGACAGATGGAGCAACCGCTTTGCTATTGTTACAGTGACAATAGTTGTTCTTAGTATGGCCTTAATCGTAGACCTTAGAATTAGAGACCTTAAGAAGGCAGAGGCATCTTACAAGGAAAGAGAGGCATACCTTACAGAGCAGGTTGAAAAGGAAGAGGAGAGAGCGGAAAGCCTTGAGCAAAAGAGAGTTTATGTGCAGACAAAGCAGTACATAGAGAAGATTGCAAAGGAAAAGCTTGGGCTTGTCAACCCCGATGAGATATTACTTAAGCCTGCAAAATAAGCAGGCTATAAAAACTCCGACCAATAAAGGGTTGGAGTTTTTGCATATATAGGAGGCTGATATGCAAAATGTAGTTAAAGAAACGATAGATAATTATAATATGCTAAAAAAAAGCGACAGATGCATAATAGCAGTAAGCGGTGGAGCAGACTCTGTCAGTCTTTTGCATGTTCTTATGCAGCTTAATAATATATACAAGGTTAGGTATAGAGTGGTACATGTGCACCATGGAATAAGAGGAGAAGAGGCAGACAGGGATGCGGACTTTGTAAAAAAGCTTTGCAAAAAATATAATCTGCCATGCAGAGTAATTAAGGTTAAGGCACTAGATTTTGCAAGCAAGCATCGTCTCTCGGTTGAGGAAGCGGCAAGACTACTTAGATATCAGGCATTAGAAAAGGAAGCTCATAGCTGGGAGCTTAATGATGATACAGAAAAAAGGGTTAAGATAGCAGTCGCACATAATAAAGAGGACAATGCAGAAACGGTTATCATGCAGCTTTGCAGAGGATCAGGGCTTAGAGGAATTGCCGGCATGAGCCCCATAAGGGGAAGGATTATAAGGCCGCTTTTGTATGTAAGCAGAAAAGACATAGAGGAGTTTGCAAAAAAGGAAGAGCTTTCATTTGTCACAGATTCAACGAACCTAGATGATGAATATACCAGAAATAGAATAAGACATGATATACTTCCAAGGCTTACGGAGGGAGTAAATAAAGCAGCTATAGATAATATAACTAGGGCGGCTATGATGGCAGGTCAGGCAGATAACTACCTGCTTCGAGTAGCAGCAAAGCTGGTTAATGCAAATATAATAGAAGAAAATGGCAGAGTGGGAGTGCCGCTTGATATTATAGGCAAGCAGGAATATATAATACAGACATATATGGTTAGGCTTCTTATAGCTCGCATAAATATGTCTATGAAGGATATAGTTGCAAGGCATATAGATGACGTTGCAAGGCTTATACATATGCAAACAGGTAAGTGCATAGATCTTCCATACAGGCTGGTTGCAAGAAGAGATTACGATACCATATGGATAGAAAAGAAAAATCACAGCGTGCATGTAGAAAAGCAGCCTGTTCTTAAATTCAAGGCATTTGCCAGAGATTTTTCAAAGCCTATACCAGAGGATAAGGATATAAAGTGGTTTGACTTTGATAGTATAGAGGGGCTTATGGAGGTAAGAACAAGGCAGGTTGGCGACTATCTAACCATAGGCGGCGTAGGAAGAAAAAGCCTTAAGTCATATATGACAGATGCAAAAATTCCTGCCGAAAAAAGAGACAGCATACCGGTGCTAGCAGTAGGAAGCCACATAATGTGGGTGGTTGGGTATAGGATAAGCGAAGGCTACAAGGTGACGGACTCGACAAAGACTGTGCTGCAGGTTAGGTATACTACGGAATAGCCTCGGGTGTTACAGTAAAAGCACATAAGGAGTTCGATATTATTAATATTACCGACATTTGGATTCTTTCTTAAAAATTGGGAATAGACATGCGAGGCATGGATATGATAATATATGCACATAATATTACCATTAATTTAAATAATGTCAAAAAGTGGGAATAGAATATGAAGCATATAGAGCGTACAAGCTATTTAGATAAGCTAAAAAAACTTAATAATACTCCTGATATTAAGGTCGTGACGGGCATTAGAAGAAGCGGCAAGTCCGTATTAATGCAGGATTATATTGAATATATTTTGAAAAATGAGCCTGATGCAAATGTTATAATGATTAATCTTCAGGATTTGGAATATGATAGGCTGCTTGATTATCGCAAGCTGCATGAGCATATACTTTCAAAATATATCAAAGGTGCCCACAATCTGCTTTTTATTGATGAAGTACAGCTGTGTGATAAATTTGAATTAACTATTAATAGCCTCCACAGCAAAGGACTATTTGATATTTATATCACTGGTTCAAATGCGTTCCTATTAAGCTCTGATCTGGCAACATTATTTACCGGAAGAGTAATGCAGATAAAGGTATATCCATTTTCATTTTTGGAGTATATGGAATATTACAAAAATCCAGAAAATATAGATGCTGCCTTTGAAGCATATTCGATTTGCGGTGGTATGCCAGGCTCATATGCTTATGAAGAAAAGGAACAGAAGCAGGACTATATAAAGGAAGTATATAAAACTATTATCATAAGGGATTTAGTTGATAAATATAAAATACGTAATGAGGCTGAGTTTAAAAGCATAGCTGAATTTATGATGGATAATATCGGTAATCTGCTGTCGCCTAACAATGTATGTAATTGCCTAAATAATAATAAAAGCTCAATTACAAGGAAAACGGTATCCAAATATATAGAATATCTTTGCAATGCATTTTTGTTTTACGAAGCAAAAAGGTATGATTTGAAAGGAAAAAAATATCTTGAGAATAATTGCAAATATTATTTAAGTGATACATCATTTCGCTTTGCAATTAATGGCACTAGAAATATGGATTATGGTCATGTATATGAAAATATAGTTTATCTAGAGTTATTACGTCGAGGATATGATGTATATGTAGGCAAGCTATACAAAAAAGAAATTGATTTTGTGGCTAAGAAGGGCGACGATGTAATATATATTCAAGTAAGTGATTATATAGAAGAAGGAAAAACCTTTGAGAGAGAATATACACCACTACTGGCAATTAAGGATGCATATACAAAAATCATCATAGCCCGAACCCGCCATGAAATGTATAAGTATGAGGGTATTCTAATCTATGATATTGCAAGATGGCTTCTTGACTTAAGATAGCTTAGCCTGCCATATTAAAATGATGGGTGGTTTTGAAAATGGCTTTTGGAAATATCCATATCAAGGGAGTAATGCTTTAATTGACATATCACTACCAAAATGCGACAATAAACAAGCAAATACAACAAAGGAGAGTGTCATGCCAGAGAAAATAAGAGAGCTGATAAGTGAGAAGGATGTAGAAAATAGAATTAAGGAGATAGCAGAGCAGATAAATAAGGACTACGAGGGAAGACCTGTGCATCTTATATGCGTATTAAAGGGCGGAGCTATGTTTATGTGCGAGCTGGCTAAAAGGCTTAGAGGAGATGTATCCTTTGACTTTATGAGTGTATCTAGCTATGGCGGCGGAACGGTTTCATCGGGAGTAGTTCGTATAGTAAAGGATCTTGATGAGAGCCTAGAGGGCAAGGATGTTCTTATAGTTGAGGACATTATAGATACAGGAAGAACGCTTGCATATCTTATAGACGTATTTAAGCAAAGAGGACCTAAGTCTATTAAGCTTTGTACACTTCTTGAAAAGCCGGCTAGAAGAGTAGAAAGAGATGTTGTCGTAGACTATACCTGCTTTACCATACCGGATGAGTTTGTAGTAGGATATGGACTAGACTACGACCAAAGGTATAGAAACCTTCCTTATATAGGCGTTGTAGAATTTGATTGATTTGGAGGAGTAGATTTTGAATAGCAATAGGTCGCAGCTAAGATTAATATATCTGGCTGTTTTAGTATGTTTAACAGTATATTTTTTTATGGGAATGGGTAGGGCTGCATTTAACTCTAGCTTAAGCAGTACGGAGTTTAATGAGCTTATTAATAGTGGAAGTATATATACAGTAGAGATAGATCAAAATGAGCAAACACCTACAGGAAGTGCAACGCTTGTAGAAAAGGACGGAACTAAGATAAGCTCTAAGTATTATGTATCAGATGTAGGCGAGCTTACAAAGCTTCTTGATGAAAAGTCTATAAGCTATGTTATGAATGATGTTCCTAAAACGAGCCTTGTTGTAGATGTGTATATTCCTATAGCGATAGCAATAGTATGCGTGGTAATGTTTGTATTTTTATTTCAAGGACGAGGTCAGAACGGCGCAGGAAATGCCATGATGAATTTTGGCAAAAGCAGAGCACAAAGAGTTCTTAATAATAAGACCAACTTTGCCAATGTTGCCGGACTAAACGAGGAAAAGGAGGATCTGGTAGAGATAGTTGACTTCCTTAAAAATCCGCAAAAGTATATAGCACTTGGAGCTAGAATACCTAAGGGAATTATACTGGAGGGGCCTCCGGGAACAGGTAAAACACTTCTTGCTAAGGCAGTTGCCGGCGAGGCAGGAGTTCCGTTTTTTTCTATATCAGGTTCGGACTTTGTAGAGATGTTTGTAGGTGTAGGTGCATCAAGAGTTAGAGACCTTTTTAAGGATGCTAAGAAAAATGCACCATGTATAGTTTTTATAGATGAGATAGATGCCGTTGCAAGAAAAAGAGGAACAGGTCTTGGCGGCGGACATGACGAAAGAGAGCAAACTCTAAATCAGATGCTAGTCGAGATGGATGGCTTTGGGGTAAATGAAGGCATTATAGTCATAGCAGCAACGAACAGACCAGACGTGCTAGATCCAGCTATACTTAGACCGGGAAGATTTGACAGAAAGATAATGGTTGGAAGACCGGATGTGCGAGGCAGGCTTGAGATACTTAAGGTTCATTCTAAGGAGAAGCCTCTTGGATCTGATGTAGACCTTGAAAGACTTGCAAGAACTACCGCAGGCTTTACAGGAGCAGACCTTGAAAATCTGCTTAACGAATCAGCCATACTTGCTGCTAAAAATGGAAAGAAATTTATTAGCAATGAGGATATAGAAGCATCCTTTGTTAAGGTCGGCATAGGAACAGAAAAAAAGAGCAAGCTTATATCAGACAAGGAAAAGAAGATTACTGCATATCATGAGGCAGGACATGCGATACTGTTTCATATTCTCCCGAATATGGGACCGGTTCATACTATATCTATCATTCCTACAGGTATGGGTGCAGCAGGCTATACTATGCCTCTTCCGTCTAAGGATGAGATGTTTATGACAAAGAGTAAGCTTCTTGAAAATATAGTTGTATCACTTGGCGGCAGAGCTGCAGAGGAGATAGAATTTTCTGATATAACAACAGGTGCAAGCGCTGACATAAAGCAGGCAACAAAGCTAGCTAAGGCTATGGTTATGCAATATGGTATGAGCGATAAGCTAGGTATGGTTAATTATGGTGATGAGGGAGATGAGATCTTCCTTGGTCGTGACTTTGGACAGACTAAATCCTACGGCGAGCATATGGCAACTCTTATAGATGAAGAGGTTAAGCATATTATAGACGAGTCATATACTAAAGCTAAAAATATAATTTTAGAACACAAGGACGTACTAGATAAGTGTAGCAGCTTGCTGCTTGAAAAGGAGAAGATAGGTCAGGAGGAGTTTGAGGCACTGTTTGTATGATAGCTGAGGGCACACTTTTTTCAGATGAAACAAGAGAATATGTTAGCCCATGTGAGATAGAGCCTGGTGATACAGTAAGGATAAGGCTTAGAGCTCCAAAAGAGGGAATAGACAGAGTGGAATATGTAGATGCTGCAGGTGATAAGGCAAGTGACATGTTCTACTCTTATTCAGATACCTATTTTAATTATTATGAGATACATGTAAATGCTACTGAGAGCCCTCTTAGATATTATTTTCAAATTCAAAGCGGTTCGGATATATACTTTTATACAAGGGTTGGTGCGGATACTACGCTTAATAAGGAATACTGCTTTTGCCTTATTCCTGGCTTTAAAACTCCGAACTGGTCTAAGGGCGCTATCATGTATCAAATCTTTGTAGATAGATTTTGCAGAGATAATCCGTCTAATGATGTGCTTGATGATGAGTATATATATATAGGACTTCCAACAAGAAGGATAGAGGACTGGAATGAATATCCGGCAGCATTTGATGTGGGATATTTTTATGGCGGAGATTTATCGGGAGTTTTAAAAAAGCTTGAGTATCTAAAGGCGCTAGGCGTAGAGGCGATATATCTTAATCCTATATTTGTTTCGCCATCTAACCACAAGTATGACACGCAGGACTATGAGCATATAGATCCGCATTATACTATAATTAAAAATGATGGCGGTGATATACTTTCTGAGGATGCTGATGACAATCAAAATGCAACTAAGTATATGCTTAGAACAACAGCTAAGGAAAATCTTGATGCAAGTGATGAGTTTTTTGCAAGCTTTGTAAGCCTAATTCATAAGGCTGGAATGGAGGTTATAATAGACGGAGTATTTAACCACTGCGGATCGTTTAACAAGTGGATGGATAGAGAGGGGATCTATAAAAGCTCAGGAATATATCCACCGGGTGCTTATGAGTCAAAGGATAGTCCTTATAGAAATTATTTTACATTTTATAAAAATAAAGACAGCGACTGGCCGCATAATGATTCGTATGATGGCTGGTGGGGCAATGACACGCTTCCGAAGCTTAATTATGAGGACAGCCCAGAGCTTGTAGATGAAATTCTTAGTATAGCAAAAAAATGGATAAGCCCGCCGTATAATGTAGATGGCTGGAGGCTTGACGTTGCAGCAGACTTAGGGCATAGCGATGAGTTTAATCATCACTTCTGGAAGCTTTTTAGAAGAGCAGTTAAGAGCATTAACCCCGATGTGCTTATAATAGCAGAGCATTATGGAAATCCGGAGAGCTGGCTTTGCGGCAACGAGTGGGATACTGTTATGAATTATGATGGCTTTATGGAGCCGGTCAGCTTTTTCCTAACAGGTATGGAAAAGCACTCTGATAGAAGCGATATGTCACTTAAGGGAGATGGGAAAAGATTTTTTGAAAATATGCTAAGGGCAAAGGCTAGGATGCCTATGCCATCCTACATGAGTGCCATGAATGAGCTTTCTAATCATGACCATTCAAGATTTTTAACAAGAACTAATGGCATGGAGGGTAGGCTTACAACAAGAGGAAGTAAGGCTGCATCAGAAAATATAAATTATGCGATTATGCGGCAGGCTATAGTCCTGCATATGACATGGCAGGGTGCAGCGACTATATATTATGGAGATGAGGCAGGAGTTTGCGGCTGGACAGATCCAGACAGCAGAAGAACCTATCCTTGGGGAAATGAGAACATAGGCCTGATTGATTTTCATATATATGTAGATAGGCTTCACAATAAGTCAAAGGCACTTAGGCTAGGCTCGCTAATTCCTGTTATGGCAGATAAGGACATAGCTATATATGGAAGGATTTATGAAAATGATATTATGCTGATTGCTATTATGACAGGCGATAGTGACAGGCAGATAGATATTCCTATTTGGAAGCTTGGAGTAAGCGATAACAGCACGGTGATTAGATATATACTAACGGATGAAAAGGGATATAGCGTAGGCAAAAAGCTAATCGGAAGTCCTAAGGGCGGCATGATAAGCGTGGGCTTTGGAGCGAAGTCGGCTGCCGTGTACAAAATAGACAATAAAAAAAATAATTAGAGTGTGGAGGGTTGTTTATGAAGGTATTTAAACGTATTGCAGCCGCAGTTCTTTCTGCGACTATCTGTCTATCTATGGTTGCTCCAGCATATGCGGATCATTATCAGACACCAAAGTCTATCAAGGGAGTTTTGATTAATGGTCATGAGGATATATCAAGCGTTAAAGAGCTGGGCGCATCTCAGGTTATAATTAACTTCCCGATGTCATGGTCATTTAATTCTGAATACATGCATACGTGCAAGGATCTTTATACAAGACTAGATAGTGCAGGAATTACAGTTACAGTGATAGTGCTTAATGACTGGGACGGAGCAAGCTTTGATTCAAATCTTCTTCCTGTGCAGGCGCCGGTAGATGGCGTAAGCTACTATGCATATAATACGCTTAGCGAAGAAGGGCTTGAGGCAACAAGAAAGGCTGCAAGCAGAGTTGCAAATGAATTTAAAAATTGCGTATCTAACTGGGTTATAGGCAATGAGGTTAATGACGGTCAGGTCTGGAATTATATAGGTGCTATGGATATTGACAGCTATTGTGCTAACTATGCAACAGCATTCCGCACATGGTATGATACAATCAAGGGCTCAAATTCGCTTGCACATGTATATATGCCTTTTGATTTCCGTTGGAACTGCGGACAGGTTAATGGATTTAAGTTTGGCGTAAAGGACATGCTGCCAAGACTTAATAATCTTCTTAGAGATACAGATTATGGCATCGCATGGCATGCATATCCAGAGACATTTACCGATCCAGTATTTTCTGATGATGGGCAAACAACTGCCAGCATAAATACTCCTGTTATTAATCTAAAAAATCTTAATGTGCTTACAGATTATATGCAGCAGGCAGATATGCTTTCTCCGTCAGGAGTAGTTCGTCACTTGATTCTTTCTGAGCAGGGCTTTACATCTGAGTCACCGGAGCGTGGTGGAGAGATTCTTGATCTGCAGGCACAGTGTATTAGAGAGGCGTATGAAACAGCAAAGGCAAATCCATATGTAGAGGGATTCCTTCTAAATCGTTTAAGAGACGAAGAGGTGCTGCTTCCGCTGCATTATGCATTTGGACTTATAGATGTAAATGGAACAAAGAAGCCAAGCTTTGAGGTATATAAGAGCCTAGAATAAAAACTAGGGAAAGATTTTGAGAGCTATGCGGAATGTTATGTAAACTGAAAGTATTTTCCTCTTGCACTTAGAAAATCCCTATGGTATACTATCAAGGCTGCGTTATTGGCAGAAGATAAGATCCTGTTTTTGACAGTTGAAGAGAATGAAAGTGCCGGGAATCCTTGTAAAATCAA
>CAVBBU010000006.1:0-32378 GCA_963593765.1 Bacteroidaceae bacterium | reverse complement strand
TTTACATAGAATATTTACTATAGGATATGTGCAAAGGCACATATCCTATTTTTACGTATAAAACATTAAAAACAATATAAAACAAAGAGAGGAATTAAATTATGAAAAAGAGAATTTTAAGCATGGTAATTGCAGGAGTTATGGCAGCAGCACTTGTTGGCTGTGGGGGATCAAGCAGTACGCAGGAGACTACTACAGCAGCAGGAGAGGCAAAGACTGAGGCAGAGGCAAAGACGGAAGAGGCAAAAACAGAGGCAGCGGCAGCTTCTATGGAAGGTGAGATTACAGTTATCTCAAGAGAGGATGGCTCAGGAACTAGAGGAGCATTTATAGAGCTGTTTGGCGTAGAGGAGAAAAATGATGCAGGCGAGAAGGTAGATAATACTGTAGATTATGCAGATATAACAAATTCTACACAGGTTATGCTAACTAGCGTATCTGGCAACACAGCAGCTATAGGCTATGTATCACTCGGAGCACTTAACGACACAGTAAAGGCACTTAAGATAGATGGAGCTGAGCCTACAGTAGATAATATAAAGTCTGGAAGCTACAAGATATCAAGGCCATTTAACATAGCAACAAAGGGTGATGTAGACGAGCTTACACAGGACTTTATAGATTACATACTTTCAAGCGAGGGACAAAAGGTAGTAGAGGACAATGGCTACATATCTTCAGTAGAGGATGCTAAGGCATACGAGGGCTCTAAGCCATCAGGAAGCATATCAGTAGCAGGATCTTCTTCTGTATCACCTGTTATGGAAAAGCTTATAGAAAGCTACAAGCAGGTAAATCCAAATGCTACAGTAGAGCTTCAGCAGTCAGATTCAACAACTGGTATGAACTCAGCTATAGAGGGTGTATGTAATATAGGTATGGCATCAAGAGAGCTTAAGGATTCAGAGAAGGAAGCAGGACTTACATCAACAGTTATAGCAACAGACGGTATCGCAGTAATAGCTAATAATGACAATCCTATAGACGGACTTACTAAGGATCAGGTTAAGGATATATATACAGGCGTTATAACAGATTGGAGCGAAGTTCAGTAAAGGAAGCTTTATGAAGGAAAAAACAATGCAGGCGGTATTTCTAATATGTGCCATGATATCTATAGTTGCAGTTTTGCTCATTTGCTATTTTCTATTTGCAAATGGGCTTCCTGCAATGATGAAGATAGGCGTAGGAAAATTTTTGACAGGCACTAGGTGGAAGCCAAATAATAATATATATGGAATACTGCCTATGATACTAGGAAGTATATATGTAACAGCAGGAGCAGTAGCTATAGGAGTTCCTATAGGAATACTTACAGCAGTATTTATGGCATACTTTTGCCCTAAAGGGCTTCATGCAGTTCTTAGACCGGCTATAGACCTTCTTGCAGGAATTCCTTCTATAGTATATGGTTTTTTTGGACTTATGGTAGTTGTTCCTATAATAAGAGATATATGGGGCGGAAGCGGAAATTCTATGCTGGCAGCATGCATTATACTAGGCGTTATGATACTTCCAAGCATTATCAATGTATCTGAGAGTGCACTTATGGCTGTTCCGGACAGCTATTACGAGGGAGCGAGAGCACTTGGTGCTACTCACGAAAGAAGCGTTTTTATGACATGTATTCCGGCAGCGAAATCAGGAATACTTGCAGGAGTTATACTAGGTGTTGGAAGAGCTATAGGAGAGACTATGGCAGTTGTTATGATAGCAGGCAATCAGGCTGTTATGCCAAGAGGACTTTTAAAGGGTGTCAGAACTATGACAAGTAATATAGTTCTTGAGATGGGCTATGCAGCAGACCTTCACAGAGAGGCTCTTATAGCAACAGCCATGGTGCTTTTCGTATTTATACTAATCATTAATCTGTGCTTTCAAGCAATCAGAAAAAATGAAAGCATATAGCCTGGAGGTAAATTAATATGACAAATAAAGCAAGGCTGCAGGCTATTATTCTTAGAACCTTAGTATGGCTTTCGGCAGCGGTAACATTGTCCATGCTGGCATTTATAGTAATATATATATTAGCTAAGGGACTTCCAAACATTAAGCCAAGCCTTTTTGCATGGGATTATACATCGGACAATGCTTCCCTTACGCCGGCACTTATCAATACAGTAATTATGACATCGCTTACACTTATAGTTGCTGTTCCTTTAGGAGTTGGCTCTGCAATATATCTTAATGAATATGCAAAGAGAGGAAACAAGCTAGTTGGAATAATTCGTATGACTACGGAAACATTATCCGGAATACCGTCTATAGTTTATGGCTTGTTTGGATATTTGTTTTTTGTAGTAGCACTAGGCTGGGGATATTCTATACTGGCAGGTGCTATGACTATGGCGATTATGGTACTTCCTATAATTATGAGAACCAGTGAGGAAGCATTAAAGACGGTTCCGGATTCTTATAGAGAGGGAAGCTTTGGACTGGGTGCAGGAAAGCTTCGAACTATAGCAAAGATAGTTCTTCCAGCTGCTATGCCGGGAATACTCGCAGGAATTATACTTGGCATCGGACGTATAGTAGGAGAAACTGCCGCACTTATATTTACAGCAGGAACTGTAGCGAAGGTTCCATCATCACTATTTTCATCTGGAAGAACACTTGCTATACATATGTATGCTCTGTGGAATGAGGGTATGAGCACAGAGCAGTCATATGCTACAGCAGTTATACTGCTTATACTGGTAATAGGAATTAATTCATTATCAGAGTATATTGCTAGAAAGCTTACGAGGTAATTATGGATAAGATAAAGGTTGAAAATTTGGATTTATACTACGGAGATTTTAAGGCTCTTAAAAATATAAATCTTGGAATCGAACAGGGAAAGATAACAGCATTTATCGGTCCGTCTGGCTGCGGAAAGAGTACGCTTCTTAAGTCACTTAATCGTATGAATGATTTAGTAGAGGGCTGTAAGATAGAGGGCAATGTACTTTTAGACGGAGTAGATATATATAATAAGATGGATGTTAATTCTCTTAGAAAAAGAGTTGGTATGGTTTTTCAAAAGCCGAATCCATTTCCTATGAGTATATATGATAATATAGCCTATGGACCTAGAACACATGGAATAAAAAGTAAGGCTAGGCTTGATGATATAGTAGAAAGAGCATTAAGGGATGCAGCTATCTGGGATGAGGCTAAGGATAGACTTAATAAGTCTGCACTTGGTATGTCCGGCGGCCAGCAGCAAAGACTTTGCATTGCAAGGGCACTTGCAGTAGAGCCTGAGGTGCTGCTTATGGATGAACCGACCTCTGCACTAGATCCTATATCTACATCAAAGATTGAGGATCTTGCACTAACACTTAAAGAAAAGTATACTATAGTTATAGTTACACATAATATGCAGCAGGCAGTAAGAATCTCCGACAGGACGGCATTTTTCTTATTAGGTGAGGTTATAGAATATAACGATACAGAGACACTATTTTCTACACCAAGAGAAAAGAAAACAGAGGACTATATCACAGGGAGGTTTGGCTGATGAGAAGCAAGTACGACGAGCAACTAGAGCTGCTTAATAGGGAAATGATAGCTATGGGTGCACTATGCGAGGAGGTTATATCACTTGCAAGCAAGGCACTTATGGAGAATAATACGAAAATTGCAGATAAGGTTAAGCCGCTTGACGAGGACATAGACCAAAAGGAAAGAGAGATAGAGTCGCTTTGCCTTAAGCTCCTTCTTAGGCAGCAGCCGGTAGCAGGAGACCTTCGTACGGTATCTGCAGCACTTAAGATGATTACAGACATGGAGAGAATAGGCGACCAGGCAGAGGACATAGCAGAGATTATAAGCTTTCTCGAGCCACATTCACAGGTCGATACTACACATATAGGTATAATGGCAGAAGCAACTATCAAAATGGTAAATGACAGCATAGATGCATTTGTTAAAAAGGATATAAACATAGCAGATAAGGTTATAAGACATGATGACTATGTTGATGAGCTTTTTTCTGAGGTCAGAGCAGCACTTATAGATATGATAAGTAAGGACAGCACAAAGGGTGAATATGCTATAGACCTGCTTATGATAGCAAAGTATTTTGAAAGAATAGGTGACCATGCTACTAACATAGCAGAGTGGGTTATATATTCAGTTACAGGAGTTCACAAAGAGGGCAACTAGTATGATATATTGCGTTGAAGATGATGATGGCATAAGACAGCTAGAGGTATATGCACTTAAAAATAGTGGCTACAGTGTAGCTGGATTTTCTGATGCCACAGAGTTCTTTAATGCAGTAGATGAAAGGCTTCCGGAGCTTGTTATACTTGATATTATGCTTCCTAAAACGGATGGAGTAAGCATACTTAAAATGCTTAGAGAGGGCACGAGAACGAAAAGCATACCTGTAATTATGGCTACTGCTAAGGGACAGGAATATGATAAGGTCTCTGCACTGGATCTTGGCGCAGATGACTATCTTGTAAAACCATTTGGAATGATGGAGATGGTATCTAGAGTAAGGGCAGTGCTTAGAAGAAGTGGTGAGCATAGTAAGGATACTAAAAAGCTACGAATAGGAAGCATTGACCTCGATATTAATAAGCATAAGGTAATATCTGGCGGTAAGGATATAGAGCTTACCTTTAAGGAGTTTGAGCTTTTAAGACTTCTTATGTCGCACCCAGGTATGGCATTTACAAGAGATAAGCTTCTTGCCGATATATGGGGACAGGATTATGACGGCGAAACCAGAACCGTTGATGTGCATATAAGAACGCTAAGACAGAAGCTAGGCGAGAGTGGGGATATTATAGAGACGGTAAGAGGTGTTGGCTACCGTATGGAGGATAAGTAAAGTTGATTAAGAGGATCTTTGGATCTATATATGCTGTTGTAGCAGCAACCGTGATAGTATCACTTGCTATAGTTATGGCAGTATTATATGGATATTTTAATACCATAGAATATTCGCAGCTATCTATGCAGACAGAGCTTGCCGCAACTGCAGTTGAACATGAGGGCATAGATTATTTTAAAGGGCTTGATACGAATGGCTACAGAATTACATGGATAGGCAGCGACGGAACAGTGCTTTATGACAGCGATGCAGATGCAAGCACGCTTGATAATCACTCAGACAGAGAAGAGGTAGCACAGGCTAGAGATAGCGGATATGGAAAATCAAAAAGATATTCTGCATCACTTAGCCAGATGACACTTTACAGGGCAAAGAGGCTTTCGGATCAAACTATAATCAGATTATCTGTAACTCAAAATTCTATTATTACTTTGATTTGGGGTATGCTTTGGCCTATGGCTATAATTCTTTTTCTAGGTCTTGTTATATCTTATATTATATCTAGTAGGATAAGTAAGGGACTTGTTAAGCCGCTTGAGAGCATAGACATAGAGCATCCGCTTGAGGTAGAAGCATATGAGGAATTTGCTCCATTTCTTGAGCGAATGGAAAAGCAAAGAAGGCAGATAGAGGACAGAGAGAGCAAGCTTAAAAAGAGAACCTCGGAGCTTGAATCAGTTATATCCAATATGAGCGAGGCTCTTATAATACTTAATAGAAATAATAAAATATTAAGCATGAATGATAGTGCTATGGAGCTTTTTGATACGGAGAAATCTAGCATAGGCGAGAGCTTTTTTAAGATAGACCATTCGCTTATTATGCAGGAGCTTATAGATACTGCTCAGGGCGGAAAGCATATACAAAGAGAATGTGAATACAGAGGAAGAACATATACTATATCTGCAAGCCCTGTAAAATCAGGTGGTATAGTAATAATAGCCTGGGATATAAGCGATAAGGCTGATACTGAAAGAATGAGACGTGAGTTTACGGCAAATGTATCACACGAGCTTAAAACTCCTCTTCAAACTATAATGGGAAGCAGCGAGCTTATAAAGGAAGGCATGATAGCAGGCGGAGATATTAAGCGCTTTGCTACTAAGATATATGATGAATCAAGAAGACTGGTATCGCTTATAGATGATATTATAAGACTCTCTCAGCTAGATGAGGACTCCGGAAGAGAAATCGTAAAGGAGGAGGTCGACCTAGGCAGCGTTGCCCTAGAGGTTTCTAAGCTCTTAGAGGATAAGGCTAAGGACCTAGATGTAAGACTTGATACATATATAAAGCCTGTTAAGATTCGAGGCGTCAGAAGCCTTGTATATGAGATAATATATAATCTTATGGACAATGCTATCAAATATAATAAAAAGGGTGGCAGCGTGCTCCTTGAGATTAATGAGGAAAATAATTGCCCTTATATAAGGGTAAGCGATACAGGTATAGGTATACCTAAGGAGGATAAAGCAAGGATTTTTGAAAGATTTTACAGAGTAGATAAAAGCAGGTCAAAGGAAACAGGCGGTACAGGACTTGGGCTTTCTATAGTTAAACATGCGGCTATGCAGCTCGATGCTAGAATAGATGTAAGCAGCAGGCTGGGCGAGGGAACGGTAATAACGATAGGCTTTTAGGTATATGTATAAGAAGCGTAATTTAATGCTAGGCAAAGGTCTGGTTAATATAAGTTGATTAAAATGCAGGAGCGGCAACCTTACGGTTGCCGCTCCCTAGTTAGAGTGATATAGGAGTGCATAATGCACGTTTGCAATAAGAGCTCTTACGTACTCTTATTACGCTAGGAAGAATAGCACATATCACTGGTTATTTCAAGCATTTCATAAAAACTTCACGGAAACTTCACTATATACTGAACAATATAAATAAAGGTTAGTTCTAGCATTGCCTACAGTTAACGACGGGGTGATTTTATCAGTAATATTCGCAATGACGATAGATGAGATTCTTGTTTTAGACTAGGAGGCAGAAGGTTAGCTTAGTGCTTGAAGAGAATCAAATAATTATTAAAAGACATTTTAGAAGATAACATTTATAATAATGTTGAATTAAGAAGTAAATATGAAGCAGTTTTTTAACTATTCGTTAAATGACAATAGCAGCTAGCACAAATATAATTTTGAATAGATATGTACAAAGCAAAGGGAAAATATGAAATACGAAGATTTGATAAAGCTCTTAAAAGCTGCGGAATTTGCAGAAGAAATAGACAGCTTTAGGGATGAAATTGCAGAGATTATTCCTCAGGTTAGGGCCATGTTTGATTATGATCAAAAGAATTATGCACATCAATATGATCTATGGAAGCATTGCTTACATACAGTTATAAACCTTGAGCGAGGTATGGATGATGACATGCTTTATTTAGCTGCATTACTGCATGATATTGGTAAGCCGGATTGTCAGGTGGCAGGAAAAAGAGAAGGCGATACGAATATGCACTATTATGGACATCCAGAGCGTAGTGCAGAAATTGTGCAGAATGAAATTTTAAAGACCTTGTATGAGCATGGAACAAATTTGCTTTTTGAGGATCAGAAACGGTTAGTCTATTATGTTAGATTTCATGATGAGCATGTTAGTCTCAGAATGAAGCATATCAGGAGACATTTGCAAATTGTAAGTCTAGAGGATTTTAAAAAGCTTATGCTACTTCAGGTGGCTGATGCAAAAGCACATGTAATGATTCCGGTTATAGAAAAAAGGGTTGAGATTTGTGAGAAATTATCAGGCCCTTATGCAGATTATTTACAGGAACAGATACTAGCAGAAGGGTCATGATACTAATCCAAATCATAAGAGAATTAATGAATTTGTTATGTCGATAAATGAGAAAGTAGTTAAGGGAGAAATATGAATTTATACATTAGTGATTTGCATTTTGGACATGCCAATGTAATAGGCTTCGACCACAGACCCTTTAGTGATGTAGATGAGATGGATCGTTGCATGATAGAGCTTTGGAATTCCAGAGTATCTCCTGGTGATGATGTCTATATAATTGGAGATTTTTGCTTTAAGGCAGGTAAGACTCCGGATTGGTACTTGCGGCAGTTAAGGGGGCACAAGCACCTTATTATAGGTAATCATGACAAGATTACATTAGACTGTGAGAATGCAACAAAGCATTTGGAAAGCATTGACAAAATGCTTCATATAAGCGATGGCGATAAGCAGATTTGCCTTTGCCATTATCCGATTGCTGATTGGTATAAGGGCAGGCATGGAAGCTGGCTAATTTATGGACATATTCACAACAATAAGGATGATGTTTATGAGTTTATGAAGACAAGGGATCATGCATTAAATGCTTCAGCTGCAATAAATAATTATATGCCAGTATCCTTTGATGAATTGCTAGAGAATAATAGGGCTTTTCAGGCTATGGATGAGCTGTAGAATGAATAAGCTGCAAAAAGTAAAGAGCCTTCAACCATAAGTTAAATGACACAAGCAACTGCACAGAGTAATGTTTATATAAGAAAAATTGTGAGGTGAGCTTATGAAGAAGAAGGAGAAAAGAGATTATTCCTGCATTGAAAAGCATCCTTGGGGTTTTGAAAATCCAGTGGATAAGGTAATGAGAATAAAAGGTAATATAAGCTGTGCATATCAAAGAATAAAGTATGGATATTGCTATAGAGACATTTGGTCAATTGACTGGTGGTTTCTGAGTGTGATGCCAAACATGCTAGAGGATTTCCGTAAAACAACTCACGGCTATCCTAGCGAGATGTCTAAACCTTGCATAAATGAACATGCGATAGTGACGGATGATGAAAAGGAAAAAGCGGCCATAGAAAGGTGGGATCAGATCCTAGCTGAGATGGCATTTTTGTTTAGGGAGGCTCATGAAGAAACCTGCAGTAGGTTAAATCCATATGAAGATGAATGGTGGCAGGCACATCTTGAATTTGAAAAGAAGTATGGATCAGGTGGCGAAAAGCTTAAGACAGAAAAAGAGCTTGAGGAGGAGAAAAATAAGCCCTTTCGTGTGATTCATACAATGAGCGATGCACCAGAGTATAAGGATATTGTAGATAAGCATTCTGAAGCAGAGAGGCAAATTGGAAGCTATAGAAATGAATGTAAGAATAAAGGAATAAAAATGTTTGGGGAGTGGTTTTGGAATTTGTGGGATTAGGTAATGAGTAGATTTTCAACTACGCGTTGAATGAATTTATAGTTGAAACATGTTATTATATCAAAAAGAGATATTAAGAAATCAGCAAAATTCATTCTTAACTTGATTTTAAAGACATAAGATGATACCCTAGCACAATAGCTTGAGGATGAAAGAACCTAGCGCTATAGATACTTTATTAATCTAGCACCGCGTGCTCGCGTAACGAGTACAGAAGGAGAAGTATTGAAGTATAGACCGGAATACGACCTTAAAATCATAGGCGAAAATCTTAGGCGTCTTCGCGAAGAGAAGTCACTTTCAGTAGATGAGGTAAGAGAGTACCTCAGACTTGGTTCAGTTCAAGCCGTTTACAAATACGAGAAAGGGAAAAGCTATCCTCAGGCAGATACGATGTTTGCTTTGATGGAGCTTTATGGAGCAAATCTTAGTGATATTACCTGCAAACACGAGGAGTGTGTTTGTAGCTTTAATGAAGAGGGCCGTGTGCCCTCTTCTGCTATATATGGATATTATATTAATGAATTAGATGAGGAGATTGAGATTATTAATTTTGATATATCTAAAAAACAACATGAGCAAAGAATAAAAAGGAATATTGAAATCTATAAAGATATTTTAGAAAGAGGCATTGCCAGTTGAATGAATTTTTTTAACTACAGTTATATGGACATTGGAATATTATGGTGGATTGACATTTAAATATGGAAAATTAAACCATAGGTTAAATGCGAGCAAGACGGACTAGATATTAAAATAGAATAAAAAGCATAGATAAGGAGACGAGACATGGGAAGAGATGAAAATATAGCAGCTTTTAAGGATACAGAAAATTTAATAAGAACAAATGAAAAGCTTAAGACTTCAGTGAAAAAATCAACAGACAATCAGAAGTTAATTTTGGAGAGTGATAGCTTATCAGATGTTAAATTGGAGAAGCATGCCGAGAATGCAAAGGTAGTAGTTTCTACAAAGCGAACCTATGAAGCAGCTTCTGCTTACAGCGGCATGAGGGTGGCTGTGCATAATTTTGCATCTGCATCAAATCCAGGTGGCGGAGTTGCGAAAGGAGCAAATGCCCAGGAGGAATGCTTGTGTAGGTGCTCTGGCTTGTATTTTAATCTGAATACGCAGCCAATGTGGGATGGCTTCTATGGCCCTCATAGAAATGCACATGATCCCATCCATAATGATGATATTATTTTTACTCCTAAGGTTACGGTCTTTAAGACCGATACTGCATCACCTAGGCTTATGCCAGAGGATGACTGGTATGACGTGGATGTAATAACCTGTGCAGCACCAAATCTGAGAGATAAGCCTAGCAACGGCTATAATAACGGAGACGGAAACACGCGAGCAAAGATAGGGGATAGAGAACTTCTTAAAATTCACGAGAAGCGTCTGAGAAGAATTTTGAGTGTAGCTGTGCTTGAGGATGATGAGGTTATAATCCTTGGCGCATTTGGATGTGGTGCATTTGCTAATAGTCCTGATATTGTTGCACTTGCAGCAAAGAATGTAATAAAAGATTATATCAAAGCCTTCAAGACAATAGAATTTGCAGTTTACTGCAGCCCTAAAGATGATCATAATTATAAAACTTTTGATAGAATACTAAAGCCTTTTACCAAATAGCTGATTGAACTACGCGTTAAATGACAAGCATATCGCTAGATGTTAAGATATCTACATGGAGCATAGCGGCCATATGTAATTGCATACGGTTAGGAATTGTTTGATGGAGGTAAATAAAATGGCAAAGATGACATCAGCATATGCAAATAAAGTTTTAAGAAAGCTGCAAGAGGATAAAGAATTTTGGCTTAACAAGGAACGAGAGGGTTATGTTTATGTAGCTGCTCTAGATGAAGAACCAGTCATACCTGATTATGACTACAAGGCTGTGGCGACAAATGTTACTGAGATTGACGAAAAAATTGTTCGCATAAAGCATGCAATCAACATTGTAAATGCAACAAATGAAATTGATGTGGGAGATAAGAAAATGAGCATCGATGCGATTCTTGTTAGAATGGCTCAGCTTAACAAGCGGAGGAATGTCCTTGATAGGATGCGTAAGAAGCAGCCAAAGACAAGAATAAATTCAGGTATGCATATAGCTCGTAAGACAGCTCCAGAATACCAGTATATTAATTATGATTTGGAACTTGTTAAGAAGGAGTATGAGACTATTGATTCAATAATTGCGACAATGCAGATTGCTCTTGATAAGTTCAATCAAACCTTCGAGTTTGATGTAGAGCTATAAGGCTGCGAATGTGGCTTTCCGTGCAGGCATTTAAACAAGTATATTATGAGGGTATGAATTTAAATTTACAGTAAAAGTTCAAGGTGATGAGTTATAGTTTATTTGTTTTTGCTTATTGGGTTATGTTCAGCGTTTCGGATGAAAAAAGAGTCTACTATGGACAGCGGTTAATGAGTAAGTGCCTGCTAAAAACTTATTAATACCTACGAAGGGGTATCGGCTTATGCTAGCGTAAGTCTAGGAGCATGGAAGTTCGGTTTCAAGTGCTCCGTTTTTTACTTTATAATTATTAGGGAAAAGGAACTGAAAAGATGTCTGTTCTACTAAGTAAAGATAAAAAAGAAATAATTGTTACCTGTAAATGCGGCTGCATGAGTTCTTATCATATATTGATTGATGATGAATACAAGGAATATGGGCAGTATGCCTTTATGTGTTTCATGAAATCAAACTATGATACGGAGTTTGGACCTTGGACAGCGTTAAAAATAAAGCTTAAGAAAATATGGTGTGTGATTAGAGATAAGGATTATTACTATTCGGATACAGTTATGAGTCTTGAGGATTTTGAAGAATTTAAAAAATACGTAAATCAATTTTAGGATGGGAAAAGAGAGGTTGCTTAAAGGGTATATGAAATTGTATCAGAAAAGCATGGATTGGCTACCATAAAATTTTGCAAAAAAAATAATTGACATCAAATTAAATTTTCTTTATACTACACGAGATAAAAGGGAGTAAGCGGACGTATATTATATATGTTGTATGAGCTCGTCATCACGGCGTATGCCCGGACTTATACATAAACACTGAGACTTTTACCACTACTTAAGTGGTGAAGGTCTTTTTTTACTTCATAGGAAAGTATTGACAGAGGCTTTCCCCAAAATCAACAAGGAGGAGATGTATGAATTTTATAGAAACATTTGCAACACTTTTTTCTAACCTAGGCAATACGACCTGGCAGATGGTAGTCATGTGGCTTATAGGAGCACTTCTTATATATCTTGCCATAGCAAAAAGGATGGAGCCTAGCCTTCTTCTTCCTATGGGCTTTGGTGCTATACTTGTAAACCTGCCACTATCAGGTGCTATAACGCAGGGAACAGTAGTTGGGCCTATCACAGAGCTTTTTGAGGCAGGTATGAGCAATGAGCTTTTTCCGCTGCTGCTGTTTATAGGAATAGGAGCTATGATAGATTTTGGGCCACTGCTAGAAAAGCCTTGGCTTATGCTCTTTGGCGCAGCGGCACAGTTTGGAATTTTCCTAACTCTAGTTATAGCAGGACTGTTTTTTGATCTTAATGATGCAGCATCTATAGCTATTATAGGAGCGGCAGACGGACCTACATCTATATTTGTGGCAAATGTACTCGGCTCAAAATATCTTGGAGCTATTATGGTAGCAGCATACAGCTATATGGCACTTGTACCTATAGTTCAGCCACCTGTTATAAAACTTGTCACAACTAAAAAGGAAAGGCTTATCCGTATGCCGTACAAGCAGGGAAGTGTAAGTAAGATAACTAAGATTGTCTTTCCTATAGCAGTTACTATATTAGCAGGACTTGTCGCACCGGCATCTGTAGCATTAGTAGGATTTTTGATGTTTGGTAATCTTATAAGAGAATGTGGCGTGCTTGATTCTATATCAGATACAGCACAAAATGTACTTGCAAATCTTATAACCATAGTTCTTGGACTTACTGTTGCTTGCCAGATGACAGCAGATCAATTTGTAAAGCCGGATACTATACTTATACTTTTACTTGGACTGGTTGCATTTGTATTTGATACAGTAGGCGGAGTGGTATTTGCAAAAATTATCAACCTGTTCTTACCAAAGGACAAGAAAATTAATCCTATGATAGGAGCTGCCGGAATATCTGCATTTCCAATGAGTGGAAGAGTTGTTAATCAGATGGGGCTTAAGGAAGACAATCAAAACTTTTTACTTATGTATTCTATAAGTGTCAATGTATCCGGACAGATAGCATCTGTTATAGCAGGTGGACTTATACTTACACTTATGGGAGTTTAAAGGAGGAACGATAATATGAATATAGAAACACTTGGCACTACACTTCCTATGATGCTTGCAGGAATGGCAGGAATATTTATAGTAATAGGAGTGCTGGTATTAGCTGTGTATGCCTTAAATAAAATATTTAGATAAAATTTATCCTGTAAAATCTTTGGGAGCTTTGATACTATCAAGGCTCCTGTTTCTTTACATTTTATACATTCTCATATAAAATAATGAAGATATTTTGTGAGGGGGATTTTATGGATAATAAAGCTAGTGAGCATAGTATAAGCAAAGAAGGAATACTATATATTATATTTGGAATACTTACAACAGTTGTAGACTGGGTTGTATATATATTTCTTGCAAATATATGTAATGTAAATTATCTTACAGCAACTACCGTGTCATGGGTAGTGGCGGTTCTTTTTGCTTTCATAACTAATAAGATAGTTGTTTTTGAAAGCACGGATATGTCACCGGGAGTTGTACTTAAGGAGCTTTTTGTATTTACACTTGCTAGGATAAGCACCTATGTAATAACTATGGTTGGCATGTGGCTTGGCGTAAGCATACTCGGATTTAATGAGCTTTTAGTTAAGGCTGGAGTATCTGTTGTTGTAATCGTTGTAAATTATATATTTAGTAAATTTTTTATATTTAAAAAATAGGTAAGCATATGGAAAATGAGGAATGTATAGAAGAAAATGATATAAATAAGTCAGGCAGTGAGAGCCTCTTTTTTGGGAGCAATGATTCACTGATAGTGTCATTTCTTATACCTATAATTATAATGATAGTTATATTTGCACAAAGAGGAATATTTCCATTTGGGGATAATTCATTTCTTCGTACAGATATGTACCATCAGTATGCACCATTTTTTTCTGAATTTAAGCATAAGCTATCAGAGGGAGAAAGTCTTTTTTATAGCTGGGATATAGGCATGGGAGTAAATTTCTCGGCTATATATGCATACTATCTTGCAAGCCCTCTTAACTGGCTTATTCTTCTTTGCCCAAAGGCATATATCATAGAATTTATGACATATATGATAGTTCTAAAGATAGGACTTGCTGGGCTCTCATTTGCATATTTTCTAAAAAAACATTCCGTAAATTCTGAGATAGGAATATCATTTTTTGCCATATGCTATGCACTTTCTGGATACATGGCTGCATATAGCTGGAATATAATGTGGCTTGACTGCATTATACTTCTTCCTATTATATGTCTTGGACTTGAAAGGCTGGTGCGTGATGGCAAGGGACTTTTATATGCAGTGGCACTCGGAATTAGCATAGCATCAAATTATTATATATCTATAATGATATGTATCTTTATGGTTATATATTTTGTTATGCAGCTTATTATGCGTGGGAAAACAAGGATAACATGTCTTTTAAAATCACTAGGTAGCTTTGCCCTGTATTCGCTGCTTGCTGGCGGCATAGCGGCGGCAGTCCTTCTTCCGGAAATCTATGCACTCTCAAGTACGGCATCAAGTGATATATCATTTCCTAAAAATTGGAGCTCATATTTTTCTATTATAGCTATGCTTTCTCGGCATATGGCTGGAGTAGATGTTGAGATAGGCCTTGATCATTGGCCTAATATATATTGCGGAACAGCTGTATTTATACTGATTCTTTTATATCTGGTTAATAAAAAAATTGCATTAAAGGAAAAGATAGTATATATGACTGTGCTATTATTTTTCTATGCAAGCTTTTCTATTAATGTATTTAATTATATTTGGCATGGGCTGCATTATCCAAATTCGCTTCCTTGCAGGCAGTCATTTATCTATGTGCTACTAATTTTATATATGTGCTTTAGAGTATATGATAATCTTGATGGAAATAGCATAAAGCAGCTTGGTATGGCATATCTTATAAGCTCAGGCTTTGTACTTTGCTGTCAGGAATTTATAACAGATGATGCCTTTCACTTTGCTGTTTATTACGGAGCACTTGTGTTGCTTGCCCTATATGCGGGAATTATATATCTTAAGCTTTCTAACAGGTGCAATGCAAATATAATTTTACTTCTTTTTCTTACATTAGTTTCCGTGGAAAATGCTATCAACACGACAGCAACAAGTATAACTACTATAGATAGAAGTAATTACATAGCGGACAATGCTGACGTTAAACGACTAGTTAGCGAGGTCGAGGACGGAACATTTTTCAGGTATGATAAGGTAAGCAGAAAAACTAAGGATGATGGAGCATGGATGAATTTTAGAACCATATCCCTGTTCTCATCTACAGCAAATGCTGATGTATCTGATTTCTTTAAAAAGATAGGCTGTGAAAGCTCGACAAATGCATATAGTATAACAGGAGCAACACCGCTTATAGATTCACTTTTCTCTGTAAAATATGGAATTTATTCAAGTGAAAGTGATAATACTAATGAAGAGCTTGTTTTACAGTCTGGCTCGACCTACTTATATAAATATCCATATACGCTTCCGCTTGGTTATATGGTAGATGGAGACTTAGAAAGTAATTGGATGCTTGACCTAGACAGTCCTGCAGATGTTCAAAATGATCTGTGTGAGCTTTTAGGTGCAGGTGATGTTCTTGTTCGAGAGGAAGGAACTACAGAGGGCAGCAGGTTTAGCTTTACTGCAAGCAAATCAAGTGCGTATTATGTACGGATAGATAATCGCAGTGTAGACAAGGTAAATGCATCTATAGGCGATGAAGATAAAAATGTTAGCTTTGATAATCTAAAAAGAGGATACCTTATAGAGCTGGGATATCTAAAACAGGGTGAAAGCGTTAGTTTGCTTTCTGACGATGATACACTTATATTAGATGCTACGGCTTATAGCTTTGACTATGATGCACTCGGAAAGATATATGATAAGCTTTCATCAAGCACATTAGATATCACAAGCTTTTCGGATACTCATATAGAGGGAGTGGTAGATGCTAAGAAAAGCGGAGCTCTATTTTTATCAGTGCCATATGATAAGGGTTGGAGAATTTGTGTGGACGGTCAAAAGAGAGCAGCAAGAAAGTATTTTGATACCTTTATGGCTATAGACCTAACAGAGGGAAGCCATGAGATAACGCTTGACTACACGCCGCAGGGACTTAAGATAGGAATATTAATTAGTATAGCTTCTGTAATATTACTTATTATTCTAACTCTGGCATTACATATATATAAGACGAAGCATCCTAATGATGAAGAAGAATCGAAGAACGAGATAGCTGCCGAAAACGAACTGGAGAATAAACTGGATGGAGATGGCAGCATGAGCAAGGAAAGTGATGCTGCAAATAATAATATAGAAGATAAAATAAACGAGGACAATATAAAATAAAATACGAGGAGAAAACGTATGAAGCTTTGGGGTGGAAGATTTACAAAAAAAACAGACGATCTGGCATATAGCTTTAATGAATCACTATCATTTGATAATAGGTTATATGAAAAGGATATTCAGGGAAGTATGGCACATGTTGCTATGCTTAAAAAGCAGGGCATATTATCTGATGCCGATGCAGAGGCGATAACTAAGGGGCTTGAGGAGATAAAAAATGATATAGAATCAGGCAAGCTGCAGTTTTCTAATGAATATGAGGATATACATTCCTTTATAGAGGGCAATCTTACAGAGCGTATAGGTGAGGCAGGAAAAAGACTGCATACAGGAAGAAGCCGTAATGACCAGGTGGCTCTTGATATGAGATTATATACAAGAGATATGGCAGACAGCTTAAATTGCGAGCTAACAGATCTGCTAAAAGAAATATATACTATTATGGAAGCAAATGTAGATACTGTTATGCCGGGATTTACTCATATGCAAAAGGCACAGCCGGTTACATTAGCTCACCACATGGGTGCATACTTTGAAATGTTTTATAGAGATAGGTGCAGAGTAAGAGATGCAAGAATGCGAATGAACGAGTGCCCGTTAGGAGCTGGTGCACTAGCAGGAACTACTTATCCGCTAGACAGAGAATATACAGCAAAGCTACTTAACTTTGATAGAGCTACAATTAACAGCATGGACTCGGTAAGTGATAGAGATTATCTTATAGAGCTTTTATCTGATATGTCTATTATCGCTATGCATCTAAGCAGACTATCAGAGGAAATAATTATATGGAATAGTGATGAATATAAATTTGTAGATATAGATGATACCTATTCTACAGGCTCTAGCATAATGCCTCAGAAAAAAAATCCTGATATAGCAGAGCTTCTTAGAGGAAAGACCGGAAGAGTATATGGAGCATTAATTAGCCTGCTTACAGTTATGAAGGGACTACCGCTTGCATATGATAAGGATATGCAGGAGGATAAGGAGCTTTCATTTGATGCTATGGATACAGCACTCGGATCTATTAAGCTTATGACAGGTATGCTTAAGGCTATGAGGTTTAACAAAAAGAGAATGGAGGATAGCTGTAAGAGCGGATATGCCAATGCAACCGATGTTGCAGATTATCTGGTTAAAAAGGGAGTGGCATTTAGAGATGCACATGGATATGTTGGTGCACTTGTATTAATGGCTATTAATGAGGGGAAAAGTCTTGATGAGCTTTCATTGGATGAGTATAAATCTGTATGTGATATATTCGATAATGATATATATGAGGCTATAAGCCTAAAGACCTGCATAGAGGGCAGAAATACAAAGGGAGCTCCGGGAACTAAGGCTATGAAGGAAGAGCTTAGTGAATGTAAGAGGCGTTTAGAGAAGTAAAAATTACACATTAAGGAGAAGCTGGCGCTAGTCGTATATACGACTAGCACTTCGTATATATATGATTATACAATTGCGAAACACTGGTATATAATTAACTGCGGATAATTAACTTAGGAGGAGAAGTAAGATGGCAAAAAAATGGGTTTATCTATTTAAAGAAGGCAATGCCGACATGAGAAATCTTCTCGGTGGTAAGGGTGCTAACCTTGCTGAGATGACTAATCTAGGCTTGCCGGTTCCACAGGGCTTTACAATTACAACAGAGGCGTGTACTCAGTATTATGAGGACGGCAAGCAAATCAACGAAGAGATTATGGGTCAGATAATGGAATACATCACAAAGATGGAAGAGATTACTGGCAAGAAGTTTGGAGATAAGGAGAATCCACTTCTAGTTTCTGTTCGTTCTGGTGCTAGAGCATCTATGCCAGGTATGATGGATACTATCCTTAATCTCGGATTAAATGAGGACGTAGTAGAGGTACTTGCTGCAAAGTCTGGCAACCCACGTTGGGCTTGGGATTGCTATAGAAGATTTATACAGATGTTCTCAGACGTTGTTATGGAGGTTGGTAAGAAGTACTTTGAGGCTCTTATCGACCAGATGAAGGAAAAGAAGGGCGTAACTCAGGACGTAGAGCTTGATGCAAATGACCTTAAGGAGCTAGCTAATCAGTTCAAGGCAGAGTATAAGTCTAAGATAGGTAAGGACTTCCCAGCAGATCCTAAGGAGCAGCTGATGGAGGCTATAAAGGCTGTATTTAGATCTTGGGATAATCCTAGAGCTAATGTATATCGTCGTGATAATGATATACCTTATTCTTGGGGAACAGCAGTTAATGTACAGATGATGGCATTTGGTAACATGGGCGATACATCCGGAACAGGAGTTGCATTTACAAGAAATCCTGCAACCGGTGAGAAGAAGCTTATGGGTGAGTTCCTTATGAATGCACAGGGCGAGGACGTAGTTGCCGGTGTTCGTACACCACAGTCTATCGACCAGCTTAAGGACGTTATGCCAGAGGTATATGATCAGTTCGTAAAGATATGTCATACACTTGAGGATCACTACAGAGATATGCAGGATATGGAATTTACCATAGAGGACAGACATCTGTATATGCTTCAAACTCGTAATGGTAAGAGAACAGCAAAGGCAGCTCTTAAGATAGCTTGTGACCTTGTAGATGAGAAGATGATTACAGAGGAGAAGGCTGTTACTATGATAGATCCTCGTAACCTTGATTCACTTCTTCACCCGCAGTTTGATACAGAGGCATTAAAGAAGGTTAAGCCTATAGCTAAGGCTCTTGCAGCAGCACCGGGTGCAGCTAGCGGACATATAGTATTTACCGCAGATGATGCTAAGGATCAGGCAGCTACTGGCAAGAAGGTAGTACTAGTTAGACTTGAGACATCTCCAGAGGATATCGAGGGCATGAAGGCAGCACAGGGTATACTTACAGTTCGTGGTGGTATGACATCACATGCTGCAGTTGTAGCAAGAGGTATGGGTACATGCTGCGTATCTGGATGCTCAGAGATAATAATGGATGAGGAGAATAAGGTATTTAAGCTCGCAGGTAAGGAATACCACGAGGGCGATGTAATATCATTCGATGGCTCTACAGGTAATATATATGATGGTGCTATCCCTACAGTAGATGCAACTATAGCTGGTGAGTTCGGAAGAATTATGGGATGGGCTGACAAGTATAGAAGACTTAAGGTTAGAACTAATGCAGATACACCTACAGACGCTAAGAAGGCTAGAGAGCTTGGCGCAGAGGGTATCGGTCTTTGCCGTACAGAGCATATGTTCTTTGCAGGTAACAGAATAGATGCATTCAGAGAGATGATTTGCTCAGATACAGTTGAGGAGAGAGAGGAAGCACTTAAGAAGATACTTCCGCTTCAGCAGGGAGATTTCGAGCAGCTTTACGAGGCACTTGAGGGATGTCCTGTTACTATAAGATTCCTTGATCCGCCTCTACATGAGTTTGTTCCTACAGATGAGGAGGATATCGAGAAGCTTGCTAAGACTAAGGGCAAGTCTGTAGCAGATATTAAGGCTATAATTGCTTCTCTCCACGAGTTCAACCCTATGATGGGACACAGAGGCTGCCGTCTTACAGTTACCTATCCTGAGATAGCTAGAATGCAGACAAGTGCAGTTATAAGAGCAGCTATCAATGTTAAGAAGAAGCATGCTGATTGGAATATAGTTCCAGAGATTATGATCCCACTTGTATGTGAGGAGAAGGAGCTTAAGTTCGTTAAGAATATAGTTGTTGAAACAGCAGATAAGGAAATCAAGGATGCAGGAGTTGAGCTTAAGTATGAGGTTGGTACTATGATAGAGATTCCTAGAGCAGCACTAACAGCTGATGAGATAGCTAAGGATGCTGAGTTCTTCTGCTTTGGTACTAATGACCTTACACAGATGACCTTTGGCTTCTCTAGAGATGATGCTGGTAAGTTCCTCAATGCATACTATGATGCCAAGATATTTGAGAATGATCCATTTGCTAAGCTTGATCAAACAGGCGTAGGTAAGCTTATGGAGATGGCTATAAAGCTTGGTAAGAGCACACGCCCTGATATGCATGTAGGTATATGCGGAGAGCACGGCGGAGATCCATCATCAGTTGAGTTCTGCCACAAGATAGGACTTGATTATGTATCTTGCTCACCATTTAGAGTTCCTATAGCTAGACTTGCAGCAGCACAGGCAGCTATAAATAACAAATAAGCTTAGAAGGCTTTACCAAAAACTAAATTAGATTTTAGCTTAAAGACCATTTAGGGATATATTCTTAGATGGTCTTTTCTTTTATAGAGGACCATGCCCTATGAAATAAAAATGCTTCTTTGTTCTTTTAATTTAACCCTTTAATCACCGCTTTAATCATCAGCAAAAAACTCATGTAAAGCAAACTATAATTGTGATAGAATTACTTTATGTGTATTAAGCAAGGAGATGCGTGATGAACAGACGAATGATGTCTATTATTTTGGATTTAAATAAGGCTGATGATAAGCTTACCATAGATGAATTATCTAAAAGAGGTGAGGTTTCACAAAGAACTATACGAAATGATATACATGCTATCAATTCATTGCTAGAGGAGCATGGACTTAATAAGCTGGTGCTAAAAAGTGGTGGTTTTATAGAAAAATCAGAGGATTTTTCTAAGATCATGGAGCATATAGATAGCAGCAATTTTTATACCTATAAGCTTTCGCAGGAGGAGCGTATTAAGGTAGCTGCCACACTACTTATAAATTCATCTGGATATGTAACGATGTCAACTATAGCCGACAATCTATTTGTAAGCAGAGAGACTATTATCAATGACTTAGATGAAATCAAGGATTTTATTAATAGAGGAAATCTTAATGTTGTTTCTCGCCCCAATAAAGGCCTTAAGGTTGAGGGAACAGAGGAAAATAAAAGAAAGTTTTTGATGCGTCTTGTTGATATGTTTTCCCCTGATGAGGCAACAGGTGTTCTTGTAGGTGGAACATCGGTTTTAGCAGGAAATCAAATGATAATAAAAAAGATTGTCAGCGAGCAGGAGCATAATCATAAAAGGTTTCTTACAGATGAATCCTATCAAGGCGTTGTTCAATATCTTGGAATTATGCTTGCAAGAATTCTGCATGGAGAATACATCGAAGCACAATCAAAAAAAACTAACGAATCCTATCCTATGGCAGTAGATATACTTAAATATATATCTCAATATTGTAATGCTGTAATAACGGAAGATGAGGTTCTTTATTTTAATAGATTTCTATCAAGAGTTCGCCATATAAAAAAAGAACCTGCCGACAACGAATTTATAAAAATTCAGATGATTACAAGAAACTTTATCGAGCTTGTGTCAGAAGAAATTAGTATTAATCTGAGCAGTGATTATGAGTTTTATGAAAAGCTGTCTGGACATATGGCAACTATTCTTTCTGATGTTAGTCCGTTGTATAAGGCAAATGATTTGATAACAGAGGTACTAGAATCAAATCAAGACATACTTAGTGCGGTAAAAAAATACATGTATATATTTGAGCCTTATGCAAGGCATAAGCTTAGTGAGATAGAAATTAGCTATGTTGCGGTACATGTTTGTGCTGCGTTAGAGCGTAAAAAGAATAAGGAGGTAGCCTTCCATGTAATAGTAGCTTGTAATGCAGGAATAGGAACCTCACAGCTACTTATGGAAAGGCTTAAGAAGCATTTCAACTTTCAGATTGTTGATATTATATCTACGCATGAAGCGAGAAATATAGATCCTGCAATGGCAGATTTTGTTATATCTACAATACAGCTAAAGGCATGCCCAGTAGAATATGTTGTCGTTTCACCATTTCTGACAGATGAGGATTATCTGCGTATAGGTAATAAGATAGATACAATTAGAAATAGTAAGCATTTGCCGAGCAGAATTACAGATATTAAGCTTTCGGCAAATGGACTTATGAATGAGATAGAGCCTGTAATTAAGGAGTTTAAGCTTGATGTGGAAGCTCAGCTTATAAAGCAGATAAAAAAGGCTGTAAGAAGATATTTCCGTCAGCCTATAGAAAGTGAAGCACAGATTGTTTCTCCGTATCTTCATAATTTTTTGACTGCTGATCATATACAGCTTGATGTAGAGTGTAGCGATTGGGAGGATGCTGTAAAAAAATCAGCACTGCCTTTGTTAAAGGACGGATATATAGAAGAACGTTATATAGATGCAATGATACAGAATATAAAGGAGAATGGAACATATATAGTTATATCGAAGGGCTTTGCCATACCACATGAGGGCTTAGAGGCTGGAAGCATACAAACTGGTATGAATCTAATACGTTTAAAAAAGCCTGTGGAATTTGGTGCAGAGGAAAGAGATCCAGTTGAATTTGTATGCTGCTTAAGTGCGGTGGACCATAAGATGCACCTAAAAGCATTTTTTAACCTAGTTAATCTTCTTAAGAATGAGGAATTTAAGGCAGGACTTAGAAATTCTAGGACGCCACAGGAGGCTTCGATACTAATAGAAAAAATGGAATATAGCTTAGAATAGTAAAAAATAAAACCAAAGTAATGGCCAGATGGCTTTGCATAGAGAAGAAATTGTAAAAATGCAAATTTCTTCAAAATTATGGAAAGACATTTGGCTTTTTTTAGTATGGCATAGGTGATAGCATAAGATTTATAAAATGCCGGCAAATTATAAAACCAAAAGGAGGGGAGAGCCTATGATATGGGAGGAGTTAGATCCAAAGCTTATCGTAACTAGCCTAGAGGCAGAAGACTCATCAGATGCACTTGCAAGGCTTGGAGAGCTAGTTACAGAAAAGGGATATGCAAAAAGCTCCTATGCAGCTGCACTCGTTGAAAGAGAGAAGGAATATCCGACTGGACTTGACATAGACGGTATCGGGGTTGCAATTCCACATGTAGATCCTAGTCATGTAAATAAGCAGGCGGTTGCTATTGCTATATTAAAGAAGCCTGTGACATTTATACAGATGGGCAGCGACGACGAAGCTGTAGACGTGCAGATTATGTTTATGCTAGCTGTCGTTGATCCTAATGCACATATCGACCAGCTACAAAGGATTTTTGAAATAATCCAGGATAAAGCGTTTTTAGAGACGCTTATGTCTGCAAAGGATAGTGAGCAGATCATTAAAATTATTAAGGAAAAGGAGAATTCGCTTTGAAAAAGAAGGTAATAGTTGCCTGTGGTGGAGCAGTAGCAACATCAACAGTAGCAGCAAATAAAATCGTAGAATTATGCAAGGAAAATAATGTAGATATAGAGATCTGTCAGGTACGTATATCGGAGATAGAGTCTAATCTTCCGGCAGACCTTATAGTAACAACATCTAAGGTTAAAAGAGACTTTGGAGTACCGCTAATTACTGGAATGCCATTTATATCTGGAGTTGGTGTAGATAAAACAAAGCAGGACATACTTAATGTTTTAAAGGGATAGAAAATCAAAATTCACAAGAATAGTGCGAGAAAACTAATTATAAATTAGAAAGGTTTAAGGAGGAAATATATGAATTCATTTTTTGATATTTGTGCGTTCGTGATTAAATATATTATAGATATGGGTGCATCAGTTATGCTTCCAGTCGTTATAGCAATAATATCAATCTGTATAGGTGTTAAGGTCGGAAAAGCTGTTAGGTCTGGTCTTATGCTTGGAGTTGGTTTCGTAGGTATGGGTCTTATCGTAGATATGATGAATGCAAAGATGGGACCTGCTGCTCAGGCGATGGCAGATAGATTAGGAGTTTCCCTTTCGATCGTCGAGGTAGGTTGGCCTGGAATGAGTGGTATTACATGGGGCTCTGTTATAGCTACAGTCGCAATTCCACTATCAATATTAATTAATCTTATCATGATTATGACTAAGACAACGAAGACAATTAATATAGATATATGGAACGTTTGGCATATGGCATTTACAGGTGCTATAGCTTATGCAGTTACAGGCAACTTCTGGGTTGGAATACTTGGAACAGCAATACATGCAATTATAGCATTTAAGTTTGGTGACCTTTATGCTCCACTTATGAAGGATTACTTTGAGCTTGATGGACTTACAGTACCACACGGAACATCAACATATATGGCACCTATTGCATGCTTCGTAGATGCAGTTATAGATAAGATACCTGGACTTAACAAGGTTAAGTTTTCAGTAGAAGGAATCCAGGAAAAGATAGGCGTACTTGGAGAGCCAGTTGTTATAGGCTTTGTACTTGGCGCTATAATCGGATTTTTGGCAGGCTATAATCCACAGCAGGCACTTCCTCTTGGAGTACAGATGGGTGCAGTTATGGTTCTTATGCCTAAGGTAATTAAGTGCATTATGGATGGACTACTTCCAATCTCAGAGAGAGCTAAGGAAATCATGCACAAGAAGTACGGCGGCAATTCAGAATTCTATATAGGTCTTGATCCAGCAATACTTCTAGGAGATCCAGAGGTTGTAACAGCAGGAATCTTCTTTATACCGATAACACTACTTATAGCTATAGTTATGCCTGGAAACAGGATATTGCCATTTGGAGATCTTGCAACTATAGGCTTCTTTATTGCAATAGCAGTTGCTATCCATAAGGGTAATTTGTTCAGAACACTTATATCTGGTTCTTTAATAATGACTATGACAATATGGATTACAAATCAGGCAGTTGATTGGACAACAAAGCTTGGTCAGAGCGTAGGACAGGTTGCAGCAGGTGAGACACTTGCAGCTATGGATCAGGGTGGATGCCCTATAACATATATATACACAGGTCTGTTTACAAGAGATAATCTAGCAGGAGTTGCTGTAATTGCTATTATATACATAGTTTGTATGGTATTTACAGTTATGCATTCAAAGAAGAGAGCAGCAGAGCTTGCTCAAAACGACTAAAGGAGATAAGGGTATATGAAGGCAGGAGTTGTTCATGCACAAAATGATATAAGATATGAGGATATAGAAAAGCCTAGCCCTAAGGAAGGGGAAGTATTAATTAAGGTAAAGTATACTGGAATCTGTGGCTCAGATATCCCTAGAGTTAATGGCACTGCATGTCACTACTATCCTAATGTACTTGGACATGAATTTTCTGGAACAGTAGAGGAGACCGGAGCTAATGTTAAAAGCGTAAAAAAGGGCGACAGAGTTGCCGGCGTTCCACTGCTTCCTTGTATGGAATGTGAGGATTGTCAAAAGGGTAATTACTCATTATGCAAGCATTATAAATTCGTAGGCTCAAGTAAGTTTGGTAGCTTTGCTGAATATGTTGTAGTACCAGAAAAAAATGTAGTAAGGTTTGATAATGAGGTTTCATTTGAAAAGGGAGCATTCTTTGAGCCAGCTACAGTTGCACTTCATGGACTAAAAAGACTCGACTACAAGGGCGGAGGAAGTGTTGCAATACTTGGTGGTGGTACTATAGGAATGTTTGTTATGCAGTGGGCGAAGATATTCGGAGCTAAGCAGCTAGTAGTTTTTGATATAGCAAATGAGCGACTTGAGCTTGGCAGACGTCTTGGCTCGACTGATAGCATTAATACACTTGAAGACGGCTTTATGGATAAGGCTTTAGCTTTAACAAACGGTAAGGGCTTTGATTATGTATTTGAGACAGCAGGTAATACAACTACTATGCGTATGGCATTTGAGCTTGCTGCTAATAAGGCTCAGGTATGCTTTGTAGGTACTCCGACAAAGGAACTTGCTTTTACAGTAAAAGAGTGGGAAAATATAAACCGTAAGGAATTTACACTTACTGGTTCTTGGATGTCTTATAGTGCGCCATTCCCGGGATGCGAATGGGAGCTAGTAGCACATTATTTTAAAACTGGAGATCTAAGGTTTGATGATAGCTTTATCTTCCGCAAGATGCCTCTTAGCAGTATTGCAGATGCATTTGAGATGTATAAGGTGCCAGGAACGGTTAAGGGTAAGATACTAATAGACAGCGAGGCGTAAGGGAGTATAGCTATGATAATGACCGTCACATTAAATGCATCTATAGATAAGGCATATCAGATGAAGTCTGCTATAGAATATGGTAAGGTAATGAGAGTTGGTAAGTGCCGTAATTCGGCAGGTGGTAAGGGACTTAATGTTGCTAGGATTGTAAGGCTTTGTAAGAGCGACGTTATGGCAACAGGAATGATAGGCGGATTTAATGGAGCTTATTTGGAGTCTCTGCTTGATGAGGATAATGTAAGCCACAGCTTTTACCATATTAAGGGTGAGACTAGAAGCTGCATTAATATACTGGATGAGGCTTATGGCTCAACAGAGCTTTTAGAGCCGGGGTGTGAGGTCAGCAAGGAAGAATGTGATGATTTTATGCAAAACTTCTTCCCTAAGATTATTGAAAAAAGCAGCATAATTACAATGTCAGGAAGCGTGCCAAATGGGATTCCTAAGGATATATATGCAGCTATGATTAGGATAGCTGAGGCTAAGGGACATCAGGTAATTCTTGATACTAGTGGAGAGCTTCTAAAGCATGGAATAGAGGCAAAGCCTACTATGGTTAAGCCAAACAAGGAAGAGCTAGAGGCTCTCTATCAAAAAGAAATTAGCACTATAGATGATGTAATAGAATGTGCAACTAAAATATATAAGAGCGGAATAGCATATGTTGTAGTTTCGCTAGGTGGCGACGGAGCACTTCTTGTTTGTGAGGATGGAGTCCTTCAGGCTAAGCCGCCTAAGCTATCGGTAGTTAATACTGTAGGATGCGGTGATTCTATGGTTGGAGCATTTGCCGTGGCATTAGAAAAAAAGCTGTCACCACAGGAAACTCTTAAGTATGCTGTTGCTGTTGCTAGTGCTAATGCATGCACTAAGGAAACAGGAAGCTTCGATCCTGATACAAGCAAAAGGATACTTGAACAGGTAGAGGTAGTTAATTTGTAAAACAGAGGAATTAAATATGGCTTTAGTTACGACAAAGCGGATATTATTTGTTTGCCATGGTAATATATGCCGCTCGCCTATGGCAGAGCTTATAATGAAGGAGCTTGTTAAAAGAGAAGGCAGGCAGGATGAATTCTTGATTGATTCAGCGGCAACCAGAGAAAATAAGGTTGGCTTCCCTATACATAAGCCAGCTGCAGACAAGCTACTTGAAAATGGCATAGATCCTAGTGGCAAGGTTGCCAGACTTATAAAAAAAGAAGATTACGATATATATGATTATATAGTAATTATGGATGAAGAAAATAAGGAGGATCTAAAAAAGCTTTTTGGAGATGACAGGGAGAACAAGATACATAAGCTGCTTAGCTTTACAGGCAGCGAGCGTGATGTATCTGATCCTTGGTATACAAAGGATTTTGATAAGGCTTATGAAGATATATACAAAGGATGCACTGCTATGCTTGGGCAGCTTTTAAGAGAGTAATAAAGGAGAGGGCAATGAAGGAATTTAAATATACTATAAAGGACGAGCTTGGTATTCATGCAAGGCCCGCAGGCTTGCTTGTTAAAGAGGCTGCAAATTATAAGTGCAATATTACGCTTAGTAAGGATGGAAAGCAGGCGGATTTAAAAAGAATTTTTGCACTTATGGGACTTGCGGTAAAATGCGGGCAGGAGATTGTGCTAGTGACAGATGGCGAGGATGAAGATGAAGCTATGGATAAGCTATCTGCATTTATAAAAGAAAATTTGTAAGACAGGATTATATGAGCTGCTTTTCCCCCAAAGTAGCTCATATATCATTTTACTACATAGGAAGGTGCACCCTATGAAGTAAAAAAACGCTCCGCTTTGGATCGCACTGCGGCGGAGTGGAAAATGTCGCTTTGCGACCCGCCGCAGGCGGAGAATCCTGCGAAGCAGGATTCTTATTTATAGAAGACTATATGGAGAGAAAGATGATTTTAGAAGGTAAAAGTGTATTTAGCGGAATAGCTATAGGTCCTCTTTGTATCTATGGAGGCAAGGCTAGTCAGGTGAAAAGACAAAAGATTACAAATACAGATGAGCAGATAGAGCGTTTTAATAATGCTAAGGAAATTGCAAAGCATGAGCTAAAGGAGCTTTATGAAAAGGCTGTTAGAGAGGTTGGAGAGGTAAATGCAGCCATCTTTGAAGTGCATCAAATAATGCTTGATGACCTTGACTATATCGAATCTATAGTCAATATGATTAAAACGCAAAGTGTTAATGCTGAATATGCTGTTGCCGTAACAGGCGATAATTTTTCGGCAATGTTTGCTGCTATGGATGATGATTATATGAAGGAAAGGGCAGCAGATGTTAAGGATATTTCTAACCGTGTAATAGATATATTGCAAAATAAAAAAAGGGCTTCTCTTTTAGCTGATGAGCCTGTAATACTTCTTGCAGATGACCTTGCACCTAGTCAAACCGTGCAGCTAGATAAAAAAAGAGTTTTATCATTTGTTACAAGAGGTGGCTCGACTAATTCTCATACAGCAATACTTGCTAGAACTATGAATATACCTGCACTTATAGGTATAGATTATCCAGACGATATAGATGGAAAGCTTGGTATAGTAGATGGATATACAGGACAGCTTTATATAGACCCTGATGAGGATACACTAAATAGCTATAAGGGAAAGAAGGCTGCTGAGCTAGAAAAGAAAAAGCTTCTTCTTGATCTAAAGGGCAAGGAAAATATTACCCTAGATGGCAAGAAAATAAATCTTTATGCAAATATAGGAAGCGTTGCGGATGTGGCAAATGCCCTTGCAAATGATGCAGGCGGAATAGGACTTTTTAGAAGTGAATTTTTGTATCTGGAGGCTAATACCTATCCTAGTGAAGAGGAACAATTTGCTGCTTATAAAACCGTAGCAGAAAATATGGCAGGCAAGAAGGTTATTATTCGTACACTTGATATAGGAGCAGATAAGCAGGTAGATTATTTTAATATGGAAAGGGAAGAAAATCCTGCTATGGGATATAGAGCTATAAGAATATGTCTTGATAGAAGGGATATATTTAAGACTCAGCTTAGAGCTATATATCGTGCTAGCTATTTTGGCAACATATCAATCATGTTTCCTATGATTATCTCTTTAGAAGAGGTAAAGGCTATAAAGAAAATCGTAGCCGAGGTTAAAGCCGAGCTTAAGGATGGCGGTATAGAATATAAGGACTGTGAAATAGGAATTATGATAGAGACACCTGCAGCAGTTATGATTTCAGATCTGCTAGCTAAGGAGGTTGATTTCTTCTCGGTAGGAACTAATGACCTAACGCAGTATACGCTAGCGATAGATCGTCAAAACCCAAAGCTGGATAATATATATGATTCACATCATGAGGCTATACTGAGAATGTTAAAGATAATTGTGGACAATGCTCACAGTGGCGGTGCATGGGCTGGAATATGCGGAGAGCTAGCAGCGGATACTACGCTTACCAGCACATTTTTAAAGATGGGATATGACGAGCTCTCAGTATCACCATCTATGATTTTAAAGGTAAGGCAGGCTATAAGAAGTACAAGAATTGAGGATTGAGTCTATGATAACCCCTCCTCGCCATAATGCTCCTTTAATATATGCTCCTTGAATTTCTCATATGTCTCTGGGCTTAGGTCATGCTCTATCTTGCAGGCATCCTCTTGTGCTACCTCAGGGTCTACCCCGAGGTAGGTGAAAAATTTTGTGAAAAGCTGATGCCTGTCATATACATCATTAGCAAGCTTAAGCCCCTCATCTGTAAAGAGCAGCTCTCCGTCAAGGTCAACATTTAGATAACCACCTAGGCGGAGCTTTTTTACTGCTATGCTTACGCTTGCCTTTGTAAAGCCGAGTGCATTTGCAACATCTATAGATCTTACAAAGCCCTTGTCTCTTTTTAATAATAATATAGTTTCTAAATAATCCTCAGCGGATTTGTGTGCATCCTTCATATATACTCCTTATTAGTTCGAATACTAATTGTTATAGCTTTTATTTTGCAGAAGCTAGTAAAAGTAGTATAATTCGATTTAGCAATAATGCAACCGAAATTTGTTTACATATAATAGATTAGCATAGACTAACTAATAAAACAAGCAAATTGTGTATTCGATTGGAGGACTGCCGTGAAAAGACTTGAAACTAATGATTGGATTTTGCTAAATAATATAATTTATAAAATATATACAACAGAGGGCTTTAATGATATGCGATATGAAATCCTATCACAGCTTAGGATGGTGCTGGATTTTGATAGTGCGGATTTTTATATGGCATCTAAGGAAAAGGGGAAGCTTCTTTGCAATCCAGTTACATATAACTGTGATGTGGATTTGTCTGAGATGTATGAGGATATATGCTACAGCAGAAAATTAGTATCAAGCGGAAAGATGCTTATATATAGAGAAACGGATATTATATCAGATGATGTCAGAGTAAATACTGATTACTACAAAAAGGTATATAAGCCAAATAATTGGCACTATGCATTGCAGATAGTAATTGCAAGGCACAAAAAATTTTTAGGAGCGATTACATTTTACAGAACCATAGGCAAAGAGGACTTTCACTATGATGATATATTTATACTTGATATATTAAAGGATCATCTTGCGTATCGCCTTGAACAGTTCTACAAATCAGGAGAAAGTGGCATAAGCAAAATTACAGTAACGCAGGCAGTTGTAAAATATGACTTAACAAGGAGAGAGCATACTATATTAAAGCAGCTTATGTCTGGAAGGGACAATGCAAGTATATGTGACGACCTTGCTATAACACCAAATACACTAAAGAAGCATATACTAAATATTTACAGAAAGCTTGGAATTAAAAACAGAGTACAGCTGTTTAAGCTAGTAAGAGAATTTGAATAACTACTACTTTTTAAGTAGAAAAATGGTAAAAGATAATAATTGAATTAGAAAAATTGATAATGTATATTCTATAGAAAATAAAAAACGCAAAGCGAAGGGGCTTATCCAAAATTGGATAGGCCCCTTTTAGCATTGTAAAAATGTATTTAACAAAGGCTTAAGGAGGAATGGAATATGAAGGAGTTGGTAATCTTAATCAGACCGGAAAAGCTAGAGGATATAAAGAAGGTTCTTGATGATTTTAATTGCGGAGGCATGACGCTTTCGACTGCTATGGGCTGCGGAACGCAAAAGGGAATTACAGCAGATTCAGAGCAGGCTGTAAATGAAATAAAGGGCTTTAAGACTACTATCAATCTACTTCCAAAGGTAAGAGTAGAGGTTGTAATAGATGATAAGGATGTTGAAAAGATTATAGAAAAGGTTCGTGAAACTTGTGTAACCGGTCATGTAGGAGACGGAAAAATATTTATAAGAGAAATAGAGGATGTAATTAGAATCAGAACCGGTGAGAGAGGAACAAAGGCACTTTAAGTGATGGCGAGGTGAAGCTGTATGGGAAAGATTGTTGAGATAGAAGGTGTTAATAAAATATACGGAGCTAATCATGTTGTAAAGGATCTAAATCTTTCTATAGAGGAGGGAGAATTTTTAACACTGCTAGGTTCCTCTGGTTGTGGAAAGACAACGACCTTAAGAATGATAGCAGGCTTTGAAGAGCCTACATCAGGAAGCATAACCGTCGAGGGAGAGCGAGTTGAGGACAAGGAGCCATTTGAGAGAAATGTAAATACAGTATTTCAGTCGTATGCACTTTTTCCGCACAAGAACATATATGACAATATCGCATATGGCTTGAAAATGAAAAAGATTCCAAAGGATGAAATCAAGACTGCAGTTTCTGAAATGATGGAGATGGTTCAGCTTAGTGGTTTTGAAAAAAGATATCCATCACAGATGTCCGGCGGACAAAAGCAAAGAGTAGCTATAGCAAGAGCTCTTATTAAT
>CAVBBU010000005.1:0-34525 GCA_963593765.1 Bacteroidaceae bacterium | reverse complement strand
CCTTAAGACGCTAAAATTGTTCGATTAAAAGAACAGCTTTAGCGTCCTTTTTTTTGCTGAAGTGAAAAGTTTATTTCCACTTTGAAAAGTCTATTTATAAAGTGGCATTTACTCTTGCAAAATATGGTAAATGTCACTTTTTTCTTAGCAATTAGTTGCATTTAGTGTTACACTATTGTCAACAGATGCAGGATTACCATAAATCATGGATATTTTATTTCATGGCAAACAAGCGGATTTTAGGCGAACATTTTAGAGTGTAGGACTAAATTCCACTTTGTAAATGAATATGATGTTAGTCCTGACAGCCATCTGTAAAGATTATTTTTTGAGAAGGTAAGGTTTTAATACAACCTTATCTTTCTCTATTTTATGAAGCCCAAAGGCTTCGAGTTTTTCAAACAAATCATGGTACATAAACTCAGCAACCTCAAAAGGGCTTCTGCCACCTAGCTTCTCTAATGGTATAGAATTAACATGGCTTAAAACAGTATTTAACGCATCCTGATTCTCGAGCCCTAAAGCATATAAATTAGTACCCTTTGGAAGAATGTATCTTAACTCGATATGCTTGTTTTCTAGAGAACCTTTCTGACCTGACTGCATTGGATCACAATAAAATACTCTTGTGCGTCTTGTGTTATCTTCATCAGTTTCCAGAGCATCAGCAGCAGAAAACTCCGAACCTCTATCAGTTAAGAGGATATGCACGTATTTGCGAAATACTTCTACTCCTAAAATTGTCTCCAAAAGATCAACTCCTTGCTTCATGGACTCTGCTGTCTTGGAATTATGAAGTATTGCAAAAATAAGTCCGGCACTTAAAAACTTGAATGTCTGAATGAAAGGTCCATTAGATTCGTCATTATAAACCGTATCCATTTGAGTGATAAATGCATTTGGATTCTCGGCAGTATAAAGCTTGAAATCCTTATAAGTACGTCCTTGGAGATATTTTCTGTCTGTGCGCTTTTTGTAGATTGCTCTTTTCTTTCTGGACATCTTGCGTGAGACCTGTCTACGTAAATCCATCACAGAGATTCCGGCAATTTCACGGAAAATATTTCCTTCAATGTAGTTATAGAGAGTTTTTTCCGAGATACCAATCTCAGGGTGAGCAGTAATGATCTGATAGGGAGATTGTCCTTTCTTAAGAAGAGGACCTACTATATCCGCAATCGATTTAGCCTCTGAAGTAGTAAGGTTAACGCCTTGCCTAGAATCAATTAAAACTGTTCTGTAATCTACTTGAGCAGTCTCAGGGCAATAGGTGTACTTATCAAAATGACATTTTGACCAGCTGGAGCAACCATTGCAAGCACCAGGAGTTCTGTCTCTGCGAGAACATTTGAAAGGGACATATCCAGAGCAATTAGGCGTACAATGTCTTCCGAAATGACATTTACGGTAATTATTACACTCAAGGGGCATCTTACACTTGTGAGCAAGTGAGCGATGAAGCTTTATTTCCTTTCCGATAGTAGACTTATCTTTGCCAATAGTCTGAGCAATGGCTGCCTTTGATGAGCCATTGGTAATGCCAGTAAGGATAATACGTCTTTCTTCTAAAGTTAAATGTGAAAAAGAATTATTAGTACTCATATATACCTGCCTTTCTAGTGGCTGTCAGGTATATAAAGTGTAAGACTAAAAGGGAAGTAGAAACAAGAGAAGGACTAAAATCCACTTCGCCCCCTTCAAAGTGGAAATAAACTTTTCACTTCAGTAACTTTTTTCAGCAATTTTTTACAGCTTTTATTAAGGCCATCTTTGCCTTTATTATGCGCTTGCACAGGCTTCCTTTATTACAGCCACAGCCTCCTTAAGCTTATCCATAGGAATGTTAAGTGCAGGAAGAAGCCTTAGCTTATCCTTTGCTTTTATAACCAGCACTCCCCTTTTGATACATTCATTTATAATTTCACTTGCATCCTTCTTTGTTTTTATTCCAAGCATAAGTCCCATTCCTGTAATTTCAAGAACGCCATCCACGCCACTTAGCTCTTCTATTATATATGCCGACTTTTCTCTAACCTCACTAAGAAGCTTTTCATCTATTCTTTCAAGTATGTTTATCGCACCAGCGCAGCATACTGGATTGCCACCAAAGGTAGAGCCATGGCTTCCTGGTGTCAGCACATCCGAAAGCTTTTCATCAAACATGGTTGCACCAATCGGAAGTCCGCCGCCTAGTCCCTTTGCAGTTGAAACTATATTTGGCTTTATATCATAATTCATATAAGCATATAGCTTTCCGCTTCTTCCATTTCCAGTTTGAACCTCATCACATATAAGCGGAACATCTAATTCATTACACAGAGTATAGACGCCTTTTACAAACTCACTATCAAGAGCTATAACGCCGCCCTCGCCTTGAACTATCTCAAGCATAACGCCTGCACATTTATTTTCATTTAAAAGCTTTTTTACGCTCTCAAAATCATTTGCCTCTGCATATAAAAAGCCTGGAGTAAGTGGCGTAAAGAGCTCATGAAATGCATCCTGTCCTGTAGCTGCAAGCATAGAAAGCGTACGTCCATGAAAGCTATTTTTAAGTGTTATTATATTATAATAATCCTTGCCCTTTTTATCCTGTGAATATTTTCTAGCTGCCTTTATAGCACATTCATTTGCCTCAGCACCGGAATTAGAAAAGAACACTTTTTTCATTCCTGTTCTCTCACAAAGCATAGAGGCAAGAGTCGTCGCAGGCTCAGTATAATACAAATTAGATATATGCTGCATTTTTTCTAATTGACCTTCGACAGCCTCAACCCATTTCTTATCACTTATTCCAAATGTATCTACTGCTATTCCGCTTGATAGATCTATATACTCCTTGCCGTCAGTATCTACAACCACTGAGCCGTGACCATGGTCTATTGCAATCGGAAATCTGCTATAGGTATGTGCAATATATTTTTCATCCCTTTGCTTTATATCCATTACTGCTTCTCCTTTTTACCTGCCATCATAAAACATGGTGCCTATTCCCTCGTTAGTTAGCATCTCTATCAATATAGAATGTGCTATAGTTCCATCTATAATAAATACTCTTCTGACTCCATAGTTAATCGCACTTACGCAGCAATGAACCTTCGGGATCATGCCACCGTTTATAGTTCCATCATCTATAAGCGACTGAACCTCTCCTATCTCGATTTTTGGTATAAGAGTTTTTGGATCATTTCTATCCTTTAATATACCGCTTATATCTGTCATGCTTATAAGACTTTCTGCATGAAGATTTCCTGCGATTTTAGCTGCCGCAGTATCTGCATTAATGTTGTAAACATTTCCATCATTATCACAGCCTATAGTTGAGATAACTGGTATGTAACCCTTTTCAATCACATCTAAAATAGGCTTTACATTTACATCTGTAATCTCTCCTACATATCCAAGTCTATCATCCTTTTTTGTTGCCATGATCATGCTGCCATCTATTCCTGAAAGTCCCATGGCACTTCCGCCCTTGCTTTGAATAAGATGCACAAGATTTTTATTTATCTTTCCGGCAAGCACCATCTGTGCTACCTCAACAGTCTCCTTATCTGTAACACGAAGCCCATCTATAAATTCACTTTTCTTTCCTATCTTATCTAAAAGCTCTGTTATCTCCGGCCCGCCGCCATGTACCACTACGACCTTTACGCCTATCATCCAAAGCAGGATAATATCACGCATAACCGAGTCCTTTAGTTTTTCATTTATCATGGCATTGCCGCCGTATTTAATAACAACTATCTTTCCAGAATATTCCTGTATATAAGGAAGAGCATTTACAAGTATGCTTGCTCTTGTTGCATTTGAAATTTCTATTTTGTTTGTCATTTTTTATTCCTCGTATATATAGCTTTGCACGTTTACCCATCTAACGCAAAGCTCATCAGGTGCGATAATCTCCATTTATCTTTACATAGTCATATGTAAGATCGCAGCCCCATGCTGTTGCAGCTTCATTTCCATCATTTAAATTAATAAGTATTTCTATCTCATCCTCAAGCAGTATCTTTTTTGCAAGCTCCTCTGAAAAATCGATTCCCGATCCGCCCTTGCAAACATCTATCTTGCCTTCCTTTGATTTAAATGCAACATCTATCTTAGCTATATCTACATCAGCCTTGCTATAGCCTATGGCACAAAGAACTCTGCCCCAGTTGGCATCCGCACCAAACATAGCAGCCTTTGTTAAAGATGAGCATATAACACTTTTTGCAACTGTCTTTGCCATGTCTTTGTTTTTAGCACCTGTAACCTTGCACTCCAAAAGCTTAGTCGCTCCCTCACCATCTCCTGCAATGCATCTGCAAAGATAAACAGTAACAGTATTTAATGCCTTCATAAATTCGCAAAAATCACTTCCATCGGAATCTATGATTTCATTTTCAGCAAGACCATTAGCCAAAATAATTACATTGTCATTAGTTGATGTGTCGCCATCTACGCTAACCATATTAAAGGTATTTTTTATATCCTCAGAAAGTGCCTTTTGAAGCATGTCTGATGATATATTTGCATCTGTTGTTATAAAGACAAGCATAGTAGCCATGTTAGGATGGATCATGCCAGAGCCCTTTGCTATACCGCCTATATGGCAGGTCCTTCCGCCTATAGTAAACTCGGCTGCTATCTGCTTTAGCTTTGTGTCTGTCGTCATTATCCCCTCTGCTGCAGCTTCAGAAGCACAAGGATCTGATGACAATTTTTCTACCAATTCTGGAAGTCCATTCTTTATAGGATTTATATCCAGCTTTTGACCTATAACACCGGTAGATGCAACAAGCACATCCTTTTCATCTATTCCTAATTTTTCAGATACAAGTGCACATGTTTCTTTTGCTATCTCTATGCCATTTGAATTACATGTATTTGCATTTCCACTATTAATAATAATTGCCTGTGCCTTGCCATCATTTAAATGCTCCTTAGTAACGATTAGCGGAGCACCCTTTACAAGATTTGTAGTATATACTGCTGCTGCATTTGCCATCGTCTTAGTATATATAAGTGAGAGATCCTTTTTATCATTATTTTTTCTGATACCGCAATGCACTCCAGCTGCTTTAAAGCCCTTTGCTGCACATATTCCGCCTTCAATAATTTTCATAGCTCCTCCATAATAATTTTCCATTCATCCTCATTTTGTATCAAATATTTAATCCTGTTGTTTCGTCAATGCCCATAGAAATATTCATACATTCAATCGCCGCTCCTGATGCTCCCTTGCCGAGATTATCATATGCAGCTATAAGTAAAATTCGATCTTCATTTCCCGAAAGAAAAATACCCATATTATCCTTATCCTGATATAGATTTGCAGGAACAAAGCCATCCGCACATATGCCTTCTATACTATCAATATAACTCACCACAGTTCCTTTATATTTTTCCTTATATGCATTTTTTATATCATCTACACTGCAGCCTTTACTTAGCTGCTCCTTAAATATAGAAATACATACCTGCATGCCACTATAAAAGGAAGAAACTATAGGAGAAAATATAGGCTTATTTTCAAGGCCTGTAATAGCACACATTTCCTTTAGGTGTTTATGCTCCTGCCCCAGTGCATACTGCCTAGGTGAGTTAAGTGATGCATCTCTTTTTTCATCCTCATATTGCTCTATCATTTTTCTTCCACCGCCACTATATCCGGTCAGCGAAAAAAATGAGAGCATGGAATCCTTGCCTAATATTTCCTTTTCTATAAGCGGATATACAAGTGCAATAAATCCACTTGCATGGCAGCCTGGGCTAGCTATTTTTTTTGACTTCGCTATAGCTGCGCGTCTATCTATGCTAAGCTCAGGAAAGCCGTATACAAAGCTATCATCAGTTCTATGTGCAGTCGAGGTATCTATTATAATAGTATCCATACCATCTGCCATAGCTACTGCTTCTCTTGCTGCATCATCTGGCAAGCATAAAAATACAATGTCAGATTTTGCATATATCTCTTTTTTCTTTTCCTTATCCTTCTTTTCCTCTTCCTTTAATGAAAGAAGTTCAATGTCTGCTCTATCTTTTAATCGGTCATGTATTCTAAGACCAGTTGTGCCATAGCCACCATCTATAAAAATTTTTTTCATAATAATCTCCCCTTGCAAGATTAAATTATTATACACAAAAGTGCATAATTATGCAAGAGTGTAATGAAACTGGCCTTAACGGCCTTAACGATTCAAAGTTCTTTTTTTAATTACTTGCAGATTATAATAACGCTTGATCTAAGATATTTAAGAAAATAACTCCAAAAGGAATTGCAGCTATAATTATATTTACAGCCAAACGCCCTGTCATTAGACATCTGTAATTTACATTCTGATCTTTAATACATATCTTCTCTGGTCTGTTTATCCATATAAGTGCCCATAAGCAAAGAAGATAAACTGCAAAGACATAGCCGCAGTATCCGTTAATTTTTAATACCTTTGTTATAGTATTTAGTCGAAACTGAATTTTATCATAATTCAGGGTGCTAAAAATCTTGTTCCAAAGCATAACCTTTGTATTAATAACATCATAGCACCACCAATAAACATCATAATGAGCAAGCGTAAGTGCCCCCATCCCCACAGTTTCCAGCAAAAAATTATGATAACCTTCACCCGCATTAACCACAAGCATAATTGCCAAAAACGGCGCAAGATATAATCCCCAATATGGATAAAAATCAAATGTCGAAAAAATAATTCCCATTGATAAAAAAGCTGTATGTATGATGTACTTTTTCCTTAAACCATCATCTGTCAGTTTCTCCCTAAGAAAGCAGTAGAGACACACCCCCCCCAATAATAAAATAACCACTGGTATTTCACTCCTTAGAAGTGGCACTCTTACTGCTGTCAGCTTATCAAGCATCCAATGTGAAAATTCCCATTTTATCCCCATGGCTTCCGTATTCCAATAAAATGGTATTTTTGATATAAGTGTTAGTGAAGCTGCCACACTCATTTTTACTATAATTCTAATTATATTCTTATCTGTCAAAAGAAGTAATGGTACAAACATAAATAGTGCAAACGGCTTAAAGGAAATCGCTATCATAAAATATATAACAAATTGCCACTGCTTTTTTCTAAGTAATGCTAATATGCCTAGCAAAATCCAAACGATTACCAGAATATCTGATTGCCCTATAATGCAAATGTCAGCTACTACCAAAATTGAGCTCACAAAGCCAAAGCTTCCCCACACTGCTCTGCGGATGCCAACACCTAATTCCATACAGATTTTATAAATCAAATATGCGGATATAACTAATGCAATAATATAAATACTCTTGCCATAAAGCATAGCACCAAAGGAACATGTAGAATCTATTCCTGTTATTTGCTCATAAAAATAAAGAGGAATCCCCCATATTCCTAGCACGATATATATCGGAAAATCATAGGTTGCATAAGCCACGCCCTCTATGCCTTGGTCTTTATAAAGCCTTACCTGTTCCATACAATATGTATAAAAATTTTGCAATCCGCCGCCCTTAAATATACTTCCAGCAAAATTAGTTTCATAATGAATAATAGATTTAAAATCTGCATAAGCAAAGCTAATAAATGGAATCACAAGCAGTAATCCCAAAACAATCCATTCCCATTTATAAACTCCATTATCATCTAACAGATATGCTTTTAATCGTCTCATTTCCCCTCCAGTATGCTTTTCTTAACTCATACTAGCTTCTTTATAACGCTCTAGCCTCATTATAAGCATCAACCTTTAGCCTTATGCCTCTTGCTTAATTGCTTCGATATCCTTATTAATCCTCTCCTTTAATTCCTCAATAGTTGCAAACTTCATTTGCTCTCTAATAAAGTCTATAAATTCAAGGCGGACTCCCTTGCCATATAAATCACCGCTATAATCATATATATATGTTTCTATACGTATCCTGTGCGAAAATTTATCATCTGATATGCTTGGGTTCGTTCCAATATTAGTAAGTCCCTTGTATATATTTGCATCACCATCTATATGCACTAATGTTTTGTAAACACCAAAACGTGGGCAATGCACCTGCGACTCTAAAAACATATTAATAGTAGGTATTCCTATAGTCGTAGCTCCTATATGATTACCTTTAACTACATTTCCATATATAGAATAATTTCTGCCAAGCAGCTTATTCGCCTTTTTTATATCACCATCATCAAGTAAGACCTTAATATATGTAGAGCTTATATCAGTTCCGCCCTCATCCTTAACCTTATTTATTATATTAACCTCAAAATCATATTCTGCTGACATTTTTCTAAGCAGGTCGATGTTGCCACTTTTTTTATATCCAAATGCACAGTCATCTCCTGCAACTATAGCCTTCATATTCATCTTAGCTATAAGTATATCTCTAACAAAGTCCTCGCCTGTTATATGTGCTGTGCTCTCATCAAATGGATATTCTATAATATAGTCTATACCCTCAAGATTAATAAGATTAGCTCTCTTATCTGAATTATCTGATATAAGTCCAAGGCTTTTATCCTTATCTAATACAAGCGCTGGCGGAGTATCAAAGGTAAATATAGCAAGCTTTAAATCATTCTTTCTTGCAATATCTCTCATAACAGAAAATATCTTTTTATGGCCTATATGTTCGCCATCAAATTTACCTATAGCAACAACCGTAGGCTCGTTTATCTTAAAATCCTTTTTATTATTTATACATATTCCAAGGCTCATTTTGTCTCTCCGATAAATAGCTTATATGGCTTAAATGCTTTATCAGCCTTAATATATTCATATATTCCAAGAAATTTTTTATTACTATCATAAACCCTAAGCTTTTGCTTATCCTCAAAATCTAAGTTATCACTCAAAAAGCATTTTTTAGCTAATACATTTCCATTTAATGCATTTTTATCATATTCAGCTTTAACATATAGCTGAGTTTCATATTCCTCTAGTACCTTATCTATAGGAACTATATACCTATCAAGAATATTTTCTTCTTTATATTTTTTAACCTCACTAAGCTTTATCGCATCCTTTATATCAAAGCCTGCTACGCTAGTTCTAATAAGGTTTTTCATGCATCCGCCACAGCCAAGCCTATCTCCTATATCCTTACAAAGCGTCCTTATATATGTTCCCTTAGAGCATCTAACGGTAAATGCTATCTCCAAGCCATCTATACTCTCAATCAAAATATCATATATATTAACCAGGCTTGGCTTTCTCTCAACAACTATTCCCTGCCTTGCAAGATCTACAAGCTTCCTTCCGCCCTGCTTTTTAGCAGAATACATAGGTGGAGTCTGGCTATACTCACCTATAAATGAATAAATAGCTGTCTCTATCTCATTCCTAGTTACATTAACAGTTTTTTTCTCAATTACACTTCCGCTTATGTCCTCTGTGTCAGTTTTTACTCCAAGCAGCAGCACTGCCTTATACTCCTTAGGTCTATCTGTTAGCATATCGCAAAGCTTTGTTGCCTGCCCAAGACAAACTGGTAAAACTCCAACAGCATCTGGATCTAGCGTTCCTGTATGACCTATTTTTCTTTGCCCTAAAATACCTCTCATTTTTGCAACAACATCATGAGAGGTATATCCAGATTCCTTATATATATTTATTATTCCATTATACATTCAATCTCCTATCATTAGCTAAGCTGCTTACTTATCTCATCTGACAGATTATTGATTATATCATATGTGCTTCCTAGCATGGTGCAGCCTGCTGCACGTATGTGTCCGCCGCCGCCGAATTTGGATGCCACCTTGCTAACATCCACTATATTAAGTGAGCGAAGACTTACCTTATACTTTTGCGTATCTACCTGATATAGGAATATAGCACATTCTACTCCCTCGGTATTACGCAGCTGCTCAACAATTCCATCTAAGTCCTTGCTTGTAACTCCATAAAATTGCATTTCCTTAGAATTAATTACACTAAATATGCATTTGTTATCAAAAAAGGTTATGCTCTCAAGCAGTGCCCTTCCAAGCACCTGCAGCTGTCTGTAGGTTTTTCTATAAAAGCTGCCATCTATTATCTCACCAAAGCTTATGCCAAGGCTCATCAGCTGCCCTGCAATCTGCATAGTTCTCTCTGATGTAGATGAATATTTAAATACTCCTGTATCATGTACTATTCCTGTATAAAGACAGGTTGCTATATCCTTATCTATAAGAGCAGGATCTAAAAGCTCATAAAGCACCTCGCAGGCAGAGCTTGCATTTGGATTGCATATAGTATCTAGTGCATATCCAGTATTAGTTATATGATGGTCTATGCAGATAGTATCCTTAGCTTCCTTTAGCATAGGTCCAAAGTCATATAGCCTTTCTTCATCAGATGCATCAAGGCAGCAAACTAAATCCAGCTTATCACTTGACGGCTCACTAGCTATATCCTCATAACCCTTTAGATAAGAAAACTTATCTGAGTAGCCCTTCATATATACCACTGGCTTTTTCTCAGAATAAACCTTCCTAATATAATTATACAATGCAAGCGTAGAGCCTATGCAGTCTCCGTCCGGATTTAGATGTCCTAATATAGCTATCGTAGTAGCATTTTCTATTTTTTCTATAAGCTTATTCATATTAATCTTCTATATCTTCTTTATTACTATCCTCATCATGCTTAACGACCTTACTTATCAGCTCGTCCATATGCATACCATATGCTAGCGACTTGTCTGCAACAAATTTTAGCTCTGGTGTATTTCTAAGATTAAGCCTATGTGCAAGCTCATATCTTATAAAGCCTGTTGCACTTGCAAGTCCCTTTAACGTACTCTCATATTTTTCGTCATCGCCAAGCACACTTATATATACAGTACAATATTTTAAATCTGTAGTAACTATAGCATCTGTAACTGTAGTCATAAGATCCACCCTAGGATCCTTAACCTCACGAATTATAGAGGAAAGCTCCTTTGCCACCTCGGAATTAATTCGCATGCTTTTATTGCTGTTTTTTCTCATTTCTTTCACCTCTTGGCACTTCTACCATACCATAGGCCTCTATCTGATCCAGCTCCTGAAGGTCATTAAACTTATCAAATACAAGTCCGCACTCATATCCGGCTGTAACCTCCTTAACATCATCCTTAAATCTCTTAAGTGATGCTAATGCTCCATCAAATATCTGCTCGCCATCTCTAGTAATTCTAGCCTTGCAGCCTCTCTCAAACTTACCATCTAGTATATATGCACCGGCTATAGTACCAACTCCAGATGCCTTAAACAGCTGTCTAACCTCTGCATGTCCAAGCACCTTCTCCTCATATATAGGAGCAAGCATACCATTCATAGCAGCCTCTATATCCTCGATAGCCTGATAGATAACCTTATAAAGTCTTATATCTACCTTTTCTCTTTCTGCTGTAGCCTTAGCTGTAGTATCTGGTCTTACATCAAAGCCTATAATTATCGCATTACTTGCAGCAGCTAGTGATACATCTGATTCATTGATTGCACCAACTCCGCTATGTATAACTCTAACCTGTACCTCTTCATTAGATAGCTTTCCAAGCGACTGCTTAACAGCCTCTACAGATCCCTGTACATCAGCCTTAACTATAATAGGCAGCTCCTTAATGTCACTTGCCTTCATCTGGTCGAAGAGATTATCTAAAGAAAGCTTAGCCTTAGTATCCTCGATAAGCTTATTCTTGCCCTCGCTTATAAAGGTTGCCGCAAAGTTTTTAGCCTCCTTATCATTATCCATTGCAAGACATATCTCACCTGCATTTGGAACATTGTCAAGTCCTAGTATCTCAACAGGTGTAGAAGGAAGAGCCTTTTCAACTCTCTGTCCCTTATCATTCATCATAGCTCTAACCTTACCAGAGCATGCTCCTGCTGCTATAAAATCACCAACATGCAATGTACCCTTTTGAACAAGTACAGTTGCTACAGGTCCCTTTCCCTTATCTAGCTCTGCCTCTATAACAAGTCCTCTTGCCTTACGATTAGGATTAGCCTTAAGCTCCTTTACATCTGCTGTAAGAAGTATCATTTCAAGAAGATTAGGAATACCCTCCTTAGTATGTGCAGATACCTCACAGAAGGTTGTATCTCCACCCCAGTCCTCTGGTATAAGCTCATATTCAGAAAGCTCCTGCTTAACTCTGTCTACATTTGCAGATGGCTTATCTATCTTATTTATAGCAACTATTATCTCTACCCCTGCTGCCTTTGCATGGTTAATAGCCTCTATGGTCTGAGGCATAACTCCATCATCTGCTGCAACTACAAGTACAGCTATATCAGTTGCCTGTGCTCCTCTCATACGCATAGCGGTAAATGCTTCATGTCCCGGAGTATCAAGGAAGGTTATAAGTCTGTCATTAATCTTAACCTGATATGCACCTATGTGCTGTGTTATTCCTCCTGCCTCATGCTCCGTTACATCTGTTTTTCTTATAGCATCAAGAAGCGATGTCTTACCATGGTCAACATGTCCCATTACGCAAACTACTGGCGGCCTAGAGGTCATATCCTTTTCATCCTCTTCGCCCTCCTTAAGTAGCTCTGCGATAACATCTACCTTTTCTTCTCTAGTACAAAGTACATCATACTCAAGTGCTATCTCCTCAGCATGCTCATATGTAAGCTCAGTATTAAGAGTTACTATCTCACCCTTAAGGAATAGCTTTTTAACTATAGTAGATGGCTGTAGCTTAAGCTTAGAAGCAAGCTCCTTTATAGTAAGTGTATCTGGGATGATGATCTCCTTTATATCATCCTCTACCTTATCTTCCTTTTGCTTAACAGGCATTATAAACGGATGTCTGCTTACCTTACCCTTGTTAGTGTTTGGTCCATCCTCTGTTCTATGCTTCTTATCTACCGGCTTATTCTTATAGTTGTTCTTGTTTGCTGCTCTGTTATTAGTTGGTTTTTTAAATAATGATCCATCCATGTCAGAGCCAGTGCTTCTAGCTGCAGCTCCATTTCTTTGTCCAAAGCTGCTGCCCTGAGTTCTTGCTCTACCCTGATTTTGATCCTTGTTAAAGCCGCCTCCCTGAGTAGGTCTATTCTTACCCTGAAAGCTGCCTTGATTTTTATTTTGGAAATTATTATTTCTAGCAGGCATACGTCTGTCATTAGTAGGTCTTCTGTCACTTCTTACAGCGGTAAATCTAGGCTGGTTAGTACTAGCCTCTGCCTTTTTAGCAGCTGCCTGCTTATTCATCTCATCGTAAACATTGCCAAGTGACTTTGGAAGTACTATCTTATCTGGCTCTTTGCTAGGAGTTAAGGCTGCAGGAGCTACTGCTGCCTCATTTTCTGGCTTCTTTTCTACTGGAGCACTTTGTGCCTCTACCTTTGGCTGCTCAGTCTTTACCTCTGGGATTACTTCAGCCTTAGGCTCAATCTCCTTTTTAGGCTCTTCTGGCTTAGCAACTGCTATAACTCTTCCTGTAGGCTTATTTGTGTTTGGCTTAGGTCTTGCAGGTCTAGGCTGCTGTGCATTTTGAGGACGGAAAACAGCAGTAAGCTTCTTCTTACGAGGAGCTTCCTCCTTTTTATCCTGTTCAGCACTCTTTGGAGCTTCATCCTTTTTTTCAGAAGGAGCGTTTCCTTTTGCTTCTTCCTTTTTATCAGATGTCGTACTCTTTGGGGCTTCATCCTTTTTTACTTTATCTTCCTGAGGTTCATTCTTTTTATTATCAGCTACCTGCTCCTTGCTAGCTGCAGCTCCTGCCTTCTTAGAGTATCTATCTCTAACCATAGATTCTTCACTCTCTGAGACATTAGACATATGTGTCTTTCCTGTAATGCCCTTTTCCTCAAGGAAGGCTATTAGCTCCTTATTTGTAATTCCTAATTCCTTTGATAATTCGTTGATTCTCAATCCCCTACCTCCGTATGTCTACTAAGCCTATAATTTTTTTTGCCAGTCCTGTATCCTCTACTGCTACAGATGTTCTAAGCTCCTTACCTATAGCATGTGCAATACCTAATTTATCTCCATATATTCTTATTGGAATTTTATAAAACCTACATTTATTAACAAAAAGCTGCTTTGTATTATCTGATGCATCACTAGCTACTATAACAAGCTTTGCCTTATCCCTTTTGACAGACTGCTCTACAGAAAACTCTCCGCTAGATACAAGTCCAGCCTTTGAGGCAAGTCCAAGCAAGCTATATATTCTATCTTCCTGCTTCAATTTCGGCTATCCCCTCATATATATTATCATATATATCCTTAGATATGTTAGTCTTAAAGGCTCTGTCAAGCGCCTTACTTTTTTTACAAAGCTCCATGCATTTTATGCTAGGGCATATATAAGCACCTCTGCCATTTAACTTGCCTGTTATGTCTATGCCTATGCTTTCGTCTGCCTGCTTAACTATTCTAATAAGCTCTTTTTTTTCTTTCATTTCTTGGCAGCCTATGCATTTTCTAAGCGGAACCTTTTTAAGTGTCACCATCATATCCTTTCTATATTAAAGCAGCTTATTCTTCCTTTGTTTCATCTTCCTCTGCAGGAGCTGCCAGCTCTTCGTTTCCATCTTCTTCTACTGGAGCTATCGGCTCTCCATTTTCATCATACTCTATCTCTTCGAGATCAAGAGCACCCTCTGGCTGATAGTCTATTCCAAGCTCCTCAAATAGTCCTGTCTCTCTAGCCTGTGACTCGCTCTTAATATCTATCTTGAAATTAGTAAGCTTTGCTGCAAGCCTTGCATTTTGTCCTTCCTTACCTATAGCAAGTGATAGCTGATAATCCGGAACTATAACTGTAGCCTCCTGTGCTTCTTCGTCTGCAACTACGCATATAACCTTGGCCGGGCTAAGTGCATTTTCAATAAGAAATGCTGGATTTTCATCCCAGTTGATTATATCTATCTTTTCACCACGAAGCTCGTCAACGACTGCATTGACCCTTGCACCATTAAGCCCGACGCATGCTCCTACCGGATCTACATCTGGGTCATGGCTAAGCACAGCCATCTTTGTTCTTGAGCCTGCCTCTCTTGCTATAGACTTAATCTCAACTGTTCCGTCCTTAACCTCAGAAACCTCTGACTCAAAAAGCCTTTTAACAAGATCCTTATGGGTTCTTGAAACTGTTATTCTAGGGCCTCTTGTAGTATCCTTAACCTCAACTATATATACCTTGATACGCTCTGTAGGTCTAAAACGCTCACCCTTTACCTGCTCTGCTTCTGTAAGCATAGCATCACATCTTCCAAGATTTATAGATATATTCTTACCAACATATCTTTGAACTATACCTGTAACTATATCCTTTTCCTTAGCAAAGAACTCCTGATAAACTGCTCTTCTTTCTTCTTCCTTTAGCTTTTGAAGTATAACATTCTTAGCTACACCTGTTGCTATACGTCCAAGCTCCTTAGACTTTATAGGGATACCTACTATATCGCCTAGCTCATACTTCTTACTCTTTGCCTTAGCATCCTCTAGTGTAATCTGTGTTGCCTTAGATATATCACTATTATCAGAAAGCTCCTCTACTACAGTTTTTTCCTGTGTTACAGAATAATCTCCGGTGTCAGGATCGATATGCACCTTGATATTATCTGCTGTTCCGTAGTTGCTCTTACAAGCTGATATAAGAGAATTTTCTATAGCATCAAGTATAACCTGCTTACTAATGTGCTTTTCCTTCTCTAATTGGTCGAGAGCTTCTATAAGTTCCTTATTCATTTTCAAATCCTCCTACATGCTTATCAAAAATCTATCGCTAATCTTATTATTGCAATGTTGCTTCTATCATATGTAATGTCACCGTTATCACCTACTATAATAACTATGTCCTTATCATATGATTTTAATATCCCATCATTTTCCTTTAAGCCATCTACTGCTTTATACAGCTTTAGCTCTACCCTTTTTCCTAGTTCTCTTTCAAAGTCCTTATCCTTTTTAAGAGCTCTTCCAAGTCCCGGAGAGCTGACCTCTAGTATATAGCTATCATCTATAAAATCCTCTTTATCTAACCAGTCGCTAAGAGCCCTGCTTATGTCTGCGCACTCATCTACTCCTATGCCTGACTTAGTATCGCAGTATGCTCTAAGATACCAATTCCCGGCTTCCTTTACATATTCAACATCAACTACCTCAAACTCAAATGGAAGCTTAAGCCCTGCTAAAAATTCCTCTGTTTTTTTTACATAGCCATCAGCTTTACTCATAGGCAATTCTCCTAACAGCATATTCATAAAATGAAGGTGGACCAAATGGTCCACCCTCTAGTCAATCATCTTATGTTCTACATAAATATAGTATACTTTTGTTTTAAATGCAAGCATTTTATTTGCATATATTTCGCATATAATACGTCCAACTATTCAATCATCTTATGTTCTACATAAATATAGTATACTTTTGTTTTAAATGCAAGTATTTTATTTGCATATGTTTCGCCATATGTTTCGCAGCCATATGTTTCGCATATAATACATCCAACTATTATTTCATCAGATCCTTATATGTCTTAACTATATTATCTGATGTAAGTCCATACTCCTCAAAGAGAAGGTCTGGCTTACCTGATTTACCAAACTTATCCTTAATTCCTATGCTAGCAAACTTAGCTCCTGCATGACCTGCAAGCACCTCTGCTACTGCAGATCCAAGACCACCTATTATAGAATGTTCCTCTATAGTTATAATTGCCTTGCACTGATTATTCATCTTAAGTATGGTTTCTGAATCTATAGGCTTGATAGTATGCATATTAACAACTGCTGCATCTACGCCCTCGCTCTCTAGCTTCTTAGCAGCCTCGAGTGCCTTAGATACCATAAGTCCACAAGCAATAATACATACATCCTTACCATCCTTAAGCACATTTGCCTTTCCTGGTATAAAAGGTGTATCGTCTGTAGTAATATCCTCTACAACCGGTCTTGCAACTCTTATATATACAGGTCCATCAATCTCAGCTGCTGCAAAAACAGCCTTCTCTACTTCTCTAGGATCGCAAGGTGCAAAAACTGTCATATGCGGAAGAACTCTCATAAGTGCTATATCCTCTATAGACTGATGGCTTCCTCCGTCCTCTCCTACAGAAAGACCTGCATGTGAGAATCCAAACTTTACATTACAATTAGTATAGCAAACTGAATTTCTAATCTGCTCAAAGGCTCTTCCCGCTCCGAACATAGCAAAGGTGCTAACAAAAGGTATATAGCCAGTATGTGCAAAGCCTGCAGCTGCACAAACCATATTAGCCTCTGCTATACCCATATTAAAATGTCTTTCTGGAAATTCCTTTTGGAATATAAGTGTCTGAGTTGCATGTGCAAGGTCTGCATCAAATACAACTACCTTATCATTAGCCTTACCTAATTTTACTAATGCTTCTCCATAAGCTACTCTAAGTGACTTTCCCATATTACACCTCCTGCTGAGCTAGAGCTTTTTTGAATTGTTCCTCGTTCATAGCACTTCCATGCCATGCAAAGTTACCTTCCATAAAGTCTACGCCCTTACCCTTTATAGTATTGCAGCAGATAAACTTAGGCTTATGAATAGTAGGTCTAGCTAGTGCCTCATCTATAGCCTTGATGTCATGACCATCCTCTACCTCTAAGGTGAGAAAGCCAAATGCATCAAACTTCTTTAATATATTTCCAAGGCTCATAACCTCAGTGTTAGATCCATCTATCTGAAGTCCGTTATGATCCAGCATAAATACAAGATTGTCTAGTCCGTAGTGTGATGCTGCCATAGCTGCCTCCCAAACAAGCCCCTCCTGGCACTCACCATCTCCTAGTACAGCATATACATGATAATCCTTCTTAGACTGCTTAGCTGCCATAGCAAGACCAACTGCAAGTGAAGCACCCTGACCTAGTGAGCCTGTATTCATATCAACTCCAGGTGTCTTGTTGCAGTCTGGATGTCCCTGCAGGTAGCTATCTATCTTTCTAAGGCTAAGCAAATCCTCCTTAGGGAAAAATCCAAGGTCTGCAAGTATAGCATAAAGTGTAGGACAAGCATGTCCCTTACTAAGCACAAACCTATCTCTATCCTCCCACTTAGGGTTCTTCGGGTCTATCTTCATAGTGTCATAATAGAGTGCCATCAGCATCTCTACACATGATAGCGAACCACCCGGGTGTCCCGACTGACATGCATATAGCATCTTTAAAATGTCTGCTCGGATTTCCTTTGCCTTCTTAGCATAATCCATAACCTTAAAAACCTCCTTATATTAAGCATTTTCTTAAATCTAATTAAAATTCTACCCTTTAAGCACCCTTTGGTCAATGCATAAAATCCCGCAAGGCAGAATTCATTCTTGATAGAAAATTACATTCCGTTAAATAAAAAACAATCTCTATCAGAAAAAGGAAGGCACAAGTCTATCATGCCTTCCGTATTATTGTTATTAGTGCTTGCGATTTCTTAGGAAATCAGGAATATTAATCTGTGATGGCTTCGGAGCTCTTGGCTTTGGCTCTGTCTCTAAGCTATCTGCCATGCCTTCATTCTCTGCAGCTGGCTTAGAAAGTGACAAGTCAAGTGTCGGCTCTGGTCTTACTGGTGCAGGCGTAGGTGTCTGCGAAACCGGTGCTGCTGGTCTAGCCTGTGAAAGCATAGATGATGATGCTGGCTTTCTGGCATTTCTGTTACCCATAAGAGAACCAACCGGTGTATTGATATGTCCGTCAAGTCCTGTAGCTATAACTGTTATCTTAGCCTCGTCCTGTGCATTTTCATCATACATAGCACCGAAGATAATATTTGCATCGTCTCCTGCAAGCTCCTGTACATAGGTTGCAGCCTCGTTTGCTTCTATCAGGCTTATATCTCCAGAGATATTAATGATAACATGGCTTGCACCCTCTATAGTTGTTTCAAGAAGTGGTGAAGCAACTGCCTGCTTAACAGCCTCTACTGCCTTGTCATCTCCTGTTGCTCTACCTATACCTATGTGAGCTATGCCCTTATCTACCATAACAGTCTGCACATCTGCAAAGTCTAGGTTGATAAGTCCAGGTACATTAATAAGATCTGTTATACCCTGCACTGCCTGCTGAAGAACCTCATCAGCCTTCTTAAGTGCATCTGGCATAGTTGTACGTCTGTCAACAATTTCAAGAAGCTTATCATTAGGAATAACTATAAGTGTATCTACGCACTGCTTAAGTGTTTCTATACCAGCGATAGCATTAGTCATTCTTTGCTTATTCTCAAACCTAAAAGGCTTAGTAACAACACCAACAGTAAGTATGCCCATGCTCTTAGCTATCTTAGCTATAACCGGTGCTGCTCCTGTTCCTGTTCCGCCGCCCATACCGCAGGTAACGAAAACCATATCCGCACCCTTAAGTGCGTTTGTTATATCCTCAACATTCTCCTCGGCAGCCTTCTCACCTATCTCAGGCTTAGCTCCTGCTCCGAGTCCCTTAGTAAGCTTTTCTCCTATCTGCATAGCTGTAGGTGCCTTACAATAAGCAAGTGCCTGCTTATCTGTATTAACTCCTACAAACTCAACTCCCTCTATGGCTTCGTCTATCATTCGATTAACGGCATTATTGCCTGCACCACCAACTCCAACTACAATTATCTTTGCTGCTACATCGCTATCATTAACATTGATTTCTAACAATGGTGTCTCCTCCTAGGCATAAACTATTTTATTTCATACTATTCTTTATAATACTTGTTTTTGGCTTAAATATCAACTGAAAATTACTTCCTTTTAAATGAATACATCATATTGTTATCATCTGGGTCATAGCTATCAAGATACAATGTCCCGTGTAGGTTCTTTAGGCTAGGCAGCATATCCTTAAGCTCCGCTATCTTGCCATTCATATTAGAAGAATCCCCCAAAATAACCTCCACATCATCTATATATAATGTTGCCTCTCCAGATGAATTAAAATAAATCTTGTCAACCTTTATCTCATTAATAGAAAGCACCTGCGTAAGATTAAGAATCTGCGGAAACATATTTGGATTACTAATCGGCAGCTCCTTATTAAGTGTAATCTGTCCAAAGCTAAGTCCTGTTATCAGCGGTATTCCATCTAATCGTTCATTAGCACTTTCAACTACTATTCCATCCTTATCAAAATACATATATGAGCTCATGTACTCGACATAGCCAACCAAGCTTTTTTCATATACTATAACCTCGACCTCAAATGGTGACTTAAACTCAATCTGATAATCCTGAACAAAGGGAATACTCTCCTTTTCAGATATATTATATTTTATAAAGCAGTACAAAGAATTTTTGGACAATGTATTCGGAAAGAGTATGCTCTCTATCTGCTCACTCGTATACCAGCTGTTTCCGGTTATAGTAATTTTATTTATAGATATACTTGCTATAGCTATAAATATAATTAATATTGATGCCGCTATTATTAATAATATATTTTTTTTCATGTAGCTATCCCTTAGTAATCTAGTCTTATCTGATGCGATACCGAAAGCACTATCCCTATCTCTAGAAGCAGCACCATTACTGATGTTCCTCCATAGCTTATAAATGGAAGTGTGATTCCTGTATTTGGAATAGTATTTGTAACAACTGCTATATTAAGCACTACCTGAATTGCTATATGTGCTAAAACACCAACACATAAAAGCGAACCAAACAAATCAGGTGCAGAATTTGCTATAACAAATATTCTATATAGCATATATAAAAATAATAGAACTAATGTTGCTGCTCCAAAAAGTCCCAGCTCCTCACATATTATAGAAAAGATCATATCGTTTTGAGCCTCTGGAACAAAGCCCATCTTTTGTATGCTCTCTCCAAGCCCTTTACCCATAAGTCCGCCAGAGCCTATAGCATAAAGCCCCTGCAAAACCTGATATCCACCATCCTGCGGATATGAGGAAGGATCTAACCAAACCATTATTCTGCTATATTGGTATCCTCTAAGTATGCCTATCGCATGTAGTGCCGCGGATATAGGCTTTACAAGTGCAATAAATGCCACTCCAGCTCCTACGCAGCCTGCATATATGGCATACTTTTTTGTTGCAACAAATGAAATGACAAATGCAATTCCAACTAGAATAATTCCTGAGCTTAGGTTATTTGCTGCAACTAAGGCTGCAAGCGGTACATCGATTGCCATAACAACCATAAGCCCCTTCCAGGTATTTATCTGTTTTCCCATAATAACAATATATGCTGAAATAAAAAGTATAATTCCAAGCTTTGCAACCTCTGTCGGCTGAAAAGTAATACCGCCTAGGTTAATCCATCTTCTTTTACCATTAACTACCTTTCCGTAAAATGTAACATATGCCATAAGTATATATGATAAGCCATATACGACAACTGCTATTCTAGAATATAAATGATAATCAACGGCTGATGCAATTAGCATCAGTATAAAACCTAAAAAAACAAATACTGCCTGCTTTGAAACAAAATATGCCGCATCATTATACTTTAGCTGTGCCGTATATGAGCTTGCTGAATATATCATTATAAGTCCAAATATATTAATAACTATAGTTATAAAAAGAAGGCTGTAATCATAATATCTTCTTTTCTTTTTTACCTTACCCATATTACATACCTCCTTTTATACTTAATTTTTTTAAAGCTGATATCTATTTTGCATCTGACATCTAATCAAAGGACACAATTAAGCACTTGCATTTCTTTGACTTTATAAATTCCTCACGCACTCCTTAAAGATATCTCCACGCTGCTCGTAATTATCAAACATTCCCCAGCTCGCACATGCCGGCGAAAGTAAGACATAGTCCCCTGCTGTTGCATAAGAGGCACATACCTTAACTGCCTCGTCCATGCTCTCTGCATACATAATATCTGTAAAGCCATGTGCCTTAGCACATTCTGAAATCTTATCTCTTGTTTGTCCTATAAGAACAAGATACTTTACCTTGCCATCAAATGCCTCTATCCATTCATCATATGATGAGCCCTTGTCATAGCCACCGCCTATAAGTAGTGTAGGCCCTGGCATAGCCTTTATAGCCTGAATAGCCGCATCCGGATTAGTTCCCTTAGAGTCGTTATAATACTTAACTCCTGCTCTGTCTGCAACAAATTCTATTCTATGCTCCACTGCCTGAAACTCGGTACATACCTTTTTAATTATTTGAACAGGAACATCCATGCTTATAGCCATGGCAACCGCTGCCATAACATTTTCATAGTTATGCTTTCCTAAAAGATTTAGCTCTGATATATCAACTATAGGAACTAGCTTTATGCCTTCCTTATATACTATAGTTTCTCCATCAAGATATACTCCAGTTTCTAGCTTTTGTGTTGATGAGAAAAATATAACCTTAGGCTTAACCCCCTCGCTTCTTCCAAATTCACAAAGCACCTTATCATCATAGTTTAGTATAAGGAAATCATCCTCAGTTTGGTTTGAGCATATGTCTTCCTTTATAGCAATATAGTTTGCCATAGTATGATGTCTGTTAAGATGGTCAGGTGTAATATTAAGTATAGCACTAACATGCGGATGAAAATCAATTATAGTTTCCAGCTGAAAGCTAGATGCCTCAAGGACTGTTATTGACTCATCTGATGTAAGTAGTGCAGTCTGCGTATAAGGAAGTCCGATGTTGCCTACAGTATATGTATCGCTATTAAATTCTTTCATGATGGCACCAGTTAAGGCAGTAGTTGTTGTCTTGCCATTTGTTCCTGTAATCGCTATAAGCTTTCCCTTTGCAACCTGATAACCAAGCTCTATTTCACTCCAAAGCACTACGCCCTCTGATTTTATAAATTCCACAAAGGGTGCCTGCGTATCTATTCCCGGACTTATAACGCATATGCTTATTCCCTCTATATCCTTTTTACTAAGCTCACCAGTAACTATTTTTAGTCTGTCAGCACAGCCAAGCTCAGATTTTATCTTTTCAACGTCAAGCTCCTTATTGCTATCATATAAAAGTACCTTGCCATCTAGGCTAAGTAAAAGCTTCGTTGCCGCTATTCCGCTTTTTCCGGTACCTGCTACCATAACTATATCATTCACCTTACGCACCTCACTATACTATTAATCCAACATAGGCAATGCTGCACAAAATTGCAGTCACTATAACAAACATCATTACTACTCTAGTTTCTTCCATGCCACCTAATTCAAAATGATGGTGAATAGGTGCCATACGAAATATTCTCTTACCCTTAGTTGCTTTAAAATAACCAACCTGAATTATTACAGAAAGTACCTCCATAAAATATACAAAGCCTACTATTAATATAAATATAGGATATTTCATAGTAAGTGCATATGAGGATATAAATCCTCCAAGTGCAAGCGAGCCTGTATCTCCCATAAATACCTTAGCAGGATATGTATTATAAAATAAAAATGCAAGAAGGCTTCCTACAGCTGCAGCTGCTATAGGTGCTAAGGGACTAGCCTCTAGCAATGCAGCTGCCGCAAAAAATATAGCAATTATAATAGTAACACTAGAGCAAAGTCCATCTAGTCCATCTGTAAAATTAACACCATTATCCGTTCCTAAAACTACCATATATACAAATGGAATATATAATATGCCAAGCTTAAGCATAAGCCCCTTTGCAGTTGTTCCGGTAAATGGAATGAGTATGCTAGATCCTATCTCCTTATGCATGAACAAATAATATGCAAAAATAGATGTCATTATAAGCTGCATAAAAAGCTTCTGCCAAACCTTAAGCCCCTCGGACTGTTTCTTAACTACCTTTAGATAATCATCTACAAAGCCTATAAATCCAAAGCCTACTGTCATAAGAAGTATAGGAAGTATTCTAGGGTATTTGGGAATAAATATTAGGCTGCTTACGACAATGCTAGCTATAATCATTATTCCGCCCATAGTTGGTGTTCCGCTTTTTTTAAGATGTGACTTTGGTCCGTTATCTCTTACATTTTGTCCGAATTTTAATTTATGAAGTATAGGTATCATTATAGGGCAGAGGATAATGCATACTAAAAATGCAATCCATGCCGAATATATAGAATCCTTTAGCATAACAACTCCTTAGCTTTATTAATTAATTGGTGCTGGGGCAACTGTTTCCTCAGCTGTAGTCGGCTGCGTTTCTGGTGCTGCCGAAGTCTCCTGTTTGGTTTCAGACCTAGTCTGAGCCTTAGTCTCCGCTTTTGTTTCCGACTTGGTTTCCTTTTTTGTTTCAGCCTTAGTTACAGCTTCTACAGTTTCCTCTGTATCATATCTTGAAGTGCCAGAGGCTGCGCTGCTCTCCAAAGCCTCGTCTTGACCTTCAGTTTGAGCCTCGGTTACACCGGCAGGAATTCCAGGAAGATTTTCTGCATCCTCACCATCTGTAGCCTGATCTACAACCTCTTCAGTATCATATACAACTTGAGGCTTAAGCTCGCTTTCTGAGGCTTCATCTGTTATTCCCTCACTCTCTGGAAGAGCTTCAGACTTAACCTCCATATCCTCTATTACGCCATAGTCACCAGCTGGGAATATATTCATATATGGCAAAACCTCTGTCATAATATTCTTAAATATATTGCTCGCATAAGATGAATGTGCCTGACTTTCTACATTTGGCTGGTCTATTATAACATAGCAAAGCACCTCAGGGTTTTCGGCTGGTGCATATCCGCAAAATGAAACAAGATAATTTCCAGTACCTCTCGGATACTTTTCTGCTGTTCCTGTTTTTCCTGCTATGTCATATCCATCTATCTTAGCTGCCGCACCAGTTCCCTCATTTACTGTTCTAAGCAGTGCATTATTTATAAAGCTTGTTGTAGACTGCGATACTGTTTCTCTAACTAGCTCTGGCTCTATGCTTTCTACAACAGCACCCTGCTCATTTAAAATCTGCTTAACAACATGTGGCTTGTAGTAAGAGCCGCCATTTATAACTGATGCATATGCTGCTGCCATCTGTATCATAGTACAGTTATAGTTTTGTCCGAAGGAATTTGTCGCAAGGTCTGTAGGAACCATACTGTCTCCCGAATGTATAAGAGTGCTTGTATCCGCCTCACCCGGAAGATCTATATCTGTTTTGCTGCCAAAGCCAAACATCTGCATAAACTTACTAAAGTTGCTTATACCGACTCTTGATGCAATCTGCATCATTACATCATTGCATGACTGCATAAGTCCTTCTTCAACTGTAAGCGTTCCATGTCCCGTTCTCTTAACGCATCTTATCTTCCATCCGCCGACCTCTTGATATCCATCACAGACAAAGCTTTCGCTTCCGTTTATATTGCCCTCTTCAAGTGCTGCTGCTACGGTAAATATCTTTGATGGCGAGCCCGGCTCGTAGGTGTCGCTTATGCAGAAGTTTCTCCAAAGCGTATTCCATGCCTCGCTTTTAGCCTCATCGTCCATAGCATCTATCTCTTCCTGAGTATAATATCCAGAAAGATCTCTAGGATTATTTAGGTCAAAGCTGTGGCTAGTAGCCATGGCAAGTATCTCGCCACTATTTGGATCCATAACTATACATGCAGTTATTTTACTTCCAGCCTCATCCTCCCACTGCTTGATATACTTTTCAACTATGGTCTGTATATTTACATCTATAGTAGATACTATAGTATTGCCATTTTGCGCTGACTTGATAACTCTTTCAAGGTTCGAATCATCATTCAGATATCCGTATTCTCTACCTGCTGTACCTATAAGGCTGCTATTATAATACTGCTCTATTCCACCTGTACCCTCATCGCCATCACTTCTTGCAAAGCCTATAACGCTGCATGCTAAAGAGCCATAAGGATATGTTCTAAGATAAGAATCCTCAAACCAAACTCCATAAACTCTCTGCTTATCGCCATCCTTTTTATAGGCATTGTTGATCTCAGTTGTTCTTTCCTCAAACTTTTCCTTTTGGTCTGCAGACAGCTGCTTGTCATATCTTATATACTGACTGTCTGACTTATCTATAATAAGCTGCCTAAGCTCTGCCCTATCATATCCAAAAACCTCACTTAAAAGGCTGATAGTCGGCTCTAGATAGTTTTCCTGGTCACTATTAATTTGCGACGGATCTATAATCAGATTATATACCTTATTTGACGTAGCTATATATGTTCCGTTTCTATCTAATATATCGCCTCTTCTATATGGTATATCTCTTGAATCATAACGCTGCTGAGACAGCACCTTTTGATTGTATGAATCTAGGTTTTCATGCTGCAGGGCATATATCCTATATAATAACGCAAACAAAGCCAGCAATATCACAACTAGGGTGATTGCCAGCTTTTTTTGCATATTTAAGCTAAAGGATCTAACAGTACCACTGCTGCCATCCCTCTTTTTCTTATCTTCCTGGGATGTTTTCATATTGCCTTACATACTCACTTTCAGTTTTGTCATACTGTATAACCTGATTTTTTTCAGGATATACCATTCCTAGCTCCTGCGTTGCTACCTGGTATATATGCTCCAAATCTATAGATGTATTTATTCTGGTTTCAAGAGCATCATTTTCATTTTTAAGAGACTCTAATTTTTTCTCCTGCGACTCTATCGTTTTAATGCTCGATGTTATAGCTGATTGTACTCTTAGATAAGAGCAGCAAATAAAAAGTGTTGCAAGTGCAGCTACAGTAAGCAAGATAAGATATGGAAAATCCATACGTAGTGCCTGCTGCCTGTTTTGTCTTACCTTATCATTATGTCTTTTTATAGTTTGATAGCTATCATTAGCTTTTTTTTGCGTATCTAGCTTATATGCATTGTTGCCATATATATATATCGGTGATTTCTTTTTACTTGTATATGCCATATTGCTATCCCCCTATAGTTTTATATATGTTCAAATATCCTAAGCTTTGCACTTTTGGATCTTGGATTTTCTTCCTGCTCCTCTTTGCTTGGAAGTATAGGCTTTGATGTAATTACTCTGCCCTTACTTTTTTTACCGCATACACAGACCGGAAAGCTCGGCGGACATGTGCATGGATTTTCATTAATCTTAAATTCCTGTTTAACTATTCTATCCTCTAGCGAGTGAAAGGTTATAATCGCAAGCCTGCCACCTGGGTTAAGAAAATCTATCATACTGCCTATAGAGCTTTTCAAAACGTCCAACTCGCCGTTTACCTCTATCCTAAGTGCCTGAAAGGTTCTTTTGCTTGGATGGCCTGATATCAGCTGCAGCTTCATAGGTATAGAAGCCTTTATAATATCTGTAAGCTGATTCGTAGTTTCTATACTTTTTTTATTTCTTTCCTCTACTATATGCTTTGCGATATTTTTTGCGAATCTATCCTCGCCATAGTCTCTTATAATCCTGTATATCTCCTGCTCGGAATAATTATTAACTATATCCCTTGCTGTTATGGTTCGCCTCGTATCCATACGCATATCTAAGGCTGCATCTTCTCTGTAGGTAAAGCCACGCTCCGGCGTATCTAGCTGATATGATGAAACTCCCAGGTCAAGATATATTCCGTCAACTCCTTTAATTCCAAGTCCATCTAATATAGAAGCAATATTTACATAGTTATCTCTTACTATAGTTACTTGATTTTTAAAATCCTCAAGTCTTTTACTTGATGCCTCTATAGCAGCTTCGTCTTGATCTATACCTATAAGCCTTCCGCTTTTGCCTAGCCTTTTGCAAACCTCTATCGCATGTCCTGCTCCGCCTAGCGTACCGTCAACATATACCCCGTCAGGCTTTATATTAAGTCCCTCTATAACCTCATCTAGTAATACTGACTTATGCTTAAATGTCATAATGTAATACCCGAATCGTAAAGGCTCTGTGCCGTCGCATCCGCATCTATGCTGCTCGCGTTGTTCCAGGCTTCCTTACTCCATATTTCTATGTGGTCAATGTTTCCTATAAGAACTGCTTCCTTTTCTATCCTTGCATATTCTCTGAGCGGAGTGCTAAGAAGTATCCTTCCCTGTTTATCTGTTTCTGCATTTACTGCACTACCGACCATAAATCTTTGCAGGTCTCTGGCACCCTTGTTTGTAAATGGCATAAGCTGTAGTTTGCCTTGAAGGCTCTCCCATGATTTGAGGTCGTATATAGACAGGCAGCCGTCTAAGCCCTTAGTGACTATAAACTCACTGCCTAGCTGCTCACGGAATTTAGAGGGGATTATAAGTCTCCCCTTTGTATCAACTGTATGGTTGTATTCTCCCATGAACATATCCGATAACCCCACTAATCACCACTTATTACCACTTATTGCCATTATAATAATATTTTCTACATAAAAAAGCAAGGTTTTCGCCACAAAAAAGCCAAAAAAAGTGAGTAACTGCAACGATTTTTACAGTCACTCACATATGTGGTAAATGGTGGGGGATTTTTCCCTATATATTGTGTTTAGGCATTTTCTTTTTTCTTCCGATATATATACTTACAGCAGCTACTATAACGCAAAGCACTCCAAGTAGCTGTGAAACGGCAAGCCCTGTTCCCGGAAGCCTTAGCTGGTCTGTTCTTAGACTTTCTATTAATGCCCTTCCAAAGCCATATCCGCCAAGATATATAAAAAACATTTCCCCATCGAATTTTTTTCTATGTCTGTACCATAGCATAAAAATAAGTAGGCAAAGATTCCAAACTGATTCATATAAAAATGTTGGATGCACCTGTATATACTCTACACCGCCATCTATAATTATATGCTCGCTAAGCCTCTCATCTATCATAATAGGATTTACTATAGCCTTTCTTATTCTCATTGCAAAAAGACTTTCAGTATATCCGCCAAATGCCTCGCAGTTAAAAAAGTTTCCCCAGCGACCTATTATCTGCCCTGTTACAAGTCCTAGAACTCCAGTATCTGCTATAGATAAAAAGCTAAGATGCTTTATTCTTGTATAAACTATGCAAGTAATTATAGCAGCTATTACTCCGCCATATATAGCCAGTCCGCCACCTCTAAGATTAAGTATCTCCAATGGATTATTCTTATACGCATCCCATGAAAATATAACATAGTACAGCCTTGCACCCATTATAGAAAATATAATTGCATACAGTGCAAAGTCGAGGTAGATCTCCGGATCCTGCCCTCTTCTTTTTGCATCACTCATGGCTATAGCAATTCCGCACAGCATACCAATTCCTATAATAATTCCATAAAAAGCTATCTTAAATCCATATATACTTATACTGCTTTTTATATGCTCTATAGTAATTCCCAGATTGACGAATTTTATATCATACATCGCTCTTTATTCTCCTTTGGACTCGATAAATTTATCATATTTGCTTTTATTTGTCACCTGTATGTGATATGCTAACTGCTGTTATAACGAACTGAAAGGACAATAAATTTTATGAAGCTAGGTATAGTAGGACTTCCTAATGTAGGAAAAAGTACACTTTTTAATTCACTTACAAAGGCTGGTGCAGAATCGGCTAATTATCCATTTTGTACCATAGACCCTAATATAGGTGTCGTAGCTGTTCCTGATAATCGCCTAAAGGTTCTAGGAAAGCTTAACAATTCAAAAAAGGTAACTCCTGCTGTAATAGAATTTGTAGATATAGCTGGTCTTGTTAAGGGGGCTAGTAAGGGCGAGGGACTTGGAAACCAATTCCTTAGCAATATACGTGAATGTGATGCCATAGTCCATGTAGTTAGATGCTTTGAAAATTCTAATATAATACATGTTGAGGCAAGCATAGATCCTATAAGAGATATAGAAACAATTAATCTTGAGCTAATATTTGCAGATATAGATGTGTTAGAGCGAAGAATATCTAAGACAGCTAAGTCTGCTATGAATGATAAGAAGCTTCAAAAGGAAGTTGATATACTTAAGGATATTAAGGCACTCCTTGAGGAAGGAAAGCTTGCTAGCACATATACATCTGATGATGAGGACGTGCTTGCATTTGTAAAATCGCTGGATCTTCTAACCTATAAGCCAGTTATCCTTGCGGCAAATGTTAGCGATGGCGACCTTCCTGATGATGGCTCTTCAAATGCCCATGTATCCGCTGTCAGGGAATATGCTAAGGAGCATGGCTGTGAGGTATATGTAGTATGTGCTCAAATAGAGGAAGAAATATCTGAATTAGATGATGATGAAAAGGCAGAATATCTTGAAGCACTTGGAATAAAGGAATCAGGCCTTGATAAGCTAATCGCTGCCAGCTATAGCCTTCTAGGGCTTATAAGCTATCTTACAACCGGTGAGGACGAAACAAGAGCTTGGACTATCAAAAAGGGCACTAAGGCACCTCAGGCAGCCGGTAAGATACATACTGATTTTGAGCGTGGCTTTATACGAGCTGAGGTTATAAATTATCAGGATCTAGTTGACTGCGGCTCATCCGTCGCTGCTAAAGAAAAGGGACTTATGCGACTTGAGGGGAAGGACTATGTCGTACAGGACGGCGATGTGATCTTATTCCGCTTTAATGTATAGCACTAAAATAAATTTTATTTCTATCCTTATAAAATAATGCATAGTATTGCAGCTTCTCATACATATCTATTTTTTCATTGTATTCAGAGGCTGCTATTTTTGTATCATCATCACTATCTTCCCTTAGCTTATTCCAAACTCCATCAGCTGTCATATATCCTGCTACATTAATTACTGGCAGCTCCTGCCTTTGGGCGAGCAAATAATTATCATATGCCGAAAGCTTAAGACCGGCATATTTTCTTACTAATGCTCCGAGATAGTTTGTACTTACTACACTTTCTCCGTCAGAGTTTTTAATAGAATAATCCTCTGATATATCATAATTACTCCAGATAAAATAAGGCACTACATATGTCTTTTGACTTATACTAAAGTCAGTATCAGCTGCCGCTTCTCCCTCCTTTTTAAGTACTCCCTCAAATTCGGAATTAAGCGTAGGCTGGTGGTCTCCAAAAAAGCATATGATGACAGGCTTATCGACATTTCTAAAATATTCAATCAAATACGAAAGTGCCTTGTCAGTTTTTGCAACCAGGGATTCGTACATCACAAAGTCTTCATGAGAGCTATATTTTTCATCTACTGCTACTATCTCATCTGCTTTAAGCTCGCTAAGCTCCTCATAGCCCCCGTGATTTTGCATAGTAACATTGAATATAAAGCTAGGCTCTGTCTGCTTCTCATATACCTCTATAAGCTTTTTATAATCGCCAAGATCCGAAACCCTGTTCCAAACTGTTCTCTCACTATCCTCAAAATCGTTTATAGATATAAATTCATCAAAGCCAAGCTTTGGATAAATCACATTTCTTCTCCAGTTCACTGGATTTTCAGGATGCATGGCAATCGTATAATATCCCTGATCCTTTAAGGTAGTAAGCGCAGATGGAACGTCAGTAAAATCTACAGTTGAATATGGAATAATTCCATTCATAAATGCTATCGAGTTTCCTGTTAGATATTCAAATTCAGTTGTAGATGTACCTCCTCCTCTTGTCGAAACATAATTCCAGCCAAATTCTACAGTATTAGGATCATCCTTTAGTGACCTTATAAAGCTAAGATCATCATTCGTACAATCAAGTGGACCAAGTATGCTAAGGTCGCTAAATGCCTCGTCCATAATTGTAATTATGGTTGGCTTTTGAGTAGCATTATTATCCTTATCGGCATCTGTTAAATAATTATCAAGGAATGCTTCAAGCTCCCTCACATCAAAATCATCAGGCTTATCGACCTTTAGATTTTGTGCAAAGGTAACAAAGCTGACCGCAAAACCGTGGACCTGATAATCCTCTAGCTGTGACCAATAATTAAGTTCAATTTTATACGCCTTTGAAAAATCACATGTGACTACCCATACAGCTAATATAACTAGTGCTGATGATGCTAAAATCCCTCTAATAAATAGAGTTTTCTTTCCCTTGCTTTGCACAATTATACCCGAGCTTTGAAGTGCCCAAATGAATGTTAATATAAAAAATACAATTAGAAATGTAAGCTTTAGCTCATCTGCTGCTCCAAAGCTATACTGACCTGCGACTGCTGCTGCGGTTCTTGCTGAAAATATATCTGATGCAAGAAGTGGCTGACCGCGAAATTTAATTAGATAAAAATTAAGTGCTCCTAAAAGCCATGCAAGCACATACATAAGTGAAAGTCCGGACATTCGCCCTCTAAGAATATTTATGAAAAATATTTCAAGTAAAAGATAAATAAATATATTTAGGAAAAGATTAAGCAAACTTATCTGACCTATGGTTGTATGGTAGCTAAGCTCAATTATTAAAAATACAAAAAATGGAGTAAGCTCTAAAATATGCAAATAAATTAGTCTAAAAAGCCCCTTGTGCTTTTTTATTATATTCCCACCAAAGCACCAAATCATGGTTGATGTAATTATAGCAATATATGCTATGGCAGTATAAAGCAGTGGGAATTTATCTGCTATTCTATGGATAAAGATAATGTGATGAAATGGATTTAGAGTATAGAAAATAAGTAAAGCTGCTCCTATAATTAGCTTTAAAATAAGGCTGCAGCTTTTCTTATCTATTTTAAATTTTGTTTGCCTTGTTTCTTCCATTATCTAAATCCTTGTTAAATTTTGTTTCATACAAACATCACATATTATAAAGCTGTGGTTTTAAGCACAAGACAGCCTTACGTAAAAGTGCGCACTCTTCTTTTATGTTTGTCAATACCTTCAAAGTGAAAATGCAGCTTAGGAGTTTTCTCCCCCAAGCTGCATTTATTACTTCATTACCTTTTGCTTAGATATTCGTCTATACCCTTAGCTCCTGCCTTACCAGCCTGCATCGCAAGTATAACTGTTGCTGCACCTGTTACAGCATCGCCGCCTGCAAATACTCCTTCTCTTGAGGTCTGTCCTGTAGCCTCCTCAGCCACTATACATTTTCTCTTATTAATATCAAGTCCCTTAGTTGTATTAGATATAAGTGGATTAGGTGATGTACCAAGTGACATGATTACTGTATCACATTCTATCTCATACTCACTTCCGGCTATCTCAACAGGTCTTCTTCTTCCAGATGCATCCGGCTCACCAAGCTCCATCTTGATAACCTTCATAGACTTAACCCAGCCCTTATCATCCTCTATAATCTCAACAGGGTTAGTAAGAAGATCAAATATAATTCCCTCTTCCTTAGCATGATGTACTTCCTCCGCTCTTGCAGGAAGCTCTGCCTCTGAACGTCTGTAAACTACATGTACCTCTGCTCCAAGTCTAAGTGCGGTTCTTGCAGCATCCATAGCAACATTACCGCCGCCAACTACGCAAACCTTCTTACCCTTCTTGATAGGTGTGTCATAATCATCCTTGAATGCCTTCATAAGATTATTACGAGTAAGGAATTCATTTGCAGAGAATACTCCGTTTGCATTCTCACCTGGGATTCCCATAAACATAGGAAGTCCTGCACCAGAGCCTATAAATACTGCCTCGAAGCCTTCATTGTCCAGAAGCTCATCTATAGTAACTGTCTTACCTATAATAACATCAGTTTCTATCTTAACTCCAAGCTTCTTAACATTCTCTACCTCTGCTGCAACTACAGCATCCTTAGGAAGTCTGAACTCAGGTATACCATAAACTAAAACTCCGCCCGGCTCATGCAGCGCTTCAAATATAGTTACGTCATAGCCAAGCTTCGCAAGATCGCCGGCACAGGTTAGTCCTGAAGGACCAGAGCCTATAACAGCTACTTTCTTGTTCTTCTTTTCGGCATGTACCTGTGGAACTACATTATTTTCTCTAGCCCAGTCAGCTACAAATCTTTCGAGCTTACCTATAGATACAGCCTCGCCCTTTATACCTCTTATACATACGCCCTCGCACTGAGTTTCCTGAGGGCATACTCTTCCGCATATAGCAGGAAGTGCACTAGAAAGTGCTATAGTATCTGCTGCTGCCTTATAATCCTTTTCCTTAACCTTCTGTATAAAATCAGGAATATGTATAGATACAGGACAGCCCTCTACGCACTTTGGGTTTTTACAATTAAGACATCTAGCAGCCTCATTAACTGCCTCTTCTTCATTATATCCAAGACATACTTCCTTAAAATTAGTTGCTCTTACCTTTGGATCCTGCTCACGTACAGGTACTTTCTTAGTCATATCCATTATTTATCACCTCCGCATTGACCGCAACCGCCATGGTGTGTGTCGCCCTCCTTGAGTGCAAGCAGAGCTCTTCCTTCTTCAGTCTTATATATCTGCTGGCGCTTCATAGCCTCATCAAAATCAACCTTATGTCCGTCAAACTCAGGTCCGTCTACACATGCAAATTTTATTTCATCGCCAACTGTAAGTCTGCATGCACCGCACATACCTGTTCCGTCAACCATAATAGGGTTCATGCTTACTATAGTAGGAAGATTAAACTCCTTAGTAAGCAGGCATACAAACTTCATCATAATTATAGGGCCTATGGCTACACACAAATCGTATTTCTTTCCTTGATTTTGCACAAGATCCTTAATAACCTCTGTAACCATACCCTTTCGCTCGTAAGAGCCATCATCTGTTGTAACATACAAATTATCTGCAACAGCCTTCATCTCAGACTCAAGTATAAGCATATCCTTAGTCTTAGAGCCTATGATAACATCTGCATCTACACCCTGCTCCTTAAGCCACTTTACCTGTGGATATACCGGTGCTGTTCCTACACCACCTGCAACAAAAA
>CAVBBU010000004.1:0-39651 GCA_963593765.1 Bacteroidaceae bacterium | reverse complement strand
GATGTAAGAGAAGTTCCTTACACGGATCCTTCTGGTATGTATACAGCTAAAGACGGAGTAACCAAGTTTGACCCAAATAATAATCCACACGGATTAGCCCCAATGACTTGGTTTGATTATATTCTTAAACAATATACCGATGCTGCTGTAGATGGCAGAATGGATAGATTTGTTGCTATAGATGGTTCTGTTGCAATAGATTTCTCTACATTTGGCGGTAATAGAAGTAAGATAGAACAGTGGATAGCTGAGAATATTCTTATGTACGAAAAGACATGGGAAGATAAGAGTGGCAACATGAAATCTAAGCTTGTTCCGTTATCTATATTTAACCAACTTATTCCTAAGGTAGCTACATTTGGTCCGCATAATAAACCAACATCTAGATTTATTCCTAGAGGTAGATTCACTACTAAGAGTAGTGCTACTAACAATGGCATATTTGACCCAGAGTTCAGCAACGACGATAGAAGTGGAGTACAGCCAGATTTTGGTAAATATGGAGACCAAGAGTTTGTAAATATGATTCAAAAAGGTGGAGCTAAAGCTGAATACTATAAGCTTCTTCTGGATACTATGGAGTAGCAATGGAATAAGCTTGGTTTAGATCCATCGTATAATAGATACAAACTCCCATAGATAGAAGGTACTTCTTCTATGAAACGTAGTAGAGCTGCTAAGCATCCTGGTAAGTATATTAAAAATAAAGTACAGAATGCTGTGTCTACCACGTCTGACGATACTACTATGAGAGGCAGTGATGATTACGTTATGCGCAATGGCAAATGGACTCTTAAAACAGCTCCTACTCGTTATATTAACGAAATGGAAGACCCTTCTATGATTAGCTCAGATTTAGCGTTTACTGTAGGATAGTTTGTATAGATGACCAATAATTATCTTAACAAACAAAAGCTACAAGCTAAGCTCGAAACTTTAGGATATAGTCTTGATGCAGAGAATAGAGATATTAACCATCAAGATACTGGCACTAGGTAGTTTGAGCGTTATGAGAAGATGATGAGGTCTTTATTCTATGAGTAGAGAGAAACTGACGAAAAGCTCGGAGAGAAGCCTAGTAAGACAGAAATAGCTGCCGCTAAAGCCGCAAGAATAGCTAGAGGTGGTACAGCTTATCTTATGCTTGCATATAATATGCCATCTATGTTTACGGGTGTATGGGATTCGTTTTCTCAAATGCCTGCTGCAGCCGCAAGAAACGACCAGTTTGGATTTAAAGACTTAGGCTACAGTATGATTGTAACGTTTCCTGCATTATTCTAGGCGCTAGCAAATATTGGTAATCCAATAGCAAACTGCAAAGCTGTAGCTATGATGCAGAAAGACGGTCTTGTAAAAACTCATGATGAGACATTTAAAAATTCTTATCAAAGTAGATTACGTAGAGCTTTAGCTTAGTCTGCAACTGGCGGCTATACAATGGGCGACTATATGATGAATATGCTCTCTTAGAGATGTACATATAATGCCAAGAAATATTATCCTGGTAATAGTCTTGTTAAAGAAGGCTTTTATACAAAGACTGAGTTTAAGAGACTTATGGCTAATAGTGGTCTTACAAATAAAGAATTAAACAGAGAGTGGAAAGAAAATCATGGCGAATCATTATGGAGTGCTTACTATTACGAGAATGGTGTAGCTAAACTTAAGGATAAGTATACTAATGTAAAAGTGCAAGATAGTAAGCTATCTGCTACAATACAATAGAATATGGCTTTACTTAACGGTAATGCTCCTAAGAATGACCAATCTGCTGTAAGTAATAATATCTTACATAAGTTCTTTTTCTTAATGCGTAACTTCTTTATACGTCGAGCAGAACATTGGTTTGCCGGGTATAAACCAGATAATGTAGCTAGGCGCTTCGAGGAAACTACAGAAGAAACTCGTAGAGGTAGTTCTACATTCTAGAGAAGAGTACGTAAGAAATTACCACTTACACAAGAGTAGAAGTCTAGAAGATAGATGTATGATTATAGTACAGGTGAAGCTAATCCTGCCGTAATAGTAAATTTGTTACGTGGAGCATAGAGTTAGCTTGCTATATTTAACCAAATGATGTTCCATGAATCCGAAAGGCTTACAGATCCTAGAAAAGTTAATCCTAATGAAGCTAAAGCTTTAAGAGAATTTGTTACTTGGGGTCTCTGTCTTGCGCTACTATCTGTAGGATGGATGATGTTCCATAGATATGTACAAGATGAGACGGATGATTTGAAGCCAGATAACTACGAAGGTTCTTTGCCAACTTTACATAACTTTATACAACAGAAAGTATATTTAAAGCTTATTGATTAGGTTATGTTTAGAGTAATCGACTCATAGTTCTAGATATGGAATCCAATGCAGTTTGTAGATATGGTTAAGTCTGCCACAACTGTAACGTCTGCTGTAGAAAAGATGGGTACTATTCCATCTGTAGGACTTGATTTAATCGGCGCTAGCGGTCACGACTGGGACGAGATTATTATGTCTGACTCAAAGTACAAATACTTTCCTAGATGGCAAAGGGCTCTTATGGCAGGTACTCCATTGAATAATATACAGACATGGGGCTCCTGGAGAGGTAATGACAAAGTAGGAAGATGGTACTTTGATAACACTGTTACTGGAACCGTATTCAAAGGTGGAGGATATACTTGGAAAGACAATAAGGAAGAAAAAGCTAGAGCTGCACAAAATAGCGAGTTTGATATTCCTGATATAGATATTCCTGATATAGATGTTCCAGACGTCGATTTTTAACGCGTACTATATCCATTTCACATTGACAAATAAAAACAAAAAGGGGAGCAATACCAATTCGGTACTGTTCCCCTTTGTTGTTATATAAGCTCTTCAAGAAATAGCGGAGCCTCATCTGCTAACGGCATAGCGTAATCCGTTTCAACAGAGAGACTGCTATTATATAGCAATAATCTACCTATATCTGACGTTAAGCCCCAGAACTGCAAAACTCGAACTCGTTCATCATGTGATAAAGAGATTACTCCGCTTTTCATTTTACTTATAGAAGCATTTATATTAAAACGATATACTAATAATGGAATATTATTACATCGCTTACTATAAATGCCTTTTAGGTTTGGTGATTTAGAAAAACGACGCGCTCTATCTATTGATAAAGCGTTACGTACATCGTCATTAACGACGAAGTAGATGCTACGATAATCACCTGGTCGATCAGGATCATACGTATAAACATCTACAAACCCTGATTCTTCTGCAAAATCACCAAGTTTAATATCGTTTTCAATCAAAGGCATTACTACCTTTGCAAATTTACTCATAAGTTTAAGGTTTCGCTTCCGTCTCCTTCATAGTAAGTAACACTATGTTCCCAATCTCCTGTACCTATATGCCACAATATATCCTGCATAGCATTATATATTACATCACCTCTCTCAGATGCCTGTTTGTCTGTAATATTAAATACACGTACTTCATTACTGCCTGTTGTATCAATAGCAATAATATAGTACATGAATTTAAAATCACTTGAATCAAGACCAAGCGTATCTAGATACCATTTTACGGCATTATAGTAGAACCTTAACTGACGACAATAATCATATTCGTTCATACTGTCTTCAAAATGCCAAAGTTTAGCTGTAGTTTTAATATCCATAATTGTACACTCTTTGTTTTCCCAATCGAATGTACAACTATCAAGAAGTGATTTACATGCTATAGGAGTCAGCGCTCCATGATTAAGCATGTCTGATACATAGTAATCCCAGTTAATCTGAAACTCGTGGTACACATGTACACTACCATGATCGCCTGCTCGTCGTAATAGCTTACCAGCTAGTTTATGCTCGTAAACCTTCTTTCGAATAGCTATAAGTTGGTCTAAATCGTACTGTGATATTAAAGTCTTCTTTGTCTTAAGAGCTTCAATGTAATCATGGTACTCCTCGCTCATTTTAAGCGCCTGTGAGAGCATAGAAGCTTCACTCTTACCAACTATACTATATGACTTACGATAAGCCTCTAGAGCGCGTTTATCGGGCTCTATTTCAACGGAATTTATTAAGTTTTCGCAAAAGTTTTGCGCTTGAGCACTTTTTGGTTTAGTACCCGAGCACACCATATAGTCATCCCAGAATATGTCTGGTTGTAGAAGGAATTCGTGTATCATAGTTCCTTTACGGAGCTGTGGTAAATCTAATCCTTCTTCCTTACCATCTAACATCCTACGTAAATAGGATGGTCCTTTATTAAGGAACCAGCCTATCGCAGAATTGCTTATACGGGAGTTATCTTCGTAGTACGGTATATTGTACTTCGGAATCTTATACTCTGGGTAATTCATTACTTCTGAGTTAAGTTCATATCAGCAAACAAGTCCTCAAATGTATCTGTAGGGAAAGCATTAACTTCCTTTACAAATGACATTACGTTATCGAAAGAACGTACCTTGAAGTTAGTGTTAATAAAATCAAGGAGAGACTTAGCCTCTTTCTTCTCATCAAGAGTGTCTTCGAGAATCATCTGTACCAATGATGGAGACAACTCATCGAATTCTTTCCAATAACGTATACGAGAACAACGGTCAACAAGGTATTCGGAAATCTCTTTCTGATCATTACAAGTAAACAATATCAAATGCTTACCCAATGTATCAGAACCATCAAGAATCTGCAACAATGCTGAATCATCATAGTCCTCTAATACCTTATCAAGCTCATCAAACAAGAAGCATACATTGGTATCACCCAACAACTTTACAAGTTTAGACAAGTAAAATGGATTGATATTCTTACCAACGTTTATAATTGGAAGACCACTATTATTAGCTATACACTTAGCCATAATAGTCTTACCTGAACCTTTAGTACCTGCAAGCATTATACCTGTAAAACCTACCTCAGATTCGTTGTAACGCTTCAAAACCTTGTCCATGAACTTCTGATCCTTATCAGTAATATAAACCTTCTCAGGCAATGAAAATGGGTCAATTTCCTCAAGTGTAATACTATCTGTAAAACGATCAATCTTTACATCGTAAACCTGACCACCTATCAAATTGTACTCAAGACCTTCTGTGTTAAACTTAAAACTTACACTCTTACCTACTTTCAAAAATTTCTTTTCCATATTATTGACTCTTAACGGTTCTTAAATTGGATTTAATGTCCTCTATCATTTCATCGACCTGTTTATGATTTCGGACTAAATAGCACTTCATCTTACTCCTGTGACGTTTCAGATAGTGCTTAAATAACTTATATCTTAGGGGAAAGGAGTCTCCCATAAGACCTTTGCATTCTACCACAAATCCTCTTCCAAGGAAGTCTGGTAGATATGTTATAGGGCGAATTTTTTCGCCTAAATACTCGAAGCCTGGCAATAATACGAAATGCTTTGGCTCATACTTAACAGGTATTCCTGCTTTCATAAAAGCTTCATAAGTATAGCATTCGAGCTTACTCCTAAAATGGATACCATACTTATCGACCTTGGTCGCATTTCGTACACGACCTTTACTACTCCTGCCTATCATTTAGTTCCTTTTTCAACACTTATTACTTGGTTTTGAAAGAAATAAACGATATCACCATTAGTTACGCTATTATCACCTTCTTTGTGACAACATGCAGCTATATGGTCTTTATTGAGATAGCTATCCCAAATTGTTAAAACATACTTATTAGGCAAGTAAATACGCATGTAACCATACTTCTTTAAGGAGGTTTGCCTGGCTAAATGCTTTTGTAGATACTTATGCATAAAAGGTGATGTTATTGCGCCTCCAACGGCACCAATCAGTGTAGCAATTACAATTTCAATCATATTTTTCCAATGTTTTAGTAAGCCAAGACTTTACTTCGTTAAAGTTATTAGCCTTAACTGCATCCGATATGTCTTTAGCTTTAAATTTCTTATGAACGAAAAAGGCATCTAGTTTGTATTTCTTACTGTATGCCCTAGATTTTTTCATACCAGTTTCATCTCTATCGTATAAGATTACTATATGCTTCCATCTAGACCTTAATGATTGTAAGATATCATCTGGTATAAACACAGTCTCACTAGCGGCTGCTATAGCATTAAATCCCATCTCGTACAAACACATAACATCTTTCAATGACTTTGTGATTATAAGTAGATTACCTCCATCCTTAGGTATTTCGGCTAATCCCTGAACGTGCCGATTTGTCAAGTTGGTACGCCATTTAGTATACTTGGATGCAAGTGGACGATAAATCTTAAACTTATCATACACTTTATATGCATACATAGGACTATCTTCTTTGTAGGTACTTCTGACGACTCTGTTACAAAGGAAGTATTTAATGCTAAATACATTGAATTTCTTCAACGTATCAATATGTATATGGAATTGCTTCCAATACTCTTTATCAACCTTAGTGAAAGGCTGCCGAACTATTCCGATATCAACTTCACCTCTCGGTTTATCGTACGTATTTGTCCTAACGTTCATATTAGGATTTATTCTGCGTACAATACGCAATAATTCTCGTTCAAGTTCTTCTCGTGTAGCAATACCTTTATATTCTTTTAAGAACTTTATAGCATTACCACAATCTCCTGTACCAAGATCCTTATAGAGCAGCCCTCCAGTTCTGGAATGGAATATTCCAAATGACGGGTTTTTATCATCAGATCTTAGCGGACTATTCATTAGTTTTCCAACTTTGAATTGTCCTATACAATAAGTATAGATGTCTAGATCGGTCAATTTATCTACAATATCTTTTAAAGACATTGTGATAGCTGTTCTAGTACTATACATAACTTATAAGTTAGGCGCCACATTCAGAATCGAACTGATATAACTAGATTAAAAATCAAGTGCATTGAGCCTAAAATGCTATTGTGGCATATAAAATGGGCAGTTTATAGACGTGCCCAGGTCAGCAAACGACGGTCGAGTATATTTACGGAGCTCTCCAGCTCGGGATTAAGGATATCCAACCCGCACTAACGTAGCGTACACGCAATATTCTATCTGTGCCTGTTACCAGGACTTTTAGTTCTCGCACTATTTGTAGAGTTTACATACAAAAGTGAAAATAGTGGACCGCTAGGAATCGAACCTAGCTAGAGAGTATATAAATGTAATCTATATAGTATGGCCAAAGAAGTGTCTTTTGTTTCGCACCTCTCTACCACGCACCTCACGGTGCCCTTGGAGTCCTTATTGGGGGCATTTCACCCCCATAGGGTAACTGAATTACCTTAGCTCCACCAACACCTTTCATGGCGACTTTTTATAGTCTCCTAGGTGTAACCACTTGTCGTATAGTTTGGCACTCCTGCTATGTAAGCGGTATAAAAACCACTTACCGGATTTCATACAATCAAGTAATATCTTTTGCTCTTCTAGTGTGTAGTCCTTAAAAGGGAAGGTCTGACGCACCAGAAACATCCACAGTCTCCGGAGTAACGGTTGGTGGCACGTTAAGCGGATCGTTGTTCTCCTTATCGGCAACAACTGGGCGCTCCATAAGATCATTCTTAAAGAGCTTAATCTGTGAATCTGTAATAGACATATCTTCAACAAAGATACCGTTCTGGCTTACACGAGTATATCCCTTCTTGTCATAGTTTACTTTCAAGCGTAAAGCTTTCTTTGTAGCAATCATTGGTTCAAGCATCTGCTTAACCCAATTAATCATATCTACAAATGTAGCAAGCTCTGCATCAGGGCGCTGTGGATAATAACAGTCAATAATCTGACAGATGCGACCAAACTGGGTGTTGTCACGCTTCTGCAAATCCTCATCTGTCTTAATCCACTGATTCTTCTCGTTCTTCCATTCGGTCATAGTAGCTGTCTGACCTTGCTCATTCTCGAAGATAATCTCCAAGAAGTCTCGTCCTTGAGGCGTCTTATTAACATTCACCTCTTTCAGATATACATTGTCATTAATGCCTACAGGCATATAGTTACTATTGAATTCCTCTTTGTTAATTGTCGCTGTCTTTGTACTAAACATAATTCCTACTTATTTTAAGATTAATGATGCTAATGTTTCACACTTTGCTTCTGCATAGTATGCTGTGGCTCTTACGAACCTATACACTAGCTTACTTAAATATTTTATCCCAATGTGTTGTAATTGTTCCATCTTCATTGCCTTCAGCAATTACGATATCTTTACCAGCTATATGCTTTGCTCTAGCTTCCATAATAGTGTCTGATGAACCGCCTTTAAATGAAATGTGAGTCTCATTACCTTTGCGATACACATATCCTACTGCATCTGCTAAACCGCATACAATCTTGCTCAGTTTTCCAACCAAATCAAGCTCTTTTGCTGATACTTCGACACCATCTTTGTCAGTAATGGTATCTTTGACATGTCCTACTAGTATGAACTCGTCACACAAGTCTTTGAACATATCTACAACCTTTTTAACGGCATCTCGAAGATACTTATAACCAGCACCATTAGGTAGCGTAGTTACATCGTTTCCGTCCCACTTCTTTCCCATAGGAGTTTGGCGGTAGAGAGTACATGCATAAGACATACATATATCCTCTAATCGAGTAGCATTATCTATTGTGATATGTCGGTAGAAATTATGCCCTACTTCAGCATTCTTGGCTCTTATGGCACTTGCAGCTTCTCCTAGATCATTAATTGTACGACACTGGATGGCCATAGCATCAATGAACGTTGATCCTCCTTCTAAGTCAATAATCAAGTTATTATCTAGCTGCGCAAGGCAAGATGTCTTGCCAGCTTTAGGAAGACCATAAAGTATCAAATACTTCGGGTTTTCGGATTTTGCTGGAATTTTTTCTGTAGGTAAAACTAACATGGTTCTTTGACTCTTTATAGTTTATAATTAAAGCTTAATATCAATTGTGATCTTAGTAATCTTCTTCTTCATCTCAGGCTTAAAACCCTTAATAAAGATAGGAGACGCAAAGTCACAATAATCGTAATAATCCTTACCAATCTTAATCTCATCATCGAAGAAAATGATAGGAGTACCATCTTCTAGATAATAAGTATGGTTAAGACGAAGGCCATAATAGTTCTTCTTCTTACCAATGTTAGCAAGGATTGCGCAAGCCTCTGCGAAACTCATTTCGTCCTTCTTTGACTTGCCAAAATTGAAAGTACAAATCTTATCCATCATCTTACTGATGAGCGTATCCTCCTCTTTCTTCTTGGTGTTGAACAAATAATCGTTGTTATTGATTACAGTATCAAGAATAATATTATCAAGAATCTTAGAGTAGTCATTGTTATCGGTAAAAATAGATGTAGTAGGAATAATATTGTAGTTCAATGTCTTCATAATTCAGCCTAATATATTTAATGAATGTTACTTCTCAATCAAGTTATTATACGCTAGGTCATTCTCGAATTCGAGGATGCACGGTTTACCTGCATCTCTATTCTTAAGCATATGGATATATACTTTGTTAGCTGTTGGTAAATGGCTTGGACCGTACTCTTGTATACCAAGAATCTCTGGTCTATGAATGGCTAGTACGTAGTCACTCGCTTGAAAAATAGCATCTGATGATGATAAGTCGCTTCTCATAGGATACTGCGACAAGGAATTGTTTATTCTTTCCGGCGACTCAATATTTCTATTCATTTGAGCCAATTGCAATATGCTAGTCAGTGGATACTTCTTAGCTTGTATAAACACACGCTCAAGCTCACTTATGGTTTCTATCTGGGTACCTATGGGCTTGGTTAATAACGCGTGATCATATATAATTACAAAGTGCTTCCCTGTACCTTTTACGTACTGGTTATAGAAAGATTGTATAATCTGTTCTACCTGCATAGGAGTAGTAGGACTATCTACAAAGTAAATAGGATACTCCTTTAGCTGATTGGATACTGCAATGACTTTTCTGAAGGTATCGTCATCCAGATTCGTTTCCGAACTATACAGCGTCGAAGTCGTTTTCCTAAGCTTACTAGAAAGCGTTCTTCCAACCTGCCTAAATCCAACCATCTCAAGAGAGAATGATAGAACGACTATATTTTCGTCGGGATTCAAATCAATAATATCGGTAGAGATTTCATTTACAAATGAGCTCTTTCCGGATCCAGAAATTCCAGCTATGGTGTAAACGGTATTAGGTTCAATACCTCCCATACACTGTCTATTGAACTTCTCCCATCTAGTCTTCAGAGATACGATAGATCGATCTCTACGACCAGAAATGTAGTTGATAGCTTCTTGAGCTACAACTGACATAGGTCGTATAAAATTAGATAAGTTCTGTTCCATAAGTAGATTCTGCTTTAACAGTGGTATCTTGCATTTCTTCCTCAGACTCTTCCCATTGATGATCTACAAGCCATCGCCACATGGTTTTCATATAGCTAAGCTTTCCTTGAGCCGTCTTCTTCTTCATCTCGAAATCGAGACAGTTGATCAGATGTTCTGCCATAGCTTCACTCTGACCACAATATACATTGAAAAGATGACGACATTTGTTCACGTTGGCACGAAGATAATTCTTTGTACCATCAGGACGTAGAACATAAATTGGGTACATATCATAGAACAGATCAAAATAGTCTCGATTAGGCTTAACTATTTCTTTAAGCTTGTCTGTTGCATCATATGTAATTGACTTACCTCTCTCTATCGAGGTAATAAGTCCATCTGAGATTAAGTTTAGTATTTCTTCGTCGCTTACTAGGCTGACAAGTTTGCGGACGTCTTGATTAGCTTTTTGATTCTTATCCAATACTAAACTTAGGAATATTAATTGATTTGATGTTATTTCTGGGATTGCCAGAAGTTTTGTATTTAGTTCAATAATCATACATTCTGCTCTGAGGCTATTAGTAGTTGAACAATGAGAGTTGTCGGCAGCCTAAACTATGTGCTAATTTCTTAGCTTTACTAATATAGTAATTATAGTTTATTCTCCTCGTTTCTATAGGGGAGTCATCAAACCTGTTTAGAATGGTGACTCCTGACTCCGTAAGCATATTTGTATACTTAGGCGCCTCGTATGTCACGTCTTTAACTTTGAATAGATAATACCCATCTGTTGATGCGTAATACCTGTTAAGACGCTGTATGTACTTATTGTTATATTCGACTTTAAATTCCCTATTGACACCTTGCGCCATGAGAAAGTCGTTTATATCTTTATCAGACTTTATATAGTCAGATATTTGTACACCATTTAAGAAGTGCTCAATTACAGCCTTAGGAATAACAACTGGCGTCATGCTGTTATTGATTCCTAGTTCTGTAGCGAACACTCCTTTCTTTTCTATCAGTCTTGGGTCCTTAGATTGTGAGTAACCCTTGCAAACTCCAAAGTAATTGTTTACGTCGCACTGATAAAACGACTCGTAATCATCGGTATCAAAACTTAACTGAGTTATACGCTCTATCTCGTTAATAGCCGCTTTGATGCTATCGCGAGAGTCTTCCTTAGCAACATATACGACACCATCTGTATTAACCTGTACAATCTCACAGTTTAATGACAGAAGCCTCTCCACTAACATTAGCAGAATAAGCTGTCCATTTATTCTTATCTTGTAGACGTTTAGTGGATCGTATGCCCAGCTAGTTTCTTGTTGCATCTTACCTGTAATCGAATTTAAAGCTCGCTTGAAGGCAGCGTCCTTTAACTTCTCTCCATTACGTTTGGCAGTAACCCTCTCTTCGTATAGAGATTTGTACACATTCCAAAATTCTTCTCCTAATTGTCGTGGCAACCATCTATATATCAAAGCTAAGCTTGGGTACATAGAGGTTACATCGGCATGACCGATATATTCACCAGGATTAGGTCTGAAGATTCGTGGTTCATTGATGGTGTGTATACCACCTTCGCCTATCGAATAGCAGATATTCGAGAGAACAAACTTCTTCTCGTAGTTTTCTTGTGCCTTGCCCGACTTCTTTGCATAACAAATAGCCTTCATTACGTCCTGCAAGACCTCTTTCAACTTTGGGTGAGAATATTGTATAAATGGGAGAATGATATCCTTCAATTCTATAGCGTTCGTACTTGGACAACGTTCTTTGAGATTCCTAAGGTTTATGCTTGTGTTCTTTTCGTATTCTTGTATTAGAATCTCTTCTCCAAATCTGACGCCACTCATTGAAAGAGCATCAAACCCCCATTCTTTTTCTACCAAAAGACGTAGTTCTAACTCATCCTTTACGTGATTTAACACATAGATAGTAGAATCTACATCGTTCTCGTTATACTTTATCATGTCATCTATTTCGCTATCAAGTATATGATGATCGAATCGACCTTCATATTCTTGTACATTTGGGTAGCGCAAAACAATCTGTAATTCCTTAAGACTCTTCTGCATCTTAGCGCTAAATAACATGGTCATAATATCAAATGAGTAGAAGCAATTTAAATACTTCCACTTACTGTATTTCTCTATGTCTTCACCTGAATTCACTATGGTTTGACTAAGCTGAAATATTGATCTACAAATTTCAAGATACCCTAGCCTCTTCATTCGTCCACGGAAGTCAATTATGTAATTGATGATAATATCATCATAATGATGGTTGTTATACCCACAAATGACGTGTTCTGTACGTTTGAAGTAAAAGAAATCAACTAGTTCTTCTAATTGATTCCTACGGCTAGATATCTCGAATCTATATAATGTTTCACCTTCAGTATCTTTACAAGTGCAATGAAAACAGTTAGGGAATACCTCTATGTCGTATACAACGACAGGGCGATTTCTCACTATCATAGTGGCTACGTGAGGCTTTGAACCTCGCAGTCCCACACATTTCTGTGCTCACCGTAGCCTGCCAGTCTGATCCTGGCTTCTAAACCCTTGCTGGTGTCGCCGGGTGTTCATTTAAACAACGAAAACGATTAAGCTGCCATTCGCATTTCTTTATTTGCGTTAGGCAGCAAAATTCGTCCTGTTTTTCGCTTATGGTCTTTGAGGTTTGTACAAATCAAAGTCCTTGTTTTAGCCTTTGTTTTGTTGGTAATAGAGCGCGCCTTCTTCATTACCTTACTTTCTTCAGGTAAGTTGTTGACTCCGCCATGTTTAGCGGTTTCTCCATTATCCTTTATCTGAGCAATTTCTTGCTCTTTATATAACTCGTTAGGCGCCTCAAATCGTCCAACGAGAGATAATTTGTCATATTTAGCGACAACTAAGTCTCTAATACGTTCTTCCGCAGCTTGTCTCTTAGCATCCCATACTGGGAATTCCTGGCTATAGAAGAGATCGTCTTCCTTAACTGGGCATGGGTTACGATTAACCCACTTCTTGAGTTTGTGCTGTACATATCCTTCCATGAGTTCCGTTCGATTAAGCTTTGAATGCTTTTTGGCATTACTAATTGAGACGGAATCTCGTTTAAGCAACATAAACCAAGGCCGCTTTCGGGTGAGAGCATGGATATGATGCTCTTTGCAGAATTTATGAGTCGTCCCATGATGTTCGTTAAAATTATCTAACCATGCAAACTTGATATCTCTGTAAGCACTTACACAATCTTCCAAATATTGATTATTTGTATTCATAACGTATCCTCCGAAGTTTAGGCTGCTTGTTTTGTTGATTTTGCTTTAGTCTCCTTTACTTGTGTTGGTTTCTTATTCACAGGTTTAACCTCAGCCTTCTGTTGTAAAGCCTCCTTAGAAGCCTTCTTTAGACGGCGAAGGTTGTAGAAGTTTACGCTACGACTCTTCGAGCATTCTCGAGAGTGTGCATCTCCTCCCTTCTTGTGCTTGTTGCGATTTCCCTTCGGCATAAATGGTAATACCTCGTCGAAAGGAGACTTCTTATCAGTACGATACTGATACAACGTAGCTTCTGGGAGAGCTACTCGTAGCTCATCAACAACAGCCTTAGGTACATTATTAACAAACGCTGTACTGTTGGTTACACAGGCTTGTTTTATATTCTTATCCTTTAGGAACTTATCGAGCTTCTCTCGAGTACCCTCTACGAATACCATGGTGATATTGTACTCTTTCGCCTTATCCCACTGATCCTTCGCCGCATCGATAACTACCTGGGTGGTAGCATCGTCCAACTTCAAACGATGGCAGCGACGCTTAATGGAAGCTATATGACGATTGTACGCAATCTTCTTACGCTCCTCCTGACGCGCTTTACGTGCGTCTAGAGTGATTTTAACGGGCTCAGAAGACGTTGTTTTCTTCGAGTCGATTAACTTATCCATGATAGTCTTTTTACGGGCTCTACGGGCCTCTATTCGAGCCTTAGCAGCAGCATATTTCTTCTCCTGCTTAGCTTTCTTAGCAGCCTTCTTCTGAGCTTTAAGATCGGCGTTCTTCTTAGCCTTTTCGGCATCAGCCTCGCGACGTTTCTTAATATTCTCGATAGTCTTAGCAGCTGCAGACTCTTCCTTCTTAACTGCCTCAGCCTTTACTGGTGTAGTTCCTATGTTAGCCTTTGCCAACTTCTTGGCATTCTTCTTATTGTTCTTATTCTTATTCTTACCCATAATTTTGATAATTAAAAGTCAATAAATATGCAGGTGGGGGCCTGCTTTGTTGTTCGTACCAGACTCGAACTGGTCCTCTAATAGTGACCCAAACCGTCTCGAACATGTTATATGTTAAGCAGCCAAACAATCCTTAAACTTATCGTTCAAATTAGTAGGAAGCTCGATAGAGTTACCACTATTAAACTCTTCCATAGCAGTGTCATACTTATTAGCAATAAGCTGCTGTTCATGAATGAGCTGAGCAATTTTAGCTGATGAGAATACCTCACGCTTAGGCATTGCCTTAAGACCCTTCTTGGCCTTAGTTGTAGGATTAAGTGTTGTTATCATCTTAAGCTGTGCGATAGCTTCTTTAGCCTCACAAGCTGCGAAGATAGCATAATTGTTTGTCTTCTTAAATTTGTCGTAATCAAATGTAGTAATGCCTAAATTGAGATACATAAGCATTGCCTTGATAATGATACGTTTCTCAGCCATCTGTGTAATCGCGTTATACAAATGCTTGAGATCCAAGCCAGAATACATATTCTTCTGAATAGCCTTTTTAGAAAGCACATTCTCTGCTCGTATAATTTTCCAGTATTTCGTAATATTAGTATCGAGGTTCTTACGAATATTAATGATTGTTGCTGAGTTCAATTTTGTTGATGTCATCTGTTTTGATTTAAATTAAACATAACTCGAATTCAGCCATTTACCTAGTTCTACTATCAGGTACAACTCTTCTAGTAGACAAGTTAATCCTTGGTGAGCTAAGCCCCGCAAGGCCGCTCACCTAGACACCGCAATGTCTGTTTTAGGACAACTAAAAAGAATGGAGATTCTTTATCTCCGCTAAATCTATATTATAGACGTAAAATAAGTTATACAAACTCTACGATGGTGTATCTTCACCGCAATGAATAGCACCGATATCCCGCAGGATATTGCTTTGTTTATCTAACTCGCTCTACATCTACAATACCTAACTTAACATCGAATAAAGGGTCTCCGAAAGCGTCATTACAACGCAAAGTATGTTTACACCCGTTAATGTTTATAACAATTTCCTCACGCTGAGGAGTAATAGTTTCGACCATCCGTCTTGGGCCCGACTTCCCCGGGGCATCCGCAGTTGCCACATCAGTGCCGTCACTAATACTACTCTTTTGTGCTACTTTTGTCGCCACATCATACAGACGTTCGACCACCCAATCAAAGGATTTCTCCTTGACTGCCTTCATCACAATTTCTTGTGATAAACCTTTCTCTATAGCCTCGCGATTAAGACCATTTGAAAGATTTACAAGTGCTTGCCATACCTTGAGAGCAAAGCTCTCGAAAGGTACGGTTAGCTGACAACCGATCAGTTTGTTCCAGAATTTAAACCGAGTTTCACCCAGAGTAATACAACCATTCCCCTCAATGGTATACATTTTGTACTTCTCTGAGTTATCGATCTTCTCGAACACAGTTGCTCTTATGGATGTTTCTGAGAGCAGGATACCAATAAGCTTCTTGCTCTTATCAGAAAGAAGCTCTTTCTTCATCCTACTCCATAGTTACGTTAACGGAAACATCTGGAGATACTGTCTTAGTCTCCTCGTTGTAAGATTTTACCTTACTGTTATTTTCGCCGATCGCAGACTGGATCTGTGACTTCATAGTCGTAAGAGTACCAATAAGGTTATCAATACGACGGATCTCTGCGTTGTTAAGAGACTCCAAGAAAGCGTTAAGCTTAGCTGGGTTACCAAAGACATTCTTAGAAGTACCCTTGATAACTGCCTCTACAGCATCGCGGTCAACAATACCAAACTTCTGAGCGTCCTCGATAGGGATCTCAATGTCTGCAGTACCATCCTTCTTGCGATTGATGAATACTACTGGATCACCAGAAATACTAGTACCAATCTCTACACCAAAGATAGTTGTAGAAACGATACGGAACTTGCGTGGAGTACGATTCAAGCAGAGCTCTACATTACCCTCCTGAGCAATGTTCTTAATCTTCTCTGCATAAGGAACTACAGGAGTACCCTTATCGGTCTTCTCGTTACAATCACGCATCTCTGGCTGGAATACATCCTGACCAAGAGTCTTACTACCTAATACGCTAAATGGAACGCGATTGCGCTCAATTGTTGACTGAATGTTTACATTAATTTCTGCCATAATAATCATATCCTTTTTGATATCGTTATTGATTAACTAACGATATAATTTGTACTATTTGGTGATAGGCTCACCATGCCATCTTATTATATATTTGAAATATACACCTCGGCTCTGAGGCTCTTGATGGTGCTTTCCGTTCGATTTAAAAGGAAGGTTCTACTATCGTAGACGCTTTAATACAGATATAGCTATCCTTTTTCTTATATCAACAATGGGATATAAGCTGATAGTATAGGAATTACATACGTAAGATGTAATTAACATTTACAGGATCATCCTGGCCCTTCATCTAAAGCTTTGAATGCCTTCGATACATATTCAAATGTCATATCTACTAAGAATAGTTTATGATTTTTCTAACTTAAACTAACGGTTTTATCCGTTTACCTGCGACCAACTAGTGCTCAAGGCAGAATTTTGGTCTTAACCCACAAAAATTTGTAGCTATTCGGTCGTATTTCCCTTGACGCAAACTACAAGATTGTCATTGAAGCAGATGTTCTCTACTGCTAACTTATAAGCGACTGTCAGCTAGGTCTCCTCTCTGCGGTACTCGGCTATTGGCATGTACCCAGTGGTTGGTTATCGGAATGTCTCAGGATCAAACCCTTCACGGACTTTACGGCTTATTTATTGTTGTGGTGTTTGCTCACCTCCTCTATTTATAGTGCACGAATATTGAGAATTCAACTCATACATTACCCTTGTCACCCACTTATAACGTGTTATACATATATAGAGACAGTATATACATATAACATACACAGTCGTTTTACAACATCGAATATAAGCTGCCCATCAGTTTACTGTATTGCTTTGTCACCTTTATGATTTACATATATTGTTGCGCAATATACTTTAGTCCTGGCTTAGCATAACGGTTGGCACTCGATTTCTCCACCTCAAGCCCTTACTTACAACGTAAGATTTTCTCTATGGAGTGACATCAATTTTTGTTAAACATGTTAATTTTTGACTCTCTAAATTTTCATAATCTATATCTTAATGCTCTCTGTACGCACATACAATATACCAGCTTACTACTCTGTAGAGACTGTATGATATTGTAGTAGATATACAAATAGATTATTAGTTTAGTGTCTGGAAATGATTGGAGGTCAACTGGTCCTGGGTGGACATCATCTCGAATCGAATCATCATACCAATTGCTATTTCCTAATCTAGGGTAGCTCCCCATCAATTTTCTTTGACTGTGACGAAGTCATCGATCATAACCTCGTAAGCTATTTAATTCTTACGGGAATACAAATACCTATGATTGCTTACTACCATATTCATTTGCTGAAACAGACATTCTCCGCGGTCTCCATCCGCGTACGCGTTCTCTTGGATAGCGATTAAGGGTTTGCCCTACCCTTGTGCTCATTTTACTTTTATATCCCGCATAAACGAGCAAAGCCTGGCGGTCGCACATCAGACGTTTTACCTCATCCCTGGCACCCCTTCAACGGAGTTGTGCTGAATCGAACAGCAAGGATTTACCTAGTCACCATAGTTACGGTACAGTTCGTGAGTAGAACCTCACGATCATTAGTACATTACTTCGGCCCTTATACTAGCTTTGGACACTAGAAGCACTACCTACAGCGTTTAATTTGATACTCTACATTGTTTGGGATATCCTCGGTTCTTCCAGCACCATGCACCATACCATGTATGCAATTCTGTTCACCTACTGGGGACCAATGTAGTTGTTATTCGTGTAACGTTCGTACATCTATAGTATCATAAAATGTAATTCCGATACGGTTCATTAAGCCTTTCTTAGGACTTATGCGTTTCGCTCTCACGGCATCGCCAGACGGTTCTCATGCTTCGAGCAAGGAGTTGATACAACGCTTCTCCTTCTTGTAACAAACTGTTTCAATGTTTGATACATTTCATCCTACCTTTTGAGTATTCTCGCCCTGGAGAGGGTTAACATATTCTCGGATCAAGTTTATTTTTCGTACATAGGCTAATGGGACCTACTATATGTACTTACCTAAGTTAAGTATGTGAGGTTCTTATGTTTACTCACATACCTTAGAGATGATTTGTTTATAGTCACAGAGCTCCCCCTTACGAATGGTGAAGTTACAACTATCGGAGTCTGCCTTTACTCCGGGTTCTGCAATCCACAGAAGCGGTACATACGACGTATCAGTCTTCTTGATTACAGTACGTTTAACAATCGTCTGTTGAGGCGTTTGTTTATGATTACAAGGTACGGTGTCATGAAGAAACACCGTATCAGGTTTAGCACTATTCACATTGTTGTTAAGCAAGTTGCTTAACGGTAGTTGCGGAACAGTAGATGCTGCTACTGTCTGCAGATTCGTTGGAGGGTCGTAGCCCATGATATTAGCGATATTACACCCTAGTATCACGAATGCTACTCCCAACAATGATGTTACAAGATTTTTCATACTTTGATAGTATTAAAGTCCCGCTATTTACTCCATTGGATGTCCAAGGGTTTCAATACTCGATCAATCAACTGCGAGCTCTTTGCTTTGATTGATCTAACTATTTTTTTCCTTGAGACTTTGCCTTACCAATTGCTGCCTTCTTAGCATCTTCCTTAGCCTTCTGCTCAGCTGCCTTCTTAGCATCCTCTTCAGCGGCCTTCTTCTCCTCAGCTAATTCTTCATCAGACTTAAAGAGAATCTCAGGAATAGAATCCAAGCCATAACCAGACAACTGGTTATCTGGAGTACGGAACAAATTAGTGATGTAACCAAGATACTGCGTGGTAGTTGCAAGAAGGGAGTCGACCTTTGCAATCCCAAGCTTCTCGTTGGAAATTTCTGGTTTATAGCAGTTGATCACAGACTTAAGAGTCTTATGAGTCAACATACGAGTCTTCTGATCGTCAGACTTATAAGCCTCAGCAAACTTGTTCGTATAGTCTGCAGATGGGTTGTTAACCAAATCAATTACAGACTGAGCACGTTTGATGTTAGCCTCTATAATCTTGATCTTATCCTCATCTGGCTTCTTAGCAGCCTTAAAGGAATCAAGGTTCTTCTGATTCTCAGAGATAACGAAGTTAGCTCGTGCAATAACAAGCATACGAGTCATATCAGCTATCTCAATATCAGTAAACTTCTGTTCCTTGGTATCGCGGGCGATAGAAGCATTGCGCAAAGAGCAGAACGCTGCAGCTGGGGATCCAGTTTGAGCGGTGACCATATACGCATACTGACCAATTCCAGAAGCGAGAATACCGACACGACCTGTAAGGTTAAGAATCTCCTGAAACACGTCAGAAGTAGGCATATCATCGAAATGCTTAGCCTGATCAGGATTCTTCTTCTTGTTGTAAGCACGATAGATGTTTACAGCCTTGTTAAGGTTCTCCATGATCATCTCACCTTGGTGAGTAGTCATGAAGTACTCAAGGGCATCCTTGAGACCTGTATCATCCATATTAGCTACATCAAAGGTTTTACCAGCATTCTTCTTCTGAATGTCGGCATCCTTTTTAAGTTCTTCCTTAGTTTCTTCAGAAACCTCTATAGCCTCTTTAGCTGATTCAGCTACAGATACTTCTGAGTTCTCCGGAGATGGAAGGAACTTAGTTTCATCGATCTTTACACCGATTTGTGCTGCCATTTCCTTAAATGCAGGTAGATCGGCTGTGCGCAAGCGGATCGCAAAGTCAGAGTTACCGAATGCGACCTCTGTTGCATAAATTGTGACCATACCCATAGCGGTAAGTTGGTTAATGCGATTAACGCTATCGGGGCTGAAGCCGGTATGCTTAGCGGCATCAGGATCCATACGGAATGTTTCATGCATCATCTTCATCAAGTCAACCTGATGATTACGATCCATACTAGTGCTACCCATTGTGGTAGCCTTACCAGCCTGTTGAAGCAATTCCTCGTTAGACAAGTTCTTAGTTGTTGAAACTTCTGTCTTTGGTGCTGCTACTGGAGCAGTTTTCTTGTTATTTTTACCCATTTTGATAATGATTTAAAAATTGTTTATACTAAATTAATTAAAACGTGGACAGCAATATTAACTTCAGCTAGTGTCAAAGATGAAGTTCGTTTTTAACTGTTTGGATTGGGGTGGCGGAGTCATCACTTCAATGTGATGCTGGTCACCCAGAGTTATACAAGCGATAGTGTCAGAATGCAATGAATCCTTACCTGCAGCTTTTGTCTCATCTAATGTATCGGCGCCCTCTGAAGGTTGTAAGGCTTGTAATGAGCACGTCGATGACTGCATGGGTACACTCTGCTTAACTATACTTGTTTCACTCTTGTGGTCGCCAGTTATGCTAGCGACCATCTTCGCACCAGTAAACCCTGTTAAGAGTGAAATGGTGAGGATCCAAAACAGTTTATTGCTCTTGTTGTATCGAGCAAAGCCCAATGCAACTAAAACTGAAATGATCAAAAAGATAAGTGAAACCATTTGTTAAACATTTAATAATTTTTGTATTTTCCTCCTTGTACGACTTAACGTAGCTTTTATAGTGCCAGGAGGAGTTTTAAGCACTTGGCTAATTTGATCTACTGATAGATCTTCCATATAAAATAATCGAAATATCTTCTGCGTCTTCTCGGGTAGTGTTTTAAACACATTCATGAGTTGCTCATACTCAAGAGAATTGACAAGGTTCTCTTCTTCTGAACTATTCGTTAGCTCATCAGGTAGTCGGCCTGAGTCACTACCAAATTCCACAGCTTTTTCTTTTATCTTACGTAGATAATCTATAGCAGTTCGATTAGCTATAATTCTAAGCCATCCTCCAAAAGAGTCATAGCTTTTGAATTGCGAGAGATTTTTATGGACTTTGAGGAATACTACATTTGTAAGATCCCTGGCTTCATCCATATCTTCTACATACAAGTTTAAAACATTATCAACAAATGTCTTATACTTGGCAAATAGTTTGTTGAACGCCGTTTCATTGCCCTTCTTGGCTGCTTCAACAAGTTGGATTTCCGATTCTGTGATTCTATCATCCATAGTAAGCTGGGAGAGATTTCTCTCTCACCAGCCCTAGAATGGTAGGTCGTACGTTTTTTGTCTGTACGTACAATCTACGTTCTTAACGATATTATCAATGATTATATGACGTAGGTTATCTGATGCTGTGATAATTGTTATTTTATCGAGCATACAGACGGCTATCCTAACCCTTACGTCTATAGTTTGAGACGTAATAGGTGGGTACACTATCCTACGCATAACCCAATCAACTATATTACGTAATCTAGGATTATGCGTATATTCATCAATACACTTATCGTCAAGATAGTCTCCATGACAAACAAGGTATGGATTATAACAATATTTGTTGTAATCTAGCCTGCTTAGTTGTTCAAGAATTTCTTCCATTCCAACATCATCACGTAGTTTCTTACGCTTAAAAAGTTCCAAGCGCTCTTTCAATTTTGAAGGGAAATACTCCATTTGTCTTATTATTTATACTCGTTAAAACATTTTATCAAATACGATAGGAGGTTTTGTGCTTCTTCTTCACCGAGTTGTTCAGAGTATGTAGCCATAAATGCGGATTTCCAAGTTTCCTCTTCTTCCCGTATCATATGACATTTGTAAGCGTTCTCTAGATATTGGTATTTCTGAGCAAACCAATTCACCCATCCATTAACCCATACCCAGTACTTATCTTCACCAGTTATACGATTAAAGTTTTCTCGAGTAACTAGTTCCAAATCTATAGACTCAGCAAAATTAAAGTTTTGCTTGCCCTCGTGTATTCCAAGCTGTTTACGTACTGCAGAATTCTTTTCATCTGCTGTAGTATACAAACCTGCTGATAAGGAATATACACGGTTAACCCATTTCTCTTTGGCTTGGCACCATTTAAGAGCAATGTTGATGACTTGAGGCACTCTGTCTCGTATCATCCCTTTGTATCCATTTGTCATGATATTAGTGAGTGGCGGCGGAGTCAAACCGCCATTGTGATCTCGGCACCACTCTTCCCACTTTGGTAGGGACCTACCTAGATCATACTTACGCTACGTGAGTATAATCTACAATGTTGTTAGCATTGTCGTTTAGTTTATATAGTATAGTGCTTAACGTATTTATCTCCTCTGATAATCAAAGCCAAAACATGCCCAAATAAGCAGTTTAACAACATGCTCAGGTTGTCTCCAATGTAGTCTTTGCTAATTGCAGAGGGAAGAAGAACTGTGGACATGCGCGGAGTCGAACCGCGGTCTTACCAGATTATTTCATACACACTGTACATTCTATTGTGAATGTCTTGTTGATCAGACAAAACATCCGATATAACACCGTTTTCTTTCTCTCTAAGGGACTTTCTGCTCCCTTGTGGGTAGCTAATCCACTCAGGATTAGAAAGCCTCTCAGATTGAAATATTTAGCGTTCTATGTAAGCATTGACTCTACTGGCACTGAGGCACTACGAGAGTATACATTTCAGCATATTTGATTCGCATACAGGGTTCACTTAATGTGATGAGTCCCCGGTTCTATGACACTGCATATGCTCATTTGTTTGATCTACTGGTCTATATTTTATACAGCGTAGACTCACTGTTCCCTACCCCTCACTGGCTCTTAGGCTCTATGGAGAGGATGTTAATTCATCCTTACGTGTATTCCGAGTGTCCTCGCACCCCACTGGTCGGTCGCTGTAATCTGGTGATACACATTAAATGCTATGGCTCTTAGGCTCTTAAGCTGGATAGGATTAATAGTTAACATCCCAAGCTGAGCACCAATAGTGAGGATATGAATTGCGGAGTTTCTCCATGAGCTCCTCCTGGAATTCATCAGCCTCATTGAGCTGCTTGCGATATTCTTTGCGCCATTCGTCTCGTCTCTTCTTGAACTCAACGGCATCGATGGTACCAGCCTTAACGACCTTATCACCATCAATAACACCAACAAAATCCTCAACGATCTTGTTAAGTGCCTCAAGACGTTCCTTGCCAATCTTGACAAGCTTCTTCATCTTGTTCTGGTTGATAACCTGACGATGGATGTAGTACTGAGCCTCATTAATAGCGGCCTTAGCATCGCTAATGCGACGCTTCTTCATGTCCTCCTGGATCTCCTTGAGAGCAGACTCTGTTACATCAGTCTCAACCTGACCCTTCTTATTGAGGATCTCTACAATGTTCTCATCAGTTACCTTAACACTTGTGTTCTTTGTTTCTTTTGCCATAATTTTGATAATTTAATGGATTAATAATATAGTTAACTTACTTTACCTCGACGATAGGATTAATGTGCCAGTTTCCTGGCTTTACATAAACCTGATCTCGTCCGGTATATTCTTTACATGAGGGAGCAAATCGTCGCTCGCCAGCAATTCTTATTAACGCTGTGCGAGCTTTCATTGCCTCTTTGAATGTTGGGTACAGAGCGTGGAATAGTTCTTTACCATTCGCCTTCTTCTCCGTACTCGTCACCTTGATCTCGAACATAGGCAGGATTAAAACGATTATTAGACTTATCACGCTTATATGGCTTAGTTTTAGCCATAGCATGACGTTCACGATACACTTTCTTTGTTTTATGTTCTGAATGACACATAATTAGATGTTTTTGTAAGCAATGCTAATAGCATTAATATCGTCACCTGTTAACCCGTACTTATGCATGATAACTGGATTCATACCATGCGTACCTAAGATACGTATAGCCTCTTCTAACTTAATACGCATAGATGTCTTCATAGAAGATTCGTTATGCATATTATGCATAATACAAGCTGTAAGCGCAACAGGTTTACCAATCTGCTGTGCATACATTCTTGATATGAACTTACAAGATGCTTCATACTCACTAGCCTCTACATCGTTAGCTAAATTAGCTGTCTTTGGCACAAGGCGAGCAGCCACATCAGCATCATCCATAATGTGAACTTGAACAGTGCCACTTACTGCAACATTTGAATTGAGTAGATGCGCTACTATCGTGTTGCAATCCTCGTTAGATGGTTCTGAACCATCATAAACGATAACAATCGCTCTATTTCTCATCCTGTGAAACAATTAGTTGTACATGTTTGCCATTTATAACAGTGTCCTCAGTCTTTAGATTTGGGACATCAATCTTATTGAGATCTACAACTGCTTGCACATCATCATGTGGCAAATTATTATAGACGTTCTTATTATCCATATACTCGTTGACTATTGCCGGCTTAGTAAGTGGAATCTTGCGTTTAATAAGAACGTTTACAATATTGTGCAACGTCTTGTCGTCTAGCGAGAAGAAAACAGAGTCCATATGTCTCCATTCTTTCTCGTTCTGTTGATAGATGATTACATCATCTTCATCTACAAACTGAGGGTTATCGATTTCGCTAATAACCTTCAGCACTGCTGCTGAGTCAAGATACTCTTTCGTAGGTTTTTCACCACATGCCTGTTTAACCTTGTCACATGATGTCAGTAATCCTACAACTGATATTGCTAGCAATACTAAGGTGATTGCTCCCCATAATTTCAATCTCTTCATTTTGATAATGTTTTGAGATTTAACAATAAATTAACTACCCTATTTAAAGCTCAAGGAATTGCTATAGTGATATTATACAGACTCGAACTGTTATGTACGCCTTTAACGTAATAAATCTTGGGAGCTAGACAATGCTAGCCCCCTTGAAATGCAACTATTCTTCTACTATATCCTGCCAGGAGAAGTAGAACCATACACATCCACACAATAATATAACGACAAGCCATATTAAGATTAACCCTAATGAAAAAATACTAATCTCATGGCTATTTCCCATATTGTTAATTAAATCAAACAATGGGACACAAGCAGATGCTATTATGAGCATACTACTCAAGAGGTTCCGCAGTTTCTTCATGGTAAAATTTTGTCATTATTTCATTATACTGTTCTGGATGTACGAAATAAGGTTCATTTTGAGCTGTTAAATACTCTTTAACTGCACCAATTTCGTATTCGTCTCGTGATAATATACACTGATCATCATTCAACGCATCATCGTGAGATAATAAATTGATATTACTATCTCTACATACTTGCTTCATCAATCGGAGATCCTTATGATATCTACGCAAGTCTAATTCTGTTTGTGACATTCTGCCACCTTTAGTTCGCTTAGCCATAGTTAAGGTTTAATAAATATTACCTGATTTTCAGCACATGGTACGCAAGGCCCAAAATTTCTAAGATCTTGAACTCTAGGGCATACCCATGGCGTGTTGAAGAAACATCCATCACAACCATTATGCGATCTTTTGGCCCTAACTACGGTGTTACATAGATTATAACAACGACCAGGGGCAAAAGATTTATACGTGGTCATATTCTATACGGATTTTAATATCAGGTTTTGGCGTTCCATTTAATTTAACAACTCGTTTAAGTCCAAGAACTTTACGTACTGCTACGCGATCATCCATATAGTTGATGAACTTAACGATTTGAAACTCAGGTCTATGAAAGAGCTTATCATATTTAGGACAGCACTTGTGCGCAAATGCTCCAAGGTATGATCCCTTACATATTCTATCCATATCTTTCTTACCAATTGGTAATGTTACATAAGGTATAGTCTTATAAGATCCGTCCACCCATTCCTCACATTTCTCTGATTCAGGACGTTTAACGATAATCTTTTTAACATTACCTTTGTAAATACCTACAACTTCCATTACAGGGCCGATTACGGCTCCTGACGGTGTTAATTTGCGAACGAAACCACCGATTCTCATTTTGTTTTGAATTTAATTTTGTATCTTACAATACTACTAATCACACCATTCTTAAGTACAATACCTAAGTTTGGATGAATTTTATAAGCTTTACAGTTGTTGATATATCCACATACACTCTTTGAGACTGGTATAATCTCAGAGAATCCTGCTTCATCATCAACATATACTGCAAAGTAACGAGAGGATTTACCAGAAGACGTTGGTTGTTCCAATATCTTCTTGATACATTCTATCTTACACACCATTGTATCAACCTTAACAGGTGTTTGAGCTGAGCAACGATGTGTACACATGATTAATAGGCATATTATTATTATACCTATAAGAACTGCTGCATTATTACCCTTATTTGGATCTTCTTGCATGTTGTACTGCTTGATCATTTCGTATCTCCTTAAGACATAATGATGGAAATGCTAGTAAATGGTGTAGACAAGCTCTAAATCTCATAGTATCACAATCAAGTGAACACTTTCTTCTGAGTTTGCAAACTTTGTATCCATGACCATTATATGCTACTAGATCTCCTGGTTTTAGAACACTCATAGTTAGACTATTTTACAAATTGCACCACACTGTTTAATTGCTTCCATGTACTGTTCGCATTTAGTACGACAACCAGTATATATTACTGTGTCATCATACTTCTCTGATGCATCAACGAAATCTTTAGCTTCTTTCAAGCCAAGATTAAGCGTCTCTTTAACAGATTTAACACATTGGAGTTTTAATCCTCCATGATTAACTAATACTAATTGGCAGAACTCACCATTTTCTTTAAAATGAGTTTTAACCAAACTATCAGCTAATTCCATGCAATGTTCAGCTTGTGCTTTAGATGTAACACGAAACTCTACATTAAGAGCTCCGTTGTTTTCTACTATAATTTGTAGCATACTAATGAATGATAATGAATTTAACACTTGTCTTGCCTGCTCCTACAACATCCTTATGCTTATTATTAATAAAGCTATTAAGTTTGTTATAAAGAGCATGAGCGTTTACTTTACTTAACCCAGATTGGAGGATCATTGTAGATCCCCCATCTTTTGCAACAACTTTCCAGTTATTATACTCTGCAGGTGTTTTACCTTTAGAGGAGGCTGGACTAATTTGCTGATTTTTGTGAGTCTTGTGCTGGTTCGTCATCAATCCAAGGTTTACAGTCATCACCAATGTTCTTCAAAATGTCAGGCTCTGTAAGTCTATCTTCAGCTATGCTGATAATAGTGCAAGCCATCTTCTTAAGAGTACGAATATCCTCAACAGTATTATGTTTACCATTGATAGACATTGTTACGATCAAGGACTGTTCATCGTCCTCATTAACATGCATTCTAATGGACTCAAGAGCAGGTACAACCTTCTTGTACTTCTTCTCAAGATAACCAACAGCTGTACTATCCATAGGACGATGTCTATCGTCATAATGCGTTTCGACTGTTACTTTGGTTACTACGCCATTAGCAAATACAACATTCTCTGTTTGCTGACCAACGATTTTAGCCAACATGTTCTTAATATCTCCCATAATTTTGATAATTTTAAAGGGATTAATATACTATGCTTAGAACTTCACCTCTAAGCTGGTGTTGTTACTTTATTATAAATTCAAGTTCGCTCGGTTTGTAATATTGTATTTCATCCCATCCCTCATAATCATTATCAGAAATTTCTTTATTGATTTTAATAAGGGGTTCAACTTCTCTTTCTTTCTCGTCTAATGCAGTTTGTAGTATAAGAGTTTTATTTTCTTTGTCAACTCTACTATACAAATCTACAATTTTAGCAAGAAGAATAAGCTTTTTAGCTAACTCTTTTTTAGATAAAGTAATTACTTTCTTTTCAGCTATTTCCATATTGTACGATATTTATTAAATTCAAAATAAAACCACACTATCTTCACAGACGGTGTGGGAAAATAAATAAAACATGGCAATACAAAAAATGCTTATGAATACCATATGTCATTTGTCAGAACGTGCATATTAGTATTGTTTAAATGTTAATGAATCTACCTTAGCTTTGCAGTCAAGATAGTTTGTACCATAGTCTGTACACAAGTCTGTATCCATAAGATCTAGACCATGTGTATAGTCGAGAGAGTCCAATAGTGTTTCAACACCATTGTAATAGTCTTTAAATGCATCAACCTGTTTTGTAAGATTAATGTATTTAGCATTCTGTTCTTTGTTGCATACTGTTGCTGTTAACAAGCCTACAACGAATCCAATCATTAACCATGCAATAGCAATATTTACTATTGATAGTCCTTTAGTATTATCTTTATTCATATTGATTATGTATTAATTTCCTAAAGAAAACGCACTATCTTCACAGACCATGCGTTGACAATTAAGCAAAGTCCTCGCTAGGACAACCCAAGTTTAACTAAGCAAAATTGAGAATCTTTTAGATATTATATACTATAGATGTGGGATCTGGTCGCCAACCAACACTGCGTTTCAGCAGAATCCCACAAGTAGTCTTTCCTACTAGTCTTAGAGAAATAATGCTAGCTAATTTATTTCTCGCATGCATGATATGTGATACGCTTCACTCTGCATTTAATAGCTGACAATCTAATAGCTTTGCAAGTACTATTAGCACATACTATGGCTGTGGGCTTGTGACCACTTAGCTAGCTGCATTACAATATACCTATTCTCACGAACCAGTATATTGGCGCTTATTCACAAATTTTGTAATAACAATTTAATGTGTTTAAGTAACAATGAATCATTCAAGAATTATCATTAGACTACACCTGATGCAACAAGTGTAGTTTCGTCTAGGTCTCATCAGTAATGATTTTAGACACTCCCTAGCTGTGTTAATCTAATAGCTGTTCAATATCATCAATGATATTATTGTTTGTACAATCATATTCACCAATTCTATCTTTAACTGCTATTTTAATCTTACCACGAGTTAAATCAACTGCTTTAATATAAGCAGGATTAGCCCATAATTCATAACTTACTTGTACAAAACCAGCTTTATGACAGAATTGCGCTACATCACGACCGTTAAATTGATCAGTCAAAATGCTTCCATCAATAGTCTCAATAAAGCCTGTTCCTATACAAATAAGCTCACCTACATCACATAATACCAATTGTTTATTGTCTCGTGATGTTGCCCACATAAATGAACTGTCGTTCGTTTCTACTAGTTTTACCATAATTGTCTTTATTTGCCTTGTTTAACTTTAACATCTAAATTGTCGTATCGCATCCAACTAATCTTCGAAAGGCCATAACTGTCAAGATATTTTAAGTTAGCCTTTAATATATCACTAAAGTTTGGTGGGATAGATATTTTATACTCATTACTATCCTTGCATTTAAACTCTTGTAATACCTTACAGTTCATAATGATAGCTACAATTTTAATTGCGCTCTTTATCTCCTCTTTAGTAAGAGCAATATTAATTTGTTTCTTTATCTCCATAATTATATTGATTATAATTAAACGCGTACTATATGTATTTCAGGTTACCAGGTTGGATGCATAAGCTCCCCGAAGGGAGCCTTGCATTAATACGCTGCACCTGCTGGAGGTGGAGTTGGAATACCTGGTTGAGGAGCAGCTGTTGGATTCTGAGCTGGAGCTTGTGTAGGCTGCTGTGTGCCCATCAAGCTTGTAGGGTCGAACCCAGTTTGAGCTGGTTGTTGTGTTTCACCAACAGGAGTTCTAAAGAAGCGTTGCTCCATACGAGAGCCTTGTGCATTCTTAGAATATGGCTCAATGTAGTGAGTTATGCCGTTAGCATCAATAAAGTCAATCTGTACAAAGACTGCTATTGAGCTACGAATAACCTGCTGATTGTTGCCATCAAGTGTTGGGCTACCATCCATCTGGTTTGCATAACAAGGACCTTTAGCAAACTCATACTCTTCAAAGCATCCACCTGGGAATTCGAGTAATTGACCCCAAGTTTCAGGGTCTTGAGCGAACTCTGGACCAGCTTTGAACTGTGCGAGATTTACATCAAATCCTCCCTGATGATTTGGGTCAGTAGATGGAGTTGCATACTTCTGGAGAACAGTGAAGATTTCTGGACTGAGGTCGTCATCAAATAAGATGACGTTCTGTTTCTTGCCAAGCAAACTCTTCTTGTTCTTCATGCCAATTACGATAAACTTGCTAATCTTGCCATCACGATTGGCTTTCTTAGCTGTACCGATACTGAGACTAATAGTCTTAAATGTGCCAATCTGGCTACCTGGAATAATTTGATTCATAACTGCAGTTTTTAATGAATTGTTATTTACGCTATTTATTAATGAGGCATAAACAAAAGTAGATGAGTAAAAGGAGCAATAAAGAGGAGTGGGAGACTGTTTGTCTCCACTATGCCAATAAGCTCTTATTCAACTATTTTGTTTAATCTCGTCTTTAAGGAGAATTTGTTTATTAGTTGCTAAGCAGAAATGTGATGTGAGGGAGAAGGGTGATTACTCACCCCATTGTTCACCCCACTCTTCATTGAGCACCTTGTAGTTATTCTCGTCTTTTGATGTCACGCATTGATTGTCGTGAATCAACAACTCAACCTGTCCATCACCGTCTACCTCAGCAATAGTCATGTCAATCTTGTTCCCTGCACCATCTACTGTCATTACAATAAGACTCTCTACATTGTTTACAGTAGCTTTTACAATTCTCAATTTCATTGTTTTCATAATTACACGTATTTAATTGTTATTAATGTTTATATCGTTGCTGAGGAGGAGATGTTTATTAGTTGCTAGTCTGAAACGTACAAATGCCCTACAATGCCCTTTATTTGCGTTCTAACGCGTTCTAATAGCTTACGTGGACAATTACCCAGAGCGTACACAGATCGTGCCTTAGAGAGTAATTAAACTAAATCGAGAGAATGCCCGAGTCATATGACCGTAGTTGATCAGGCTACAGTTCATAGTATTCTCTACATTCTCTCTCGAATAGAAGAAGAATTTATTTCTTAGTTGTTAAGGGAGAAACTAGAGCATAAGCCCTAGTTCTCTAGTTTGTACAAACTGTCAACCTTATGAGCTGCGTCAAGATACTTGGTCATTGTATCACCACCATCAGTATCAAACAGCTCATTATTGTCCATTACAGAGTCTGCTAGATGCAGAGCTGTACGCTGAGCATTGATAAGCTCAATCTTGTAAGGAATAGTGTTAGCATTGGCCTTAATGAGACGATACTTAGACTCGCAGCCATGATAACCACACTGGCACCCAATGATGAATGCAACAACAGTAGACACGATAAATGTAGGAATAATCTTTTTCATAATTGTAAGTTTTAATTGTTAATATCATTAGTAAAGAGCACATGTTTGTTAGATGTTCGGCAATAAAAGCAGGGATTATTTACCCTGCTCTATTACCTGCTCTTGATAGAAGCGCACACTAATATTCTTGCATGAAGCAAGCCATGGTCCAAACTTCTTCATCAGCTCATCGAATGAATCGAATTGCTCACTGTGTTGCCAATAGTTCTTTGATGTCTCGGCTGCAATGCGCCAAACTGTTCTTGTATTCATAGTTGTATTGTTTAAATTGTTATTATTAATATCATCTGTAATGAGAACATGTTTGTTAGATGCCAGTCAATATAGAGGATGAGATTAGTCTCTCATCCCCCATAGTCCATAACCACCAAAAGCAAAGAATAATGCAAACATGGTAGCAGGTGCGATGTAATCAGCTCTAAGGCCACAGAATATAACCTCTCTGAATACCTCAAGAACCATAAGAACAGCAATAGCATAGAATGCAATAGATGTGATAGATGTGATAGCTTTATACATAGTTGTAAATGTTTTAATTGTTAATATCGTTTGAAAGGAGATGGTGATTTATTAGATGTTGAGCAAGAAAGGTAGGGGGATACCCGGATCGCGTACTTGCCGGGGGAGGCACTTCTACGCTGTTTCTTGTTTTTATACGCATATTACAACTTATAAATAGAAAAAATTTTTGTTTCGCATTTCTGTACACATACAACTGTTTAAAAAAATAAAAAATAAAAAAGCCGAGGTTATTCGCCCCGGCTCATATAGTCTTGTAGAAACTTTCCTAAAATTACTGCTGCCTCACAAGGTTTACACACAAATGGTTTAGGAGGCCATTCTTTGTTCTTTTTCTTCATTAATGTACAGCTAAATCTGGTGTATTACTAACGTTTTTAGGATCCTCATCCTTTACTGTATGAAACTCTCTTATATCTGTACCTTCTCTATCAAACTCTCCTAAATCTATATTGGTTAAGAGGTCTCCTATCTTACTTTCAAACTTGTCGAAGAAGTCCAACAACATGCTTGCAGACCCCAACATAATTGTATTGATACCCATTATATCTAAACTTATTCATAATTTTCTTCTCCGCCAAAGACTTCTTTGAACTTGTAATATGCTTCTTGATCATCCAGATCAAGCGCTAATTGTACTATCTGTAGCATCGGTATCTCCTTCTGCTGTTTGTACTGTTCCTTCTCCAGTTCTTTCTTCAGTTCCAACATTCTCTGTCTCTCCAGAGTTGTCATCTTTAATTTCTTCGATGGTTGATTCGTCATTTTTAAGGTTCTCCTTTACTTCATTTAAAGCAGCTTCTACTTCTTCTTTAGAATCTGTTTTGGTTTTAATATACTCTTCAATGCGCTTAAATATACTATTCTCGTCATTCTCAGCTTGGTATCGCTGCATAAGGATAGACATTACATTATCGTACTTCTTCTGATCAGTTATCTTATTATCCTCTACAAAGGTTTTCAAGAGCTATTCGAGCTCTGCTGTTGTGTAGTTCTCTAGTACTCCATCCTCATTTACATGTTTGAGGAGATTACCATCTTTATCGTATAAATTGCTATTCTTACTAATCTTTCCCATAATTAATCAATATCATTATAAAAACCTAATTTACGGCCATTTTTCTCAGCTTCCATAATTATCTCTGCTGCTTTAATAAAGCTTGGGTTTGTTGCTACGTCTGCTAATTTGTTCTGCATGTGCTACGTATTTTGTGCATGGTTGTTCTACTATATCTCCATCGTCGTTATGTATTAGATGTTTATACCTTTGTTTTGATCTATTTATCTTAAAGGCTTTGAAAGCCTTATTTCGTTCATCTTTATCGTCATAACGGTGTATATATTTCATCATCTAGGTAGCATTTACTGAACCTGCTACACCTAGGTTACATAGGTTGTTTAAGAAGCTTATTACCCCATCATCTCCAAACCTATTCTTTAACATTCCATACTCTTGTAGACTCTTTTGAAACCACGGATTATCTACATCATACATAGGCTCTTGTCCTACAATGTAAGAGATATTGACTGGTACCCCATGTATATGGAAGTACTTACAAGTCTCTGTAACCGGTTTCTCGGCATGCTATAACGATAGGAAATCTGCATAATAGAGTATGGCGCTCATTTCAAAATCATTCATCTATAAGCTTATTTAACGTTTTCCAATAACACTCAGCTATGTATCCTACATTGTAGGCATAGCACTCTTCTGTATCCTCAGACATAGGGATATTAGCAGCAGTCATCATAGCACTTGTAACATGGAAAGCTTCATGTGCTACTGTATTTACTAAGTCGTCTTCATCCTTACTACTGAAGTAGATTACTACAATTGTAGGATTATCATTATGCTCTCTATCCCTTACATCTAGTAGAGTAAGACTAACATAACTATAGCTATCTATAGTTAAGATAGGCTCTTCTTTATCATCCTTAAGGAAGTAGAATCTCTTATTTAGTACTTCTATATCTGGGTTAATTACTATACAGAAGTATCTACAACAAAATGGTGTTGAATATTCATCTATTATACAGTCTTTCATATATTACTCTTACTTATTTAGTTGTACTTAAGTTGTACTATAGGTTATATATAGCTCTACTATATTGTATAGTCTTACTAATATTATTAAGCTTTACAGACCTATCACCTAATAACCCCCTATAGTCCCCCTTCTTTCCTCTTTCCTAACTCTATAACGTAAAAAATACAAAAAAGTTGCATTTTTGAAGAAAAAATAAAAATTTTTATAAAAATTGCAACCATTTGCACAACTTTCGCGTTATGTGGTCGAATTTGGTTAATAAAACTGATGATTATGACAAAGATTTTGAAAGTTATTAAACCGTTCTACATTATGGAAGCTGGTGATACATTCGAGCTTTCTGAGGATGGTAGCACTTATACAAGTGTTTATAATGAAGAGCATCACGAGTCTAATGATGAGAATTCTACAATAACTTCATCTTATAGTTCTACCTACAAGATCTCTACAGAATATGCTAAGATCCTTGTTGAGAAGGGCTATCTTGAGGAAGTTAAAGAGGAAAAGCCTTTTGTGAATATCTTTACAGAGATTCAGGAGTTGCTTAATACTTACAACGAGGATCTTAATAATCTGTTGACCAGTAAGGATGATACTCCTGCTTGCCTTAAGGTTGAGCAAGAAACCGTATTGAGAAACATGATTAAACTCCTCGAACATTTAAATAGCCTGAAGAAGTAATGGAAGATAATAAGACAATAGACCAATCGCAGTTAGCTGAGGATTTGAGCTCAAAGATAAAGTATGAGTTCCGCAACATGTTCCTCGTTAAACCGCTGGAGCCGGTCAAGGTTAAGAAAAAGTTTACTGAGCCAGTCGCTAAGGACGCTCCTAAGAAAGACAAGGATGGCGTTGAAGCCGTTGATTACGACGAAGTAAAGACTGAGATCAAGGAAGTAGATTCTGATTACACACGTGCAGTTGTGCTTAAGATCCCTTATGAGTACGAACATACATACGATGAGAAGTATAAGCCATTCCCAATCAAACTTGGTGACATTGTGATTTACAGATCAATGAGAGGCCCAGCTTACTTCGATCTACTCAAGGATTCACAACTTGTAAACATATACGATGTAATTGCTGTAGAAACAGTTGAGTGATGAATATAGATAAAGTTTGTAGACAGATAGGTAAGGAACTAAACGAGGATCCTGAACTAGTTAAAAAGATAGTAATGCATGAGTTCTACTTTACTACACAAGTAATGAAGGATGAAGATGATACTACAGATATATTGTTCAACAAACTATTTAGATTCAAGCTTAAGAAGAGATTTAAAGATAATAAACAAGCTAATTATAGTCCACATGTCAAAGATAATTAATACAAAGAACAGACAACTTTTCCTTGCTTCGTATGATGAAGAGAATGAAGAGTTCAATGTTACCTCACTGAAGAGCAAGCCTATAGGTATTGATACAATATACGTTGCTCCTGAGAATAGTGATCTTGAGTATACTGATCCAAAGGATGGTAAAGTTATTACAAAGAGTGTAAAGAAGAATGATATTATTATCACATTCTACAGAGATGACTTTGATACACCGTTCGTAGTAATTAAGTCTAAGGATTGGTTGAAGGCTTTCGATAACTACGACGAAGCAGAGCAGAAGAGAAAGGAAAAGTGGGCAGCAGATAGAGCCGAAGTTTGCGGAGACACCCCATGTGTTAGTTGTGATAAATGTTTAGGTTAATATGAAGAAGAAGATTACAAAGAAGGTTAACAATGCAGCATACACTGTAGATGCAACATGGTGTACAACTTGTGAGGATCTTGCATACGAGATTGCTCGTGCTAAGTTTGCTGCTGGTGTTGCTCTTGATGAGTGTGATATTTACGCTATTCTTTACAAATATCAACAGGCTATGTTCCCTGGTAAAAAGAACTGCGTGATTAAGGATGAGGATGATAAGCTGCATTTCTTGACAGCTGTACCTCATAAGTGCGAAGAGAAGAAGCCTTGGTATAAGCGCTTTTGGAATTGGATTACTAGAAAGAATTGAGTATTGCGTAGCTTACGCTACTCCAAAGTATAACTTTTGAGTCTATTAGTCAAACGGAAAAGACGACCCGATATAAAGGGTATAGTTAGTGGGTTCGACTCCCACATAGACTCCAACTTTTTGAATTAAGTTATTTTCATAAATTGAATTGAGTTTAGATTCCGTCGTAGTACGAGGCCCCACGTGAAGGCTTTATATTCACGTGATATTGCCCATTTGCGTACCAGCTAGCGCGCCGGGCTCTTTTGTCCAATGAATAATTGAATATATATAAGCACATGGAGAATAAAATATATAAGCTCTCAGACGAACAGTTTATTGAGCTACTCAAGAAAAGTTCAAATATATCGGAGGTTTTGTTTAAACTAGGATATACGACAAAAGGTAACTCTTGGGGTTACTCCCAAGTAAAGAAGCGCATGACAGACATCAATTTAGATTGTTCTGTATTCAAAGGCAAACAATGCGCCACAAACAAGTTAACTAGAATTGTAGATCCTAACGATATACTAAAAGAAAATTGTAAACATCAGCGTACAGTATTAAGAAGATACGTCATAAAAAACAATTTGGTTCCATATAAGTGTGCAATATGTGGATGCACAGAATGGCAAGGGAAAACATTAAGTTTAGAACTCGACCACATCAATGGAATAAACAACGACAACAGGTTAGAAAATCTAAGGTTTTTGTGTCCAAATTGTCACAGTCAAACTTCTACATACGGAAGCAGAAATCAACAAATAGCTAGATCTGATTATAGTATCTCGGACGATGTTAGAAAGTTGGTTGAAGACAAATACAAGGAAGTTAAAAACATAAAACGAGTTTCTTCTATACTTGGAATACGTAGATGTGTTGTTACAAGGATTGTAAACGAATCTGGTCAGAAACATTCTAATCAAAAGTATGTCATACGATACGATAAAGACTGGAATGAAGTTGCAAGATACGGATCTCTCATAGAGACAGCGAAGTCTTTAATAGAGAACAACGAAGTCAAAACAAAAAAGGTTAAAACTTGCACAAGGGCCATAATGTACAACAAAGACAATTTTTGGTTGAACAGTCATTGGAAAATATTGGATGGTAGTGGGATAATAAATAATCCACTGTTAGAATCTTCTCTAATTGACTCGGAAAACAATGTTGACGAGGCGCAAGCGAAAGCAGCGTGACAGACTGAACGAGAAGACCGATCTTAGGATTGGATGCAACAGTCGAGTTTACTGAACCCTCTTAGGCTGGGTTTGAATCCTAGTGGGGCTACAAATAAAATACAAATCAGTCTCGATATGTCGGTGCACCGGCGAAAAGGCTTAAGGGATTGCGATAGAGACTGACGGATCTAGACCGTGAACTGAAGAATCCCTAGTTATACATACATTGTAAGTTTGAACATGGAATTAAAGATTAAAAGACTGAACGACAAGGCTATAATGCCTATACGCGCACACGAAGGTGACGCAGGACTGGACCTTACTTGTACCGAGATTACTACAGAGGTTAACGAGTGTGGTCAATTGACGCTTGTATATCACACAGGATTGGCTATGGAATTGCCAGCCGACTGTGTTGGATTGCTGGTTCCTAGATCAAGTATTAGTAGAAAATCACTGACGTTGTGTAACTGCTGTGGTATTCTTGATGCAAATTACACCGGAGAGGTGTTGTTCAAGATGAGGTCTACTACAGATGTAGTGCCTGCTGTATACCAAGTTGGTGAACGCATAGGGCAGTTGGTTATCGTTCCTTACGTAAAACCCGAGATAGTTGAGGTAAACGAGCTTACTAAAACCGATCGTGGTGATGGTGGTTTTGGAAGTACTGGAACAACTACTAAAGATATTCCTGCAGGAGCTGAGTCTACGGACAATGTAAAGCCTGCAGAAGCAACAGAGCCGGCCGAGTAATCGATCGACAGATGCCGGACAAAGGGGGTGCTAATCGAAAATGATTGGCTTCCCCTTTAACTGTATAAGTATACTTAATTAACAAATAAGCAGGGGTGTGTCACATACACCTTTGCGAATCAATATAATTTTAAACATGGCGTTTAAAAATTTTATATACTCAACAACAGAAGCAGCTTTAACTAAAGCGATAGCAGCAAAGACTGTTACAGATGACGACATTGCGTTTGTTAATGAAAATGGCGTCATGTTTATTCAGGTAAAGGGGATAAAATTCCCATGTGGGTATTCTAAAGCAGAAGCTGATGCTAGATACCTAAAACTTACAGGTGGTACATTAACGGGCGGCCTTAACATCCAAGATAAAGACGACGAATACACCAATATACGTTTTGTCGACTCATCTGGCAACACGCTTAGTTATCTTAATACCGGCACACTTTCGCTATTTTCACGAAGTACTGATATAGATCACGCACACCTAATGGTCGATGAAATGCAGCTTAAGTGTTCATGGGGGGACACCAACAAATACTGGGTTGGTTCATATGGTCCTGATACGATTCGTTTATATGAACACGACAGCAAAAACAAGACTAGTGGAACCATATTCGGTGTGGATGGTGACGGTAGTGTTTTTGCATCAAGTGGATACAACCAAAATGCCATAAATGTTGACCCAGAAGAAGGTATACGGTGGGGGGTGTAGGATGTCGAATGGAACGGTGCCTGGACTACCACGTTAAGTCTTTCAGATAGAGGTGAGAAAAAAGCCATGACCGAAAAGTGTTTCGGCGTAGCAGCTCTTGTAGCAGACAACGCTATCGACGGAGGATTTGCTGGTTACTATGACGACGGTACCTTTAGTAGCAACAACAACACGCCTTGGAGTGCATTTCAGGTAGACTATAATGGTCTTTATATTACAGACAGAAGTGGTTCTGGTTCATCAGCTAAACTTGCCGCACGTGCTTACTATGATCGATTTGCGGCTATAACGGGGTGTAATGAAGATCCTACCAGCAGCAGTATAGTTCTTTCTGACTACGGTTTTGGATTCTTCGCTGAGTATCCATCTGACTCTAATTTTTACGGTTTAACTCCAACAGGTGTTAAGTTGTACGGAGGTTCTTCAAGTAAGGTTGTGGTTAGTGATGGTACAATGTCGGAATTGAAGACGGTAAATGGTACATCTTTACTCGGTAGTGGCAATATAACAACTGCTACACAACGCATACGTTTCTTCAATGCGGTCAGTAGCGGTATCACTGTGTCAACGTCTTTCCCAAGTAGCGCACTTAAAGCTACGATCACCGGTGTGAGCTATGACACTGCGAAAAATAAGTTCATAGCATCTGCTAACTTTACAAATATCACTAGTCAGACTGTTGGAAGTGGCAATTACTACATTGTCAACGGTACCTTGGGAGTAAGTACTTCAATTGGCAGTCGTTATACTGTTGGTGATTTGCATCCTCAAAACAGTACTCCAGAGTATAACGTAATTTATGCATCAGTTCCAGGCT
>CAVBBU010000003.1:25188-41152 GCA_963593765.1 Bacteroidaceae bacterium | reverse complement strand
AAAAAGGCAGTAGCAAAGAAGCCGGTTGCTAAGAAGACAGTAGCAAAGAAGCCAGTAGCAAAGAAGGCAGTAGCAAAGAAGCCAGTAGCAAAGAAGGCAGTAGCAAAGAAGCCAGTAGCTAAAAAGGCAGTAGCAAAGAAGCCGGTTGCTAAGAAGACAGTAGCAAAGAAGCCAGCTGCTAAGAAGGTTACAAAGAAGTAATTTAATTTAGATAGTGATGACGGCATCCTAAATGGGTGCCGTTTTCTTATTTCATAGCAAGTATGTCCTATGAAGTAAAAATATAAAAGGAGCTTTAATATGGAATTAAAATCAGTTATATGGATACTTATCGCATTTGTAAGCTATCTAATTGGAATGATATATATAGGAGCTAAGTATTCTAAGACGACAAAAAGCACCGAGGACTTTTTCCTTGGAGGAAGAGGACTTAATGGTTGGGTAGCTGCACTAAGTGCACAGGCATCAGATATGAGCGGATGGCTTCTTATGGGACTTCCTGGTGCTATATATGCATATGGAATAGGTGAGGCGTGGATAGCTATAGGACTATTTATAGGAACAGTTATTAACTGGGTATGCATTGCAAGCAGATTAAGAAGATATACTATTGTTGCAAATAATTCTTTGACTCTGCCAGCATATTTTGAGAATAGATTTCATGATGATAAAAAAATACTTTTAACTGTTTCATCAGTATTTATAGTTATTTTCTTTTTAGTATATACAGCCTCGGCATTTGCATCTGGAGGAAAGCTTATTAATGTAGTATTTGGAGTTGATTACAGGATAGCACTTACTGTAGGTGCAGCAGTTATTCTTATATATACATTCCTTGGCGGATTTATGGCAGTATGTCTAACAGACTTTTTCCAAGGTCTTATAATGCTTGCAGGATTATTTCTTGTTCCTGTCATTGCATATCTAAGCATTGCCCCGGGCGAGCTAACGAACCTTCTTAATCAAAGCGAGGTTTTAGGAGGAGCAGGAAGCTTTTTAAATATTGCAGAGGATGCCGGAAGCAGAATATCTGCAGTAACTATTATTTCTAATCTTGCATGGGGGCTTGGATACTGCGGTATGCCGCATATACTTACAAGATTTATGGCAGTATCATCTGAGAAGGAGCTTAATAAGTCTAAGGCTATAGGTATAGTTTGGGTATTTATATCACTTTTTATGGCTTGCTTTGTTGGAGTAGTTGGAAGAGCATATCTTATGCCGACTATTCTTGGTGAAGGCGGAAGCGGTACAGTGGAAAATGTATTCATACAGATAATACTTAAGCTTTTCACATCACAGTATAGCCTTCCGTTTATAGCTGGTATATTCTTAAGCGGAGTTTTAGCGGCAATAATGTCAACAGCTGATTCACAGCTTCTTGTTACAGCATCAGCAGCTTCTGAGGATATATATAAGGGCGTGATAAATACAAAGGCATCAGATGAGAAGGTGCTAAATCTGTCAAGGCTTACAGTTGTTCTAGTTGCCGTGATTGCTTATGTAATTGCACTTAATCCAAACAGCTCTATTATGGGACTTGTATCTAACGCATGGGCAGGCTTTGGTGCTACCTTTGGACCGGTAGTTGTTCTCTCACTTTTCTGGAATAGAAGTAACAGAGAGGGTGCTATAGCTGGTATGGTATGCGGAGGACTTACTGTTATACTTTGGGATTATATTCCGCTGGTGTCAGGTCAGACACTCGCAGCTGTAACCGGACTTTACTCACTTGTAGTTGGATTTGCTATGGGGCTTATAGCCATGGTTGTAGTAAGCCTTGCTACACCTAAGCCAAGCGCAAAGATGCTAGAGGAATTTGAAAAGGCAAAGGAAGAGATTAATTAAGTGGGGAAATAAATATGATAAAGGCATGTGTATTTGACTTAGATGGAACGCTTCTTAATACGCTTATAGCACTTTCAACATCTATAAGTCTTACTATGGAAAAGTACAGCCTTGGACCTATAGATATAGCTCATACAAAGCTTTTTGTGGGCAATGGTGCCAGAAGGCTAGTTGAGAATGCACTTAAGTTTAATAATTATTCTGGAGCTGCAAGCATAGATGAGATTACGAGTACCTATAATGAGATTTTCAAGCTGCACTGCGATGATGGAGTAGTAGCATATGATGGTATGAAGGAAACTCTAAAAAAGCTAAAGGACAGAGGACTTAAGCTTGCTGTTCTTACAAATAAGTCACAGGATAGAGCAGATAATAATATAAGCACTCACTATGGCGATAACTTTTTTGATATAGTATATGGCGAGAGAGAAGGAGTTCCGCTAAAGCCTGATCCAAAGCCGCTTCTTAATATTATGGCTGAGCTTTCTGTAACACCTGATGAGGTTTTGTATTTTGGTGATACTAAGACAGATATGCAGACGGGTAAGAGTGCGGGTGCATTTACTGTCGGAGTTTTATGGGGATATAGAGATAGGACAGAGCTTGAGGAGTATCACGCTGATGTAATTATAGATAAGCCAGAGGAGATACTTGGATTATTAAAATAAAAATGGTGACAATTCCAAAATTAGTTTTTAAGCATATGGGATATTATAGAGATGCCCTCTGTGAAACAAGAAAGAATCCTGCCTCGCAGGATTCTTTCTTGTTTGACTCTTTATTTGCTAGTAAATCAATCATACGACAAGTCTATTAAAGATTCATAACGATTTATAAAATTAAATCCAAACTGCTATTTATTTTAATAAAGTAATATTTTTAACATGGGAAACGAAAATTAAGCTTCTATAAAATAAACCTACTGGGCAAACATAGGAGTTGATAAATATCTCTCACCAGTATCCGGAAGTATAGCAACTATAAGCTTTCCTTTATTTTCTGGTCGTTTTGCAAGCTCTGATGCAGCATATACAGCAGCTCCTGATGATATTCCAACAAGAAGTCCCTCATGTCTTGCAAGTGCTCTTCCTGTTTCAAATGCGGCTTCATTTTCAACTGTTATTATCTCATCATATATTTTGGTATTTAGAGTTTCTGGAACAAAGCCAGCACCTATGCCCTGTATCTTGTGTGGTCCTGCAACTCCCTTTGAGAGAACTGGAGATCCAGCAGGCTCAACAGCAACAACCTTTACATTTGGATTCTTGCTCTTTAGATATTCGCCTACGCCAGATAACGTTCCGCCTGTTCCTACACCTGCAACAAATATATCTACCTTGCCATCAGTATCCTCCCATATCTCTGGGCCTGTAGTTTTAATATGCATTTTCGGATTTGCCATATTAGTAAACTGACTAGGAATAAAGCTGCCCGGAGTTTCGCTTGCAAGCTCCTTAGCCTTTTCTATAGCACCATTCATTCCCTTAGCTCCGTCTGTAAGAACTATTTGTGCACCATAAGCCTTAAGAAGATTTCTTCTCTCAACACTCATAGTTTCCGGCATTGTAAGAATTATCTTATATCCTCTGGCTGCCGCAATGGCTGCAAGACCTATACCGGTATTACCACTAGTAGGCTCTATAATTACAGCACCTGACTTTAAAACTCCTCTTTCCTCAGCATCATCTAGCATAGCCTTAGCTATTCTATCCTTTATACTTCCGGCAGGATTAAAATATTCCAGCTTTCCATATATGTCCGCTTCAAGCTTGTTATCATTAATATAATTTGTAAGCTTTAGTAGCGGTGTGCCGCCTATAAGATCCGTAATTTTATCATATACCTTCATAATTGTATCTCCTCTCTTTAATCATACTAAACCTATCAACTTAATAGGCATTATACAATAATATATTTATTTGTCAAGCATTTTCTACGCCTTGACTTTGTTATTCAAAAAAAATACAATAGCATGCGTTATTTATAGGGATATTTTTAACGTAGTAAGGCAGTAATGCTACTATGATTTTAGGAGTAAAGAATGCTTAATCAGTTTTCAAGAACGGAGCTTTTGCTTGGCAGCGAGGCGATGAAAAAATTAGAGGAGTCACGAGTTGCCATTTTTGGTATAGGTGGCGTAGGTGGCTTTACAGTTGAGGCACTTGTCAGATCCGGAGTTGGTACTATAGATTTGATAGATGACGATAAGGTTTGTCTTACTAATATAAATAGGCAGATTTATGCAACCAGAAAAACAGTTGGTGAATATAAGGTTGACGTTGCAAGAGAAAGAATACTTGAAATAAATCCAAATGCTATAGTTAATACATACAAAACTTTTTATACACCTGATACAGCAGAGCAGTTTGATTTTTCAAAATATGATTATATAGTCGATGCTATAGATACAGTGACAGGTAAGATAGCCCTAGTGGAACATGCAGCCGCAAGCAAAACACCTATCATAAGCTCCATGGGCGCAGGAAACAAAATGGATCCTACAGCCTTTGAGGTTACAGATATTTACAAGACCTCTGTTTGCCCGCTTGCTAGAGTTATGCGAACAGAGCTAAAGAAAAGAAAAATAAAAAAGCTAAAGGTTGTATATTCTAAGGAGAAGCCTCTTGTGCCTATAGACGATATGAAAATCAGCTGTAAGGCACATTGCATATGTCCGCCGGGAACTGCAAGAAAATGTACGCAGAGAAGACAGGTTCCGGGAAGCAATTCCTTTGTGCCTTCTGTAGTTGGACTTATAATTGCAGGAGAGGTGATTAAGGATCTGATAAATTACAAGAAAAAATAAAGCTCTTGTAAATAGCTACTAGGCTTTAAATAATATAATCGCTTGCAGATAGCATGCTTCTTTTATCAAGTATATCCTGCAGGGAAATGCTATCAAGGTATGTATTTATAGCATCATAAAGTCCCTGCCATACGGAGAGTATGGCAAAGTCCTCATCGCATGGCTCGTCATCATATGAAACAGGAGAGAGTGCTCCCTCGGTTAAGCGAAGTATGTCACCAACAGTGCATTTGTCAGGAGATACTAAAAGCTGGTAGCCACCCTGCGAGCCTCTGACAGTTTTTAAAATTCCTGATTTATTAAATATAGGGATGATTTGCTCAAGGTATTTTTTGGATATTTTCTGACGATTAGCAATATCCTTTAATGCTATTACTCCGCAGTTTTGATGCTCGGCAAGATCTAATAACATTCTAAGAGCATAACGTCCCTTTGTAGAAATCTTCATAAATTAACTCCCATTAAAATTGATTTTCTTCTAGTTAAATTATAGCTTTTACCATATCGCAAGGCAAGAGAGCTGTATTAATAATTTATGGAGTAAATAATAAAATTATAGTATAATTCTAATGCTGCTTTTTTTCTAAGCATAAGAAAAACTGAGGTAGGTTATGGATAGATTTGAGTTTAAACCTGTTGAACTTTTAGATAGAGACAACATTTACAAATACATGTCTGAATTTGGAGAGGGCTCATGCCAACATTCCTTTGTCAGCATGCTTTCGCTATCAGAAAAATATGAAGATTCATTTTGTATAGCTGATGATATGCTCTATACGCTAAGAAAAAATCTTTGCGATGAGGAGTTTAGAGTTTACCTAGCACCTATGGGATATGGAGATAAAAGAAGAGCGTTTGAGAATATCTTAAAGGATGCCCATAGCTATCAAAAAAAGGCAAAATTTATTACGCTTACAAAGCAGTATGCAGATTTTCTTGATAGTGAATTTTCAGGGCAGTTTGATATTAAAGAGGATAGGGATCTTGCGGAGTATATTTTCTATACAGAAAAGATGTCAACGCTTGCAGGAAGAGCATTAAAAAAACGCAGAATCGAGGCAAACCACTTTTGGAATGTATATGGAGATAGGGCAAGTGTAAAGAGGATAACGAAGCTTGACCTAGATGACATATGGAGCTTTGAAAAAAAGTGGGTAGAGCTTAACAAGGATACACATGATAAAAATTCACTTGAGCTTGAATCAAGAGTGATTAACTTCCAGCTTAAGCACTTTGATGAGCTTAATTTATCCGGAATTGTTGTTAGGATTGATGGTATAATAAAAGGGTTTGGCTATGGAACGAAGCTAAGTGATGATTATTATGATGCTATCGCAGAAAAAGGGGATAGGAATATCCCAGGAATTTATAAAATCCTTAGAATGGAATCAGTTAAGCAGTGTGCAATGGAATGTAAGTATGTAAATATGGAAGAGGACCTTGGCATCATGGGGCTTCGAGAAATTAAAAATAATTACATGCCGGCATTTTTGATTAGGAAGTTTGTAGTGACAGAAAGGTAAGGTAGCGATGTTAAAATCAAAGAAGACTCTTGCAACGCTGGGGTTAGTTTTTATCACATTTTTGGCAGCTATTCAATATGTGTTTTTGAAAAATGTACCTGATTCAGTATCTACATTTTCATTTCTTTGTATTACCAATGCAATCGGAGCTGCGCTGATTGGTATAATAAAGATAGGGAAAATAAAAAAGCTTAATAAAGCCACGATAAAAAAAGGTGCTTTTTTTGCTATTGAGCTTACTGGCTTTAATTTCTTTTTGCTACTGGGCTCTGGCGGTATGGATAGTGTGATGTGTGCAAGCATCATTAGCTTGTATTTTGCTTTTATTACCCCTATCCTGCTTATTCTAAGGGAAAAGATAAATTTCTTTTCAGGTATTGCTACTGTAATTGCAATGCTTGCTCTCGTTTTGATGTTTGGAGCAGATACTGATGCACTCTTTTCATCAATGTATATCATGTATTTGATTATTGCGGATATATTCTTTGCATCATATGTTATCAGTGTTTCTGTTATGGGCGAGGATGAAGATCCTATATCACTGGCATTTTCGCAAATGGTATTTGGTGCCTTGTTTGCATTTGTCGGATGGAGTGTTGAATGTATACTAGGCAGGGCTACGATGGCACTTCCTACAGAACCAAATTTCTGGATAAGTGCACTCTTTATAGGTATATTTATTCGTGTTATATATAGTGTAATTCAGCTATCAGCACAAAAGTACGTTTCGGCATTAAAAACATCACTCATTTTTTCATCTGAAATCATCATTACTCTTATTACAGATCCTATTATGTGTATGATTTTTAATAAGGAATATACAGGGGTAACATTATTTCAGGGCGTAGGCTGCATTCTGTTTATTGTTGCTACGCTTATGATTGATGATACAGTGATGGGGCATCTTGGATACGGGGATCTAGATACCTTCACTTACGTAGATGAACGAGGGAAAAAGGTTAAGTATATATCTGTTGCCAGGAGAATGGTATCTACAACGATTTATTTTTCGCTGTTCGCATTGATTTTTTCTACAATAATTTGTCTTACCTCGATTCATTATATTCGCGTTACTGCAGTTGCAAATTCTACGAAGCTAGGCTCTGAGGCATCTGAATCAAGCATGCAGGCGATCATGAAGGAACTAGAAAAGAATATGACGAATCAAGTGACTGATAAGGCACTTCTTGCAGAGCAGAAGATGAGTGCATATTCGGATTCGATATTATATGCTGCTTCATATGCCCATTCTCTATATACGGATAAGGATTACTATCCTGACAAGGAAGTAGATGTTCCTAAAAAGGAAAATGCAGGCGTTTGGGTTATGCAAAGAACACTGGCAAACGAGCAAATAAAGTATGATGATGTCAGGGAAGAATGTAAGCTTTTAGGCAATATGCTTGACTTATTCGAGCCTGTTGTTAAGCAGCAGGAAAATATAGCAACAATTTATATAGGAACAGAAAGCGGACTTCTTATCAGCTATGATCCATATTCGGATACAGGTGACAATGTAGGCGAGGGCTATTATGAATTTCGTGATGCAAATTGGTATCAGCTTGGAAAGGATACCAATGGCTTTGCGATTACTGACTCATATCAGGATCAGTATGGCAGAGGACTTACAGTTACCTGTGTGGCTCCGTTTACTGATGCTTCAGGGGAGTTTCACGGATGTATAGCCGTGGATGTACTTATGAGCTCGTTAAATGAATCGATGGTCAATGATGGAGTAAACGAACCGTCAGAGGCAATTCTAATTGAATCTAGTGGTAGTATAATTGCAGAGGATAGTAGTGATACAAGCTCGGAGAATTTGGGTACTATCTTTGATGACAATCGCTCTGAACAGCTTCGACGTGCAGCTGAAATAATTCTAGAGGGGGGCAATGGCATATATAAAAGTGGAACAGATGAGAATGCGGAATATATTGCCTATGCAACCATTGACTCACTTGATTGGACACTTTGCGTACTGACACCTGTGTCGTCAGCTGTTGAGCCGGCAGTTGCGATTAAAGCTAATATAGATGATAATACAAATGCGGTGGTGAATTCTGTCGTAAAGGGAATATTGACAGTAATACAAAGCTGCCTTGCGCTTAGTGCGCTTATTTTGATTTTGATTACACTCCTTGCAGGAAGATTTTTAAGGAAAATTTCAGATCCACTTAAAAAGCTAGAGGATGATGTTAAGCAGATAAGCGCTGGTGATTTGGAGCATAGATCTAATGTCACAACAAATGATGAGATCGGAAACCTAGCGACCTCATTTAACCATATGACAGATTCGCTGCAAAAGTATATTAAGGATCTAAAAGAGATGACTGCAAAGGAAGAAAGACTTTCGATGGAGCTGTCGCTTGCTGCAAACATTCAGTCAAGTATGCTTCCAAGGAATTTTGATACATTTAATTCGCACGAGGAGTTTTCACTTTTTGCATCTATGAATCCTGCAAAGGAGGTCGGAGGAGACTTCTACGACTTCTTTATGATAGATGATAGTCATCTAGTATTAGTTATAGCTGATGTATCAGGTAAGGGAGTTCCGGCTGCACTATTTATGGCAAAGGCAAAAACCTCGATAAAAACTCGTGCGATGATGGGTGGTACTCCATCAGAAATTCTAAAAGATGTTAATGCTCAGATGTGCGAGGGAAATGAACAGGAGCTCTTTGTTACTGTTTGGCTTGCAATTATTGACCTGAAAACTGGAAAGGGACTTGCGGCAAATGCCGGACATGAGCACCCTGCAGTTTGCAGAAGCGGTGGAGAATATGAGCTGGTTATATATCCTCATTCTATAGCACTTGCTGCACTGGATGAAGCAGTATTTAAGGAGCATGAATTTAAGCTTAATCCAGGAGATAGCTTATTTGTATATACTGATGGTGTTCCGGAGGCAACCTCAGGAAAGACTGAGGGATTTTTTGGAACGGATCGTATGCTTGCTGCACTTAATCAAAAGCCTGATGCAGAGCCGAAGGAAGTGCTTCAAAATGTATATAATGCAGTACTTGAATTTTCAGATGGTGCGGAGCAATTTGATGATATTACAATGCTTTGCATAAAATATCATGGAAATGATGAAAATAAGTAATGATGATTACTTCGGAGGTTGCTATGTTTAATATAGAAGCAGATGTACATACACATACAGTGGCAAGCGGACATGCCTACGGAACAGTAGATGAGATGTGCAGGGAAGCAAGCAAGAGGGGCTTAAAGCTTTATGGAATTACAGAGCATACACCTTCTATAAATGGAAGCTGTGATTTGATATATTTTAAAAATATTCATGTAATACCAAGACGTATGTATGATATGGATATATGGCTTGGGGCAGAGATTAATATTATGGGATACAATGGAGAGATAGATCTTCCGGAAAATTATTTCAAATATCTTGATGTTAGAATTGCAGGTATACATGAGGCTATATACAGAAAGGGAAACAGAGAGCAAAACACGGCTGCATATATTAATGTAATTAAAAATCCAAATATAGACATCATAAGCCATCCGGATAGCTGCCGCATTGATTATGATATAGAGGCTGTATGCGATGCTGCTAAGGAGTATCATACACTGCTTGAAATTAATAATAACTCATTAAGAACAACGTCTAGAAACTCAAGGGGCAATGCATTGCAGATGCTAAAGTATTGCAAAAAAATAAATCAGCCAGTGGTTGCAAATTCTGATGCACACTTTATGTCAGATATAGCAAACCTTGCGGAGTGCGTAAGCGTTATAGATGAAGCGGACTTTCCATATGAGCTGGTGCTTAATACAGATGCAAATAAGCTAAAGGAATATATTGCAAAAAATCATGGCAGAGGCCTAACCTTGGACGATTATTATTAAGGCTATATTGCAAGCTTTGTGAGGAGATAATATATGAGTGCTATATCTAATGACTGGCTGCCTGTACTAGAGACGGAATTTAAAAAGCCTTATTATAAAAAGCTATATAATTTTGTCAATGATGAATACAGATCGAGGGTTATTTATCCGCCAGCAGATAATATATTTGATGCATTACATCTTACTCCATTAAATAAAGTAAAGGTTCTGCTTTTAGGGCAGGATCCTTATCATAATGAAAATCAGGCACACGGCTTATCCTTTTCAGTGCTTCCAGAGCAAAGAGATATTCCGCCCTCGCTTCAAAATATATATAAGGAGCTTCATGATGACATTGGCTGCTATATACCTAATAATGGATATCTAAAAAAATGGGCTGACCAGGGAGTGCTGCTTCTTAATACAGTATTAACTGTAAGAGCACATCAGGCTAATTCACATCAGGGGCAGGGCTGGGAGCAATTTACAGATGCTATTATAAGAGCAGTTAATAATGAAGACAGAGCCATCGTTTGTATGCTTTGGGGAAGACCTGCACAAACTAAAGAAAGCATGCTTACTAATCCTAGGCATCTTATACTTAAAGCACCACATCCTAGTCCGCTTAGTGCATATAGAGGATTTTTTGGATGTAAGCATTTTTCAAGGGCGAATGAGTTTTTGGTTAAAAGTGGACAAAGTCCGATAGATTGGCAGATTGAGAATATCTAATACTTTGCTTAGTTATAGAGATTATGGAATGATTTTATCAGAACGATTTTCTAGCTGATGAAAGATACCAACGATATTTACAACATTTTCATTTATACTAAAGATAATAATATAATTCATTTGTGGGACAATGGCTTCTCGGTAGTCCTTTTCTGATAGATAGATATCCTTAGATTTTGGAAATTGAAATGGATTGACTTCTAATCTGTCATAAATAGTATCAATACCATTTAATAAATGTTTTGCTGCCTGCTTGTTTTTTAAATGATATAGTAAATGGTAAACTATGTTATCAAGCAATCTGTCAGCATTTTTTGTAATATTAAGCTTATAGGTCATACTTTGCCCTCGTTTCATTTAATGCAGTTCTCGCATTTTTTACGTTACTAGCGGATATTTGTGCCTCGGAAATTTCGATTTCATTTAACACCTCATTTCTAAGCATAGACTTCTCGTATGTTTCCATGCTCATTATCACCATATCGCCATATCCGTTTTTAGTGATATAAATAGGCTCTGATGTTTTATGACAAATATTTGAAATCTCCGACGTGTTTTTTAGATCTTTAATTGGAATTATCTGTGGCATAATTCTACCTCCATTTAGGGATTATTATACCATAATTAAGCAGCACATTATATGGACTTTTCTTTTATTTTAGAAATTATATACAAAATATTCACTTTAAATTCAGATGGAGTTTTAGACTAACAGGTATAATAATGTGAGAAGGAGGTAGACTATGATAGAAGGAACAACAAAGGAATTAGATATATTTTCAAGGAAATATGCACATATATGTAAGCATATAGATGCTATCAAGCCAAGCCTTTTCGATGAATATGGAGTAAAAAGAGGACTGCGAGATAAAAACGGAACAGGTGTACTTGCAGGACTTACAAATATATCTACTATAGAAGCTTTTAGATATGAGGACGGAAAGAAGATTCCCTGTGAGGGCAAGCTAAGCTATAGAGGATATGATGTAACTAAGCTTGTTAGTGGTTTTGTAGGAAGAAGATATGGCTTTGAGGAAACTGCATATCTGCTTCTTTTTGGCGAGCTGCCAAACAAGGAGCAGCTGGATAGATTTAAGAAAATACTTTCAGACAGCAGAACACTACCTAAGAATTTTACGAGAGATGTTATTATGAAAGCACCTAGTAAGGACCTTATGAATTCTATAACTAGAAGTGTGCTTACATTGGCATCGTATGATAAAAAAATTAATGATAATTCACTGAGCAATATTCTAAGTCAGTGCATTTCGCTAATAGCTATCATGCCTATGCTCTCTGTATATGGCTATCATGCATATAATTATTATGAGCAGGGAGATAGCTTTTATATACACAGACCCATGCCGGAGCTTTCGGCTGCAGAAAATATACTTCAGATGCTTAGACCAGATAAGACCTATACGCAGCTAGAGGCACAGGTGCTTGATATCGCACTAGTTCTTCATATGGAGCATGGCGGTGGTAACAATTCTACATTTACAACCAGAGTAGTTACATCAGCCGGCTCGGATACATATTCTGTTATAGCGGCAGCACTTTCTTCATTAAAGGGACCTAAGCATGGCGGCGCAAATATAAAGGTAGTAGAGATGATTAAGGATCTAAAGGAAAATGTCAGAGATATAAATGACGAGGATGAGGTAAGAGATTATATATCTAAGCTAGTAGATAAAAAGGCATTTGATAAAAAGGGGCTCGTGTATGGAATGGGGCATGCAGTATATTCGCTTTCCGATCCTAGAGCACAGATATTTAAAAGCTTCGTTGAGAAGCTGGCATTGTCAAAAAATAGAGATGAGGATTACAGGCTATATACTATGGTAGAAAAGCTTGCCAAGGAGGTAATAGCCGAAAAGAGAAAAATATATAAGGGCGTTAGTGCAAATGTTGACTTCTACTCAGGCTTTGTATACAGCATGCTAGATATTCCGACAGAGCTTTTTACACCAATCTTTGCCATGGCTAGAATAGTTGGTTGGAGTGCACATAGAATAGAAGAGCTGATTAATGTAGACAAAATTATAAGACCTTCATATGAAAGCGTGGCACTGCCGAGGGAGTATTCGGCTATAGATAGTAGGATGTAAATACAAGGCTTTTACAAAATAAGCGTGACGATAAGTCATGCTTATTTTGTAAAATGATAGAAAAGCTTTTCATTATAATAATGTTATTGCTATGAGTTACTATAAAACAGTATTTGAGTCAAATAGCTTTAGAAATTAGGGTTTTATTTATGCCATCTTCCCGAAGCACCACAAGGGAGTATAAGATCCGCTCCATCGATAGGAAGCCCAAGCTCGTCAGATTCTATACTTCCACCATGATTTTTCTTAATTAATACATTAAGCATATATGTAAGAACGCTTGCTTGAAGCCCTGTAGTATATGAATTAATTAAAAAGAAAAGAGGATTATCGCTAAGCAGCTTTTCACAGGATTCAACAAGAGGATATATAGCATCCTCTATCTTCCAGATCTCGCCCTTAGGACCTCTGCCATAGGATGGGGGATCCATAATTATAGCATCGTATTTTTTGCATCTTCTTATTTCCCTTTCGACAAACTTCATACAGTCATCAACAAGCCAGCGTATAGGCCTATCATCTAGTCTAGAAGAAATAGAATTTTCCTTAGCCCAGCCAACCATTCCCTTGCTTGCATCAACATGTGTCACGCTAGCACCGGCTGCAGCTGCGGCAAGCGTAGCGCCGCCGGTATATGCAAAGAGATTAAGAACCCGAGTATCTTCGCCCTTAGAGGTTCGAGCATATATAAGCCTTGAAAACCAATCCCAGTTAGCAGCCTGCTCTGGGAAAAGACCTGTATGCTTAAAGCTAAATGGCTTTAAATTAAATACTAGTGGATTTTTCGCACATACCTCCTCTGGTAGCTCGTAGGAGATAGTCCACTGCTGTGGCAGATTTTTAAAATCCCATTCACCGCCGCCCTTACTGCTTCTGTGATAATATCCATTCCAGCCCTTCCAAGCACTTGCTTTAGGAGTATTCCAAATAACCTGTGGGTCTGGTCTTACTAGCTTATAATCTCCCCACATCTCCAGCTTTTCGCCAGCTGTACAATCTAAAACCCTATAGTCCTTCCAATTATCTGCTACAAACATATAATTCTCCACATTTCTTTAATATATTCTAGTATTATAATACAGCTAACTAGAAGTCGCCCAGACCTTATGGCATGGACGACTTTTTCCTAGAAAGAGTTTAAGCAAATGCAACCCTCCCCGCAGCACATACATATGATTATATTACACCGTTCCATTAGATCCCAGCACATCAACAATCTTATGTGTAACCATATCCTTTACAGCCTGGCGAGCTGGCTTTAGATATTCTCTAGGATCAAACTTATCCGGATGCTCATTTAAGAACTGCCTTATAGTTGCTGTCATAGCAAGACGGATATCAGAGTCTATATTAATCTTACATACAGCCATAGTTGCAGCCTTACGAAGCAGCTCCTCTGGAATACCTATAGCATCCGGAAGCTTACCACCGTTAGAATTAATTATATTAACAAATTCCTGTGGAACTGAAGAGGCACCATGTAAAACTATTGGGAACTCAGGAAGTCTTCTTGAAACCTCCTCAAGTATATCAAATCTAAGATGAGGAATAGTACCTGGCTTAAACTTGTAAGCACCATGGCTTGTTCCTATAGCTATAGCAAGTGAGTCAACACCGGTCTTAGTTGCAAACTCCTCAACCTCATCTGGCTGAGTATATGAAGAATCCTCAGAGCTAACCTTAACATCATCCTCAACACCGGCTAGTCTTCCAAGCTCACCCTCTACAACTACGCCACGCTCATGTGCATAGTCAACTACCTTTTTTGTAAGAGCTATATTCTCCTCAAAAGGAAGATGAGAGCCGTCTATCATAACAGAGGTAAAACCACCATCTATGCATGACTTGCAGGTTTCAAAATCAGGGCCATGGTCTAGGTGAAGAGCTATAGGAATATCTGTTTCCTTAACAGCTGCCTCAACTAGTTTAACGAGATATGTATGATTTGCATATGCTCTTGCACCCTTACTAACCTGAAGTATAACCGGGCTTCTGTTTTCCTGAGCTGCCTCAGTAATACCCTGAACTATCTCCATGTTATTAACATTAAATGCACCTACTGCATATCCGCCTGCATAGGCCTTCTTAAACATTTCAGTACTTGTAACTAATGGCATAACTTTTATTCTCCTTATATTTTATTTTATAAAATCTGTGAGTGGACTGATATCTAGCTCAGACTCTTCTCTCAGAAACTTATACAGCTTTTTTGCAATCAGCTTTGAGCCGCCATCTGAATCGCTTTCTATATTAAGAGGCATTAGTGGCTCATGCAGCGACATGCGAAGTAGAAACCAGCCATCACCGCTATTACTATCACAATTAACTCTTATGCCCTCGTAGTTATTTGGGGCAATAGACCAACCATCTACTTTTGGAATATAATTTTCTAGCTTACCGAGGACATTGCCCCCGTAGGTTTTAAAATCACTAGCCTTGATATTCATTCTAAATTCGTAGCTTTCCTTTGGCTGCTTTAGATCTGCTATCATATCTGAAAGAGATATTCCCTTTCCCAGCTGGCAAAGCAGCTTAACCATAAGATATGCACCATCATCAAGAAAATAATTTTCCTTAAATGCACCATGCCCGGAGGTTTCTATAGCAAGCTGTGAATCTGTTCCCTCATTATTAAGTCGGATAGCTTCATTAATAACATTGCGGTAGCCTCTCTTAAAGCGGTGGTGGATTCCACCATGTCTTTTAATATAATCAGAAAGACCGGTGCTAGTAACTGAATCGGTAACTATAGTTGTATGCGGATGCGTATCAAGTGCTATATGAGATAAAATAGCAATAAGAGAATTTCTTGTTAGCAGCTCTCCGTCAGGGAGCACTCCGCCCGCTCTGTCTACATCCGTATCAAATATTATACCAAAATCCGCTTTGTTTTCAATTACCGCCTTTTGAATACATGCAGCAGCAGTTGCATTTTCCGGATTTGGAATATGATTAGGGAAATGCCCGTCGGGATCTAGGTAGAGGCTTCCGTTTATATTAGCGCCGAGCGGCTCTAAAACCTTGCTTGCAAAAAATCCACCGGCACCATTGCCCGCATCTACTATAATATGAAGTCCGTCAAGCGGCTTTTCCTTTTT
>CAVBBU010000003.1:0-24817 GCA_963593765.1 Bacteroidaceae bacterium | reverse complement strand
GTGGATTTTTGCATCCGGTTTTTTTTGAAAGCCACCTGGCAAATGCAGCCGTTAGGCGAAAGACTGCTTCCTTTGTAAGATTAACAGACTTGCCTTCGCCGCCATCTATGGCAATGCCTCTAATGTCGCTTCCGTTTTGCAGCTTTTCATATTCCATTAATATGTCCCCCATTAAATATTTCTTCTATGTACAAATTATAATACATTTAGCGATTTAATTGAAGATAGAAAATATTTGGTTATGTAAACATTCCTCTGCATCCCATTGTATCTAAAAAAATACAATAAATTTTACTTGCATATAAATATCGCCTATGATAAACTACTTCTTGCTGTGACACGATAGCTGTGAAGCGTGAGGTTGCTGACATTTTTACTATATGTCAGGTTTTCCGTGGAGCGAAAGTCATGTTACGAAACTGGCGACAAGTCACTGTACCAAATTATACAGCATTTCCAGTAATGGAAGTTGTCCTGTGTGAGAAATTAGGAAACACACGGGAGCGTGTACAGTCACCGCTTGTCGGACTTTAACAAAAGTACGAAAAGGAGGCGACTTTTTTTATGGCAAATCAAGTTATGAGAATCACATTAAAGGCTTATGACCACCAGCTTATCGACCAATCTGCAAGCAAGATAGTTGATACAGTAAAGAAGACTGGTGCGAAGGTGTCAGGACCAGTTCCACTTCCTACTAAAAAGGAAGTTGTAACTATACTGCGTGCTGTTCATAAGTACAAGGACTCTCGTGAGCAGTTCGAGCAGAGAACTCACAAGAGACTTATCGATGTTATCATGCCAACAGACAAGACAGTTGATGCACTATCACGTCTTGAGATGCCAGCAGGCGTTAATGTCGATATTAAGATGAAGAGTAGATAATCCTGCTCTAGAATGAACACTATATGTGTTCCGCTGTAGTAAAAATCAGGAGGAATTAAAATGAAGAAGGCAATACTTGCAACAAAGGTCGGCATGACCCAGATCTTCAATGAGAACGGCGTGCTAGTACCAGTAACAGTTCTTCAGGCTGGACCTTGTAAGGTAACACAGGTTAAGACTGAGGACAATGACGGCTATAACTCAGTACAGGTAGCCTACGGACAGGTTAGAGCTAAGCTCGTTAATGGCCCTAAGGCTGGAATACTTAACAAGGCTGGAATAGAAAAGAAGACTGTTGGAGAAGGAAAGAAAAAGAGAGAGGTTTATGAGGTAGGAAGATTCCTTAAGGAATTCAGATTTGAAAACTCAGCAGACTACAAGGTAGCAGATGAGATTAAGGCAGACATCTTCGCTGAAGGCGATAAGATAGATGTTAGCGCTATTTCAAAGGGTAAGGGCTTCCAGGGTGCTATAAAGAGACTCGGTCAGTCAAGAGGACCTATGGCACACGGCTCTAAGTTCCACAGACATCAGGGTTCAAATGGTTCATCATCAGATCCAAGTAGAGTAAGAAAAGGTAAGGGAATGCCTGGACAGATGGGTGCTAAGAAGGTAACAACTCAGAACCTTGAGGTTGTAAAGGTAGATGCAGAGAACTCATATATACTTGTCAAGGGTGCAGTTCCAGGATCTAAGAAGGCATTAGTAACAGTTAGAGAAACTGTTAAGACTCTAAAGTAAAATAAAGAGAAAGGAGGAAGCACAGATGGCAAACGTATCAGTATTTAATATAGAAGGAAAAGAAGTTGGAAAGCTAGACTTAAATGATGCCATATTCGGAGTAGAAGTTAATGAGCATCTAGTACATATGGCTGTTGTGGCTCAGCTTGCTAACAAGCGTCAGGGCACACAAAAGGCTAAGACACGTGCTGAGGTTTCTGGTGGCGGAAGAAAGCCATGGAGACAAAAGGGCACAGGCCACGCAAGACAGGGTTCTACAAGATCACCTCAGTGGAAGGGCGGCGGAGTTGTATTTGCTCCAACACCAAGAGATTATACAATCACTCTTAACAAGAAGGAAAGAAGACTTGCTCTTAAGAGTGCATTAACAAGCAGAGTTCAGGAAAACAAGTTTATAGTAGTTGATGATTTCGGCATGGACGAGATTAAGACTAAGAAGATGAAGACAACTCTTAACAACCTAGAGGTTTCTAAGGCACTTGTAGTTGCATTAGAGGGAGAGAGCAATGTTGTTCTTTCTGCAAGAAACATCTACGGAGTTAAGGCAGCATCTCCTACAACTATAAACGTATATGACATACTCAAGTACAATACAGTAGTGGCTTCCAAGGCTGCTGTAAGTAAGATAGAGGAGGTATATGCATAATGGCTAGCATAGCATACTATGATGTAATTCAAAAACCAGTAGTAACAGAAAAAAGTATGACTGGTATGCCTGTAAAGAAGTATACATTCCTTGTTCATCCACAGGCAAACAAGACCATGATAAAGGAAGCTGTTGAGAAGATGTTCCCTGGCACAAAGGTTGCTAAGGTTAATACCATGAACTACGACGGAAAGACAAAGAAGCGTGGTATGACAGTAGGTCAGACAGCAAAGACAAAGAAGGCTGTAGTACAGCTAACAGAGGACAGCAAGGACATAGAGATGTTCGGAAGTCTATAAGGTGGGAACACGTAGGTAAGATATGCGGCAGCTGCCGCGATAAAATAATAAGGAAGGAAACTAGCAATGGGAATTAAAAAGTATACAGCATATACCCCATCAAGACGTAATATGACTGGTTCTGATTTTGCAGAGATTACAAAGTCAACTCCAGAAAAGTCACTGGTTTCATCACTGAAGAAAAATTCAGGACGTAATAACCAGGGTAAGATAACTGTTCGTCATAAGGGTGGCGGTTCAAGAAGAAAATACAGACTTATCGATTTTAAGAGAAATAAAAAGGATGGTATTCCTGCAAAGGTTGTTTCTATAGAGTACGATCCAAACAGATCAGCTAACATAGCACTTATATGCTATGCAGATGGTGAGAAGAGCTACATCATCGCACCAGAGGGACTAAAGGTTGGAGCAAAGGTTATGAGCGGCGCTAGTGCCGAGGCTAAGCTAGGTAACTGCCTACCGCTTTCTGAGATTCCAGTTGGTTCACAGGTACACAATGTTGAGCTTTATCCTGGTAAGGGAGCACAGATGGTAAGAAGTGCTGGTAACTCAGCACAGCTTATGGCTAAGGAAGGCAAGTATGCAACACTTAGACTTCCATCAGGCGAGATGCGTATGGTTCCTATAGAGTGCAGAGCTACTATGGGAGTTGTAGGAAATGGCGACCACTCACTTATCAAGCTAGGTAAGGCAGGAAGAACTCGTCATATGGGTATAAGACCTACAGTCCGTGGTTCTGTTATGAACCCTAACGATCACCCTCACGGTGGTGGTGAAGGTAAGGCACCTATCGGTCGTCCAGGTCCTTGCACACCTTGGGGTAAGCCAGCACTTGGTCTTAAAACTAGAAAGCATAAGAAACATTCAAATAAGCTTATCGTTCGTAGAAGAAACGGTAAGGAAGCTACAGTCTAAGGAGGAGGAAAGAACATGTCACGTTCACTTAAAAAAGGACCTTTCGCAGATGCACATTTGCTTAAGAAGGTCGAAGCTATGGACAAGTCAGGAGACAAGAGTGTCATAAAGACCTGGTCACGTCGTTCTACAATCTTCCCTGTGATGGTAGGACATACTATAGCAGTACATGATGGAAGAAAGCATGTTCCAGTATATATTACTGAGGATATGGTAGGACACAAGCTGGGTGAGTTCGTATCTACAAGAACATTCAGAGGACACGGAAAAGACGAAAAGAAAGTCGGAAGTAACTAAAAAGAAAGGTTTGAAAGGAGGTTTCTAAAGTGGCTAAGGGACATAGATCACAAGTTAAGAGAGAAAGAAATGAAGTTAAGGATAAGAGACCGTCAGCAAAGCTTTCTTATGCTAGAGTACCGGTTCAGAAGGCTTGCTTCGTTCTAGATGCTATCAGAGGTAAGGATGTTAAGACAGCACTTGGTATAGTTGCTTACAACCCTAGATATGCCTCAACTGTAATAGAGAAGCTGCTTAAGTCAGCAGTTGCTAATGCAGAGAATAACAACAACATGAGCATAGATGACCTATATGTAGCTGAGTGCTACGCAGGTGATGGTCCAATCATGAAGAGAGTTAAACCAAGAGCACAGGGTAGAGCTTATAGAATCCTAAAGAGAATGAGTCATATCACCGTAGTGCTTGACACTAAGGATAAGGAATAGGAGGCAAATATGGGACAGAAAGTTAATCCACACGGCCTGCGAGTTGGAGTTATAAAGGACTGGGATTCTAGATGGTATGCTGAATCAGATTTCGCAGATTGCCTTGTAGAAGATTACAACATCAGAAAGTTTCTTAAGAAGAAGCTGTATAGCTCAGGTATCAAGGGCATAGAGATAGAGCGTGCCTCTGATAGAGTAAGAGTTATAATCAACACTGCTAAGCCTGGTGTAGTTATAGGTAAGCAGGGAGCTGAGATTGAGAAGCTAAAGAAAGAGATATCTAAGTTTACTACAAAGAAGGTTTTTGTAGACATTAAGGAAGTTAAGAGACCAGACAGAGAGGCTCAGCTAGTTGCAGAGAATATCGCACAGCAGCTTGAGAATCGTGTAGCATTCCGTAGAGCTATGAAGTCTACTATGAGCAGAAGTATGAAGGCAGGCGTTATGGGTATTAAGGCTTGCTGCTCAGGAAGACTAGGCGGTGCAGATATAGCAAGAGCAGAGTTTTACTCAGAGGGAACTATTCCTCTACAGACACTGCGTGCAGACATTGATTATGGTTTTGCAGAAGCAGACACAACCTACGGTAAGGTTGGTGTAAAGGTTTGGATATATAAGGGCGAGGTACTTCCTACCAAGTCAAAAACTAATGAAGGGAGTGTACGCTAATTATGTTGATGCCAAAGAGAGTTAAGCATAGAAAGCAGTTCCGTGGCTCACTTGCTGGTAAGCCTTCAAGAGGCATAACAGTTAGTAACGGAGAGTACGGTCTTGTATGTTTGGATCCATGTTGGATCAAGTCTAATCAGATAGAGGCAGCCAGAGTTGCGATGACACGTTATACAAAGCGTGGCGGTCAGGTTTGGATAAAGATATTCCCAGACAAGCCAGTAACGCACAAGCCGGCTGGAACTCGAATGGGTTCAGGAAAGGGTGCAACTGAGTACTGGGTAGCAGTAGTTAAGCCAGGACGTGTTATGTTTGAAATCGCGGGTGTACCTGAGGAAGCAGCTAGAGAGGCACTTCGTCTTGCTATGCATAAGCTACCTTGCAGGTGCAAGATTGCTTCTAAAGCAGAATTAGAAGGCGGTGATAAGAGTGAAAACTAATAAGTATGTAAATGAGTTAAAGTCTAAGAATATAACAGAATTAAACGAAGAATTAGTTTCCGCTAAGAAGGAACTTTTCAATCTAAGATTCCAGAATGCAACTAGTCAGCTAGATAACACATCTAGGATAAAGGAAGTTCGCAAGAACATAGCTCGTATTCAGACAGTTATCACTGAACTTAATAAGGCGTGAAAGGAGATAAACCGTGGAAGAAAGAAACCTTAGAAAAACACGTGTCGGCAGGGTTGTTAGCAACAAGATGGATAAGACAATCACAGTTGCAATCGAGGATCACGTTAAGCATCCACTATATGGTAAGATTGTTAAGAAGACTGTTAAGTTCAAGGCACATGATGAAAACAATGAGTGCAACATAGACGACATAGTTAAGATAATGGAAACAAGACCACTCTCTAAGGATAAGAGATGGAGACTTGTAGAGATAGTAGAGAAGGCTAAATAATAAAAAGGAAGGAGTATCCGGCATGATTCAGCAGGAAACACGTTTGAAGGTCGCTGACAACACAGGAGCTAAGGAATTACTTTGTATCCGTGTTATGGGCGGTTCAACAAGAAGATATGCTCACATCGGCGATGTAATCGTCGCTTCCGTTAAAGATGCAACACCAGGCGGCGTTGTTAAGAAAGGCGATGTTGTCAGAGCGGTCGTAGTTCGTACAGTTAATTCTACGAGACGTAAGGACGGTTCATATATCAGATTCGATGAGAATGCAGCAGTAATAATCAAGGAAGATAATACCCCAAGAGGAACTCGTATCTTTGGGCCGGTTGCCAGAGAGTTACGTGATAAATCATTTATGAAGATTGTATCACTGGCACCGGAAGTATTATAAGGAGGTATCTGCAGTGAATAAGATTAAGAAGGATGATATGGTCAAGATCATATCTGGTAAGGATAGCGGTAAGACCGGTAAAGTACTAAGCGTAGATACCAAAAAGCATACGGTAAGAGTTGAGGGATGCAACATGCAGACTAAGCACTCTAAGCCAAGTGCAGCTAACCCTAACGGAGGTATCATAAACCAGGAGGGAGCTATAAACGTATCTAATGTTATGCTATATGTAGACGGCAAGGCTACAAGAGTTGGCTTTGAGGTTAAGGACGGCAAGAAGGTTCGTGTAGCCAAGAAGACTGGCAAGGTAATAGACTAATCAGGAAGGAGGAACAAAATAGTGGCAAGATTAAGAGAGTTTTATGAAAGCGAAGTTATTCCAAAGCTCAAAGAAAAGTTTGGATATAAAAACCCTATGCAGGTTCCGAAGCTTGACAAGATAGTCATCAACATGGCAGTCGGTGAGGCAAAGGATAATGTAAAGGTTCTTGATTCTGCTGTTAGAGATATGGAGATTATCTCAGGACAGAAGGCAATTATTACAAAGTCAAAGAAGTCTATAGCAAACTTTAAGCTCCGTGAGAATATGCCTATAGGCTGTAAGGTAACTCTTCGTGGAGACAGAATGTATGAGTTTGCAGACAGACTTATAAACCTAGCACTTCCACGAGTAAGAGACTTTAGAGGAGTTAATCCTAACGCATTCGACGGCAGAGGTAACTATGCACTTGGAATCAAGGAGCAGATTATATTCCCTGAGATTGAATTCGATAAGGTCGATAAGGTTCGTGGTATGGATGTAATATTTGTAACAACGGCAAAGACAGATGAAGAGGCAAGATATTTACTATCATGCTTTAACATGCCTTTCTCAAAATAATCAGGAGGAATCATAATGGCAAAGACTTCAATGAAGATTAAGCAGGCTCGTCCGGCTAAGTTTTCTACAAGAGCTTATAACAGATGCAGAATCTGCGGAAGACCACATGCTTATCTTAGAAAATACGGAATATGCAGAATATGCTTCCGTGAGCTAGCTTATAAGGGACAGATACCAGGCGTGCGTAAGGCATCTTGGTAGGATTTAGTAAATACCTAGCAACAACAAACAAGGAGGAATTATCATGACACAGAGCGATCCTATTGCAGATATGCTTACTAGAATACGTAATGCAAATACTGCAAAGCACGACACAGTCAATGTACCTTCATCTAAAATGAAGGTGGCTATCGCTGACATACTTGTTAATGAAGGCTATATCCAGAAGTATGAGTTTGTAGACAACGGAAGCTTCAAGGATATCAAGATCACACTTAAGTATGGTGCTGACAAGAATGAGAAGATCATAAGCGGCATTAAGAGAATATCTAAGCCGGGTCTTCGTATATATGCAAGCAAGGAAGAACTGCCTAAGGTACTTGGCGGACTAGGAACAGCAATTATATCTACCAACCAGGGCGTTATAACAGACAAGGAAGCTAGAAAGCTTGGCGTTGGTGGAGAAGTATTAGCTTTTATTTGGTAAAAGGAGGATGACGGCATGTCACGAATTGGAAGAATGCCTATCGCGGTTCCGGCAGGAGTAACTGTCACAATCGCAGAAAATAATCATGTGACTGTAAAAGGCCCGAAGGGGACACTGGAGAGAGCCTTATGTGCAGATATGACTATTAAGCAGGAAGGCGAAGAAATCATAGTTGAAAGACCTAACGATCTTAAGAGATCAAAGTCTCTCCATGGTCTTACAAGAACACTAATTCACAACATGGTAGTTGGTGTTACAGAAGGCTACGAGAAGGTTCTAGTAGTCGAGGGTGTCGGCTACAGAGCTGCAAAGCAGGGTAAGAAATTAACACTGTCTCTTGGATATTCTCATCCGGTAGATATGGAGGATCCTGAGGGAATAACAACAGTTCTTGATGGACAGAATATAATCAAGGTACAGGGTATAGATAAAGAAAAGGTCGGACAGTACGCTGCAGAGATCAGAGGTAAGAGAGCACCAGAGCCTTATAAGGGCAAGGGTATCAAGTACCAGACTGAGACTATCAGACGTAAGGTCGGCAAGACCGGTAAGAAATAATAGGAGGAATGACAGATGGTTAGCAAGAAGACAAGAAGCGAAGTTCGTGTTAAAAAGCACGAAAGAGAGCGTAACCGTTATGCAGGTACAGCACAAAGACCGCGTCTATCAGTGTTCAGAAGTAACAACCATATGTATGCTCAGATTATTGACGATACGGTTGGAAACACATTGGTTAGTGCATCTACAAATGAGAAATCTGTTAAGGGTGAGCTAAAGAAAACTAATGATATAGAGGCTGCTACTTATGTAGGTAAGCTTGTAGCAGAGCGTGCTCTTGAAAAGGGCATAAAGGAAGTTGTATATGATAGAGGCGGATTCCTCTATCAGGGTAAGATTCAGGCACTAGCAGATGCAGCTCGTGAAGCTGGCTTACAATTCTAAGGGGAGGAGAAGAACATATGAAATCTATAATTGATCCAAGTACATTGGAATTAAATGATAGAGTCGTAGCGATCAAGCGTGTATCGAAGACCGTAAAAGGTGGACGTACGATGAGATTCTCTGCTCTCGTAGTTGTAGGCGACGGACAAGGTCACGTAGGAGTTGGAACAGGAAAGGCTGCAGAGGTTCCTGAGGCTATACGTAAGGGTAAGGAGGCAGCAGTTAAGGCTGTTGTTGAAATTCCTATAGATGAGAACAAGAGCATACCTCACGACTACATAGGCAAGTTCGGAAGTGCAAGCGTGCTTCTTAAGAGAGCTCCAGAAGGTACTGGTATCATAGCTGGTGGTCCTGCTCGTGCAGTTGTTGAGCTTGCAGGAATACAGAATATTCGTACTAAGTCACTTGGCTCTAATAACAAGACAAATGTAGTACTTGCTACACTAGAGGGCTTAACATCACTTAAGACACCTGAAGAGGTTGCTAAGCTTCGTGGTAAGTCTGTAGAGGAAATATTAGGCTAATAGGAGGAAATAAAATGGCAAACAAATTAAAGATAACCCTAGTTAAATCCCCTATAGGTGCTATTCCAAAGCAGAAGGCAACCGTAGAGGCACTTGGACTTAAGAAGGTTAATAAGACAGTAGAGATGCCAGATAACGAGGCTATAAGAGGTATGGTATGGCACGTTAGACATCTTGTAAAAGTAGAAGAAATCTAATAAGGAGGTGCAGGATATGGATTTATCGAGCTTAAGACCTGCAGAGGGTGCAACTCACAGCGACAACTTTAGACGTGGTCGTGGACATGCATCTGGCAATGGTAAGACAGCAGGTAAGGGACATAAAGGACAGAAGGCACGTTCAGGAGCACCAAGACCTGGTTTTGAAGGTGGACAGATGCCACTATACAGACGTCTTCCTAAGAGAGGCTTTAAAAACCGCAATCATAAGGAGATCGTTGCAATCAATGTTTCAGCACTTGAGTGCTTAGCTCCAGATACAGAGGTAACAGCTAAGACACTACTTGAGGCAGGAATAATCAAAAAAACCGGTGATGGAGTCAAAATCTTAGGTAATGGCGAGCTTACTAAGAAGCTATCTGTAAAGGTAGATGCAGTCAGTGAGAGTGCTAAGGCTAAGATAGAGGCTGTTGGTGGAACTTGCGAGGTGATCTAATATGTGGAATACGCTACGCAATGCATTTAAGGTAAAGGACATAAGAAACAAATTGCTGTTTACTTTTTTAATGCTCGTAGTTATAAGGTTTGGCAGCAATCTTCCTATACCGGGAGTTAATACAAACTATTTTAAAGAATTTTTTGCAGCTCAAACCGGAGATGCAGCAAACTTCTTTAATGCACTTACAGGTGGTTCGTTTGAGCAGATGAGTGTTTTTGCACTAAGCATAACACCATACATCACATCATCTATTATCATGCAGCTTATGACTATAGCTATTCCTAAGCTAGAGGAGATGCAGCGTGAGGGTGAGGATGGCAGAAAGAAGATAAGCGAATACACAAGATATGTAACAGTAGGACTTGCTCTTATAGAGTCTATAGCCATGTCAGTAGGCTTTGGAAGACAGGGACTTATCCCTGACTTTGGACCTATGAGCGTTATAGTTGCTATATTTACTATGACTGCAGGAAGTGCATTCCTTATGTGGATAGGTGAGAGAATAACAGAAAATGGCGTAGGTAATGGTATATCTATAGTCCTTTTAATTAATATTATCTCATCACTTCCGCAGGATATAAATTCTCTATACCAGAGATTTATGCAGGGAAGAACTGTAGCAGTTATGGTTGTTTCTGGATTTATAATTCTTATAGCTGTACTTGCAATGGTTGTATTCGTTATTATATTGCAGGATGCTGAAAGAAGAATTCCTGTCCAGTATTCTGGAAAGACCAGAGCAAGTAAGATGATAGGAGGACAGTCATCTAACATACCGCTTAAGGTTAATACAGCAGGTGTTATACCGGTAATATTTGCATCATCAATTATGTCCTTCCCAGTTGTTATATCACAGTTTATGAATGTAGATTACAACTCTGTAGTAGGTAAGATTCTTACACTGCTTAATTCATCAAGCTGGTGTAATCCATCAAGACCGATATATTCTATAGGTCTTGTTATCTACATTGTATTGATAGTACTATTTGCATATTTCTATACCTCAATCACATTTAATCCGCTTGAGGTAGCTAATAATATGAAGAAGTCTGCAGGCTTTATACCAGGTATCAGACCAGGTAAGCCAACAAGCGATTACCTAAATAAGATACTTACATATATTATATTTATCGGTGCATGCGGACTTACAATAGTTGCTGTCATACCTATTATAATTTCAGGAGTGTTCTCTGTATCTAGGCTATCATTTACAGGTACATCACTTATAATTATAGTCGGTGTTATACTTGAAACACTTAAGGCAATAGAGTCACAGATGGTTGTTAGAAACTATAAGGGATTTTTAGGTGATATCTAATATGAAGATAATTATGTTAGGAGCTCCCGGAGCTGGCAAGGGAACACAGGCGATAAGAATAGCCAGTAAGTATAATATCCCTCATATCTCTACCGGAGATATATTCAGAAGCAATATAAAAGCAGGTACAGAGCTCGGCATGAAGGCAAGGAGCTTTATGGACAAGGGAGCTCTTGTGCCTGATGACATTACCATAGGCATGCTTATGGACAGAATACATCAGGATGATTGTAGGGGCGGATATGTGCTTGATGGCTTTCCTAGAACTATACCTCAGGCTGAGTGCTTAACACAGGCGCTTCAGGGATCTGGTGAGTCTATAGATTATGCTATAGATGTAGATGTTCCGGATGAGAATATAGTTAATCGTATGGGTGGAAGAAGAGCATGCGTAGGCTGCGGAGCAACCTATCATATAGAATTTAATCCGCCAAAGAGTGAAGGCATATGCGATATATGCGGAAAAGAGCTTACACTTAGAGATGATGATAAGCCAGAGACAGTTAAAAAGAGACTCTCTGTTTATCACGATCAGACTCAGCCTCTTATAGATTACTATAAGAGCTTTGGGAAGCTAAAGCAGGTTGATGGTACTCAGAACATGGACAAGGTTTTTGAAGATATAGTTAGTATCTTAGGAGATATGTAAAATGTCTGTTTCCATTAAGTCAAAGCGTGAGATAGAGCTTATGCGTGAGTCGTGCAGGCTGCTTAGTATAGTACATGAAACACTAGGTAAGGAGCTTCATGCTGGGATGACCACATATGACATTACAAAAAGAGGCGAGGAGATTATCCGAAGCTTCGGATGCGTGCCAAATTTTAAAAATTATGAGGGCTATCCTGCCGCTATATGCGTATCGGTCAATGATGAAGTAGTCCATGGCATCCCGTCTAAAAGAAGATATATAGAGGATGGAGATATAGTCAGCCTTGATGCAGGACTTATATACAAGGGCTATCACTCAGATGCAGCAAGAACGCACGGTGTAGGCGAGATAAGCGATGAAGCAAAAAAGCTTATAGCTGTTACAAGGCAGTCATTCTTTGAGGGAATTAAATATGCAAGGGCAGGCAACCATCTTAATGATATATGCAGTGCTATAGGAGCATATGCAGAAAGCTTCGGCTATGGAGTCGTAAGAGACCTTGTCGGACATGGCATAGGAACTAGCCTTCATGAGGAGCCGGAGATACCAAACTTTAAGATGAAAAGTAAGGGCATTAGGCTAGAGGCTGGAATGACACTTGCTATAGAGCCTATGATTAATATAGGCAGGCCTGATGTGGAATGGCTAGATGATGACTGGACTGTGGTAACTGAGGACGGAACGCTGTCTGCACATTATGAGAATACTATTCTTATAACAGATGGTGAACCGGAGATACTTACTCTTACTGAGTCGGAGAAAAATAATTGATAGGGCAAAGTTTACTTGGAGAAGCTGCAAAAAGCCTTTCAGGGCATGACGCAGGAAGCATTTACCTCGTTATTAAGGATATGGGGAGTAGCGTAATGCTCTCGGACGGGCGAGAAAGAGGCGTAGCTAATCCAAAGAGAAAGAATAAGAAGCATATACAGGTAATTCATATTGACAATGATGATTTAAAGTCAAGACTTGGTTCTGGGCTTTGCATCACTAACGAGGAGATTCGTGGATGTCTAAGGATGATGTTATAGAAATAGAAGGAAAAGTTGTAGAAAAGTTACCTAATGCTATGTTCCAGGTGGAGCTAGAAAACGGACACCAGGTTTTAGCACATATAAGCGGGAAGCTTCGTATGAACTACATAAGAATACTTCCTGGCGATAAGGTTACTATAGAATTATCACCATATGACCTGTCAAAGGGACGTATAATATGGCGAGATAAATAGGTCAAAGAATTCTTCAAAACAATCGCTTGCGTGATATATGCAGTAGTGATATAATATTCTGGCGACTTTTTGGAGATTTGTTGAAAGGAGTATTACTATGAAAGTCAGATCTTCAGTAAAACCTATGTGTGAAAAGTGCAAGGTTATCAAGAGAAAAGGTTCTATAAGAATCATATGTGAGAACCCAAAGCACAAGCAGAGACAGGGTTGATAATAAAATAAGGAGGAAAAAGGCAAGATGGCTCGTATAGCAGGCGTTGATTTACCGAGAGAAAAGCGTATTGAGATCGGTCTTACCTATATCTATGGTATAGGTGTTTCTAGCTCAAATCGTATTCTTTCTGAGGCTGGTGTAAATCCTGACACAAGAGTTAAGGATCTTACAGATGACGAAGTCAAGAAGTTAGCTACCATTATTGCTGATAGTCAGATGGTTGAAGGTGACCTTAGAAGAGAGGTTGCTATGAATATCAAGAGACTTCAGGAAATCGGTTGCTATCGTGGTATTCGTCATAGAAGACACTTACCTGTTCGTGGTCAAAAGACAAAGACCAATGCAAGAACATGTAAGGGCCCAAGAAAGACTGTTGCAAACAAGAAGAAGTAATTCTTCTTAAGGAATTAAATACGTTGCATGTTTTAATAACAGGAGCAAGCGTAAAGATTATTAAAGAAAGTAGGTTAGTTTAGATGGCAAAAGCAGCTTCCACCAAAAAGGTGACAAAAAAGCGTGTTAAGAAAAACGTTGAACGTGGACAGGCACATATTCAGTCATCATTTAATAACACAATCGTTACATTGACTGATACTCAGGGTAATGCATTATCATGGGCAAGTGCTGGTGGTCTTGGATTTAGAGGTTCAAAGAAATCTACTCCATATGCAGCAAGTATGGCTGCAGAAACTGCCGCAAAGGCAGCTTTAGTACATGGCTTAAAATCTGTGGATGTTATGGTTAAGGGACCAGGTTCAGGTAGAGAGGCAGCAATTCGTGCTCTCGCAGCTTGTGGAATAGAAGTAACTAGTATTAAGGATGTAACTCCGGTACCACATAACGGATGTCGTCCACCAAAACGCAGAAGAGTCTAATTAGGAGGTACTAAAAGTGGCAGTAAATAAAGTTCCCGTTCTTAAAAGATGTAGATCACTCGGACTCGATCCAACATACCTAGGGATCGATAAAAAATCAAACAGAGAGCTAAAGAGATCAGGCCGTAAGCTTAGTGAGTATGGTTCACAGCTAAGAGAGAAGCAGAAGGCTAAGTTTATATATGGCGTTCTCGAAAAGCCTTTTAGAAATTATTATGCTAAGGCTTCTCGTATGAAGGGTCAGGTAGGTGAAAACCTTATGATACTTCTTGAGAGAAGATTAGACAATGTTGTATTCCGTATGGGATTCGGAAGAACAAGAAGAGAAACACGTCAGATAGTTGACCACAAGCATGTGCTAGTTAATGGCAAGTGCGTAAACATTCCTTCATACCTAGTATCTGTAGGTGATGTTATAGAGATTAAGGAAGGAGCTAAGTCTTCAACAAGATATAAGGAAGTACTTGAGCAGACAGCAGGACGCATCATACCAGAATGGCTTGATGTAGATCAGGAGAATCTTAAGGGCAGTGTTAAGTCATTCCCTACAAGAGAGGAAATCGACGTACCAGTTGATGAACTTCAGATCGTCGAGCTGTATTCTAAGTAATTAAAATCTTAGGAGGTACTATACGTGTTCGATTTTGAAAAGCCAAATATAGAGATAGTAGATATATCAGAGGATCAAAAGAAGGGCAGATTCGTATGCGAGCCGCTAGAGAGAGGCTATGGCAACACTCTAGGTAATTCACTTAGAAGAATTATGCTTTCTTCACTTCCGGGCACAGCAGTTAGCCAGATTAAGATAGACGGCGTGCTACATGAGTTCTCTTCTATAGAGGGTGTCAAGGAGGATGTTACTGAGATAATCATGAACATCAAGAGCCTTGCAATTAAGAACCTAGATCTAGGTGGCGAGGCAAAGACAGCTTATATAGATTTTGAGGGCGATGGAGTTATAACAGCAGCTGATATACATTGTGATCAGGATATAGAGATTCTTAATAAGGATCAGGTTATAGCCCATGTATCTGGTGGCAGCGGAAGGATATATATGGAACTTACCATTACAAATGGTAGGGGATATGTATCTTCTGATAAGAATAAAAACGAAGACAGTCCTATAGGAACTATAGCTGTAGACTCTATATATACACCTGTAGAGAGAGTAAATATGCTTGTAGAGAATACTCGTGTAGGACAGATGACAGACTATGATAAGCTTACATTAGATGTTTATACTAATGGTACACTAGCTCCGGATGAGGCTGTATCACTAGCGGCTAAGGTACTTAGTGAGCACCTAAAGCTATTTATAGATCTATCTGAAAATGCTAAGACAGCAGAGGTTATGATAGAGAAGGAAGTTGACGAGAAGGAAAAGGCTATGGACAAGCCTATAGAAGAACTCGAGCTTTCTGTTCGCTCTTATAACTGCCTCAAGAGAGCTGGAATTAGCACTGTATCAGAGCTGTGCAATCGTACATCTGATGAGATGATGAAGGTTAGAAATCTTGGACGTAAGTCTATGGATGAGGTTATAGCTAAGATTCATGAGCTGGGACTTCAGCTTAAGAATAGTGAAGAATAATACATATATACAGTAAGACCGTATGTGCATGTATATATGCTAGATGGAGGATTAATAAAATGGCAATGTATAGAAAGCTAGGAAGAACATCTAGCCAGAGAAAAGCAATGCTTCGTAATCAGGCTACTGCGCTACTTACACACGGTAAGATAGTTACTACAGAAGCTAGAGCTAAGGAAGTAAGAAAGCTTGTTGAGCCACTTATCGCACTTGCAGTTAGAGAGAAGGATAACTTCGAGACTGTAACTGTTAAGGCTAAGGTTGCTCGTAAGGACAAGGATGGCAAGAGAGTTAAGGAAGAAAAGGACGGCAAGAAGGTAACAGTATATGATGAGGTCGACAAGGAGATAAAGAAGGATAAGCCTTCAAGACTTCATGCAAGAGCTATGATGAAATCAGTTCTTTATGATATTACTGAGGTTCCTGCAAAGGGAGCTGGAAGAAAGAAGAATACAAAGAAGCTCGATCTTGCTAAGAAGCTTTTCGATGAGTACGGACCTAAGTATGCAGACCGCAAGGGTGGATATACAAGAATAGTTAAGATAGGTACTCGTAAGGGTGATGCAGCTATGGAGGTTCTCCTAGAGCTTGTATAAGAATTAAATTAAGATTAATGAATGGTGAAAATCAGCACTGTAAGGGTGCTGATTTTTGTTTACGTAAAATTTTTTGCCTGATATATTTAAATTGAAAATAAAAATTTTAATTTTTTTTGCAAAATTTAAAACCTTATAAGAGTTTAATACGTCTAATAGGTATAAGGAAGTAAAAAAAGCCTTAAAACGATTAAATTATTATGGAGGATTTAAAAATGAAAAAATTAGTATTTTTAGTAGCAGCAATGGTTGTATTAGTAGGTAGCAAGGTATGTAATATTAGGGCGTTGGCAGCATGTAACAATGGCATCTGTAAGAGTGAATATGTAACACTAGAAGAATACAATATGTTTATTGATACATTAAGAGCAATAGCTTGCAACAATGAAAACGGTGATTATGAATATTACGATACTGGTATAATATGTGGAAGCAGCGAGGAGGGCAATGCTGTTGCAAAGACTCTTGAGAAGCTTTTTATGGGTGATATTAATAAGGTGTCTGTAATATATAATACTGGATGGGATTATGCCGTAATAGAAGAAAGAGATGTGAATAGCTGCAAATATACATACACTCTGAATGGTCGTAATGCAGGTAACAAGGGACATATATATGTGGCTTTTCAAAGAGATGCAGATGCACCAGAGCTTTTAAGACAGCATGATGCAGCAGAGGCTATAGTGGATTCAGTAGTAGCAGCAGCACCTGATGAATTTAATGCAAAAATAAAATTCTTTAATGATTGGATTGCAAATAATAATAGCTATGACTGGGCAGGCTATAACTCAGGAATAAATGAAAAGCATAGCGTATACAATACAGTCTGTGAGGGAAGTAGTGTATGCGAGGGGTATGCAAGAACATTTTTTAATCTTTGCTTTAAGTCTGGCATAAGCAGTGCATATATTCCGTGTAATGTTACAAAAGCGGATGGAACAGTTGCTGGTCATGCTATGAACGGGGTATTGGTTGATGGTATATGGAAGAAAGTAGATACCTGCTGGAATGATACAGATCTAGGTGTTATATATACCTATTTTATGATAGACTTTAGTCAGGATTGGCAGGAAGATATTAACAGACCATATATGATAATTAGCTAAGCTAGAATAAGCTGGAGGTAATATATGCTACTTAGTGAAATAATTAGGTATATTGCTGACAATATACCTATATCAGATGAATATTATAACAAGGTTAAAAAGAACTTGATTAAAGCAATAGATTATAGAGAAAATAAAACAAATATAAAAAACAAGGGAGAGTATAAAAATGTATAAGGAAGATAATAATAGAATAATAGAATTAGTTAAAAAGGTAATGGCAGGGGATAGTAAATCATGGGACGAACTATATACACTCAGCTATAGGTCTATACATTATATTGCTATGGATTTTATGAAGAATGAGGAGGATGCAGCAGATGCAGAGCAAGAAGCTTATATTAAGATGTATAATAGCATCTCTACTCTTAGTGAGCCCTCAAAATTTAATTCATGGTCAAGACAGATAACGGCTAATACTTGTAAGGATATGCTTAGAAAACGCAGAGAGTATACTTTTTCTGATATACAAACAGATGATACTGAGGATATAGAGCTTGAAATCGAGGATCTAAATATTGATTTTAAACCAGAAGAACAGATGGATGCTAAAGAAACCTCAAGGCTTGTTAGAGAAATGCTTGGTGAGCTTCCAGAAGAGCAGAGAATATCATTAGATCTTTTATATGGCTCGCAGCTAAGCGTTAAAGAGATAGCGGATATTATGGAGTGCTCTGAAAACACAGTTAAAAGCAGACTAAAATACGGACGAGATGCTATAGAGGAGAAGGTTGAGGCACTTAAAAGGCAAGGAACAAAGCTTTATCTTATACCTGTTGCTACGCTTATACATATGGCTTACAGGACGGAGCTGCAGACATATGCAGCTGTTAATGCAGGAGAATTTATGGCTAAGATACTTGGGGCAAATGCAGCCAATACAGCTGCAATATCAGCGAGCTCAGAGGCTGCAGCGTCGAGTGAAGCATCAATGGGAGTAGAGGCTGCAGCGTCAAGTGTAACATCAGCAGGATCAGGGGCTGCAGCTTCAAGTGCAACATCAGTGGGAGCAGAGGCTGCAGCTTCAAGTACGGCATCTGCTACAGCTGTCACAGCAACGGCTACTCAGATATCTGGCACTGCAGGTGCAGTAGCTAGCAAGGTAATCGGTGGTAAATTAGTAGCTATGATTGCAGCAGGAGCTGTTGCTGTAGGGGCTGTTACAGGTGGAGTAATCGCTTATAAAAATTATAATCATAAAAAACAGGTTGCCAAGGCTGAAAGCTTATTTGCTGCGGCACAGGAGCTGTGTGATGAGGGAAACTATGAGGCTGCGCTAGAAAATTTAAATCTAGTTAAGGATATGGATGTTCTTGATGGTATAGATATTGATAGCAATATAGCAGATACAAAACTAAGGATATACGAGGATGAACTGTATTCAAAGGCAGTGGACGATTTCAATGCTCTTGACCAGACAGATAAGGACAGCCTTAGTGAGTGGCTTGATTCGGATTCTGTTGAAGAATATTTTGACATTAGCGGTAATAATGCTATTTGGGTTCCTTCGGATACCGGAGACAATGTTACGGGATATTTTAAAAATGGCGGTATATATAAGGGCAGTGCTGATAAAGGAATCCGAACAGGTGAAGGGAAGTGGAGCTATGGGGACAAAACCTATACTGGAAGCTGGAGCAATGACAAGCCTAATGGTACAGGAACATATGGATATGCTACAAGTAATTATACAGGAACATTTGTAGATGGAATAGGGAATGGAGCATTTGAAGCAGACTGGTCTATGTTTGGTGGTGAGCGATTTCCAATTAATGTTGTTAATGGTGACATTCAGGTGGTAAGACAGGAAATTAAAGATGGAAAACCGCGCTATATCATATATGAAACTGAAAACGTAAGTGATTCTGTAACCGATACGAAGCAACTTATAGTTGAGGGCTTAGAGTGATAAGAAAAAAGGGGCAATGCCCCTTTTTTCATTATAGTAATTTGTGATTTAGAGTGCGAAGCACGAAACAATCCGTGTAACCGAAGGTTCGGGTGTTTTGACACTCGAACCAATATTACAAGTCTAAAAAGAATATTCTAAGGCACATTTTTTGTGTTAAAACAAAATGTCATCTTCCGTGCCCCGTTTACTGCATAGAAGCAACAGGCGTAGGCCTTGCCTTATCAAATATCTTGCTTGCATCAAACAGGTCAGAGAGCCTTTGATTATCCGGCTCTGTGATATCTCTCCACATACGATATCCATCCAGATTACGACGGCCTTGTCTAAAATAATCATTTCCATACTGAACCCAATACTGGCTTGAGTCTACATTACAGAAATATCTAAAGCCCTCATTCCACAGATACATAAATCTTTCATTATCAGTAGTATACTTTTCCCAGCCGCCTACATCAGAACCAAATGGGAAGAGTATTATATCTGTACCACCTATAAGAGGATATACTTCATTCATCCATTTATCACAATCAGTTTTAAAGGTTGTATAGTCTACAGAGCCTAGGTCTCTGTGCCCCCAGCTGTGAGAGGCTATTTCATATCCGTCTGCCTTAAGTGCAGCAGCTACCTCGGATGCCTTTTGCTTATCCTCTTCATATGTTGAATTTTCTGAATAAGAGGCTGCAGTTCTATAGCCGAATATACCATTATAGCCTGTTAATGCTATAACAGCCTTAGCACCTCTGTATGAAAAGTCAGGATGCTCATCTATAAACTTATCTAGTATAGGTATAAGATCAAAATCACCTACTACACTTGTTCCATCATCAAGATCCATCTCACAGGTAGGTCTGCCATCTTCTCCGACAATCAATCTGCTTGCAAAGCCATCGCCTGTCATATATTCGTAGTAGCATACATCATCCTGCGACATAACAAATGCCTGTTTACCCTCTGGAAGATAAATGTCACCAGCAACCATTTTTTTGCCGCCGCTTTCTGCATCATCAACCTCATGTGCAATGTCATGCAAGCTTACAAGCACAAAGCCTCTGTTATACATTTCCTCAAGGATAGCATTGAACTCGTCTATAGTTGTCATTACCTGATTGTAGCCCTTTTCCTTGCTGTCGCCGTCAAATGCCTTTGATGTATCAGCTATAAGAGTATGAAAGAATACATGAGTGATTTTTTCTGTATCCTGACGAACTAGGTGCTCCTTAGCATCAGAGCAGCTGGCTATAATTCTCTGTGCTTCTTCGTTTCCAGCTAATGAAGAATCAGAGTTAATTAATTCTATGGCACCGTCATAGTCATAATGCATCGCAAGAAGGCTTGCCTGGGAAATGATAGGATTTTCTGGTATGCTTTCCTTGGCTTCAGATGAAGCATCAGTATCGGCGGTACTATCAGTAGCAATTTGAATACCTAGAGAGGACTCTTGGTTTACCTCTGAAGAGTTTTTTTTGCTGCAGCTAAAAAATACCACAGCTGCTATAGCGATAATTAAAATTATTAATATTATAAAAGGCAAAAAAGACCTGCGTTTGGTTGTTCTGGCATGAATATAGTTTAAATCTGACATAAAATCACCTCGGAGTTATTTACATAAAGAGTAGTATATAACAAGATATATTCAAAGACAATAAGAAGTTTACTTTCACATTTTAATCTGTTAAAATATAAAAGCGATAAGGAGTGATAAATCTTATAACAAGATTTTTTGGAGGCATAAAATATATGAATGATAAATTAAGAACACCAGCAGTAAGCCAGCTTTTTGATGCAATACTTACTCTTAAAAATTCCAACGAGTGTTATAAGTTTTTTGAGGATGTTTGCACAGTCAATGAGCTTATATCCATATCTCAAAGATATATGGTTGCTAAGATGCTTAGAGAAAATAAAACCTATCTTGAGATAGCAGAAAAAACTGGTGCATCTACAGCAACTATTAGCAGAGTTAATCGCTCTCTTAATTATGGAAATGACGGCTATGATATGGCGTTTGAAAGACTAGGAGTTGCGAAAAAATAAAAATTGCATGAGAAAATGTTTTCTGGCAGGGAGCATTTCCAAAAAAAAGATGCGGATTTATCTTCCGCGTCTTTCTTTTTTTATCTTTTTCTTAGTGCTGTCCGTGGCCTTGCTTTTATTAATATTATCAATCAGACCTTCTATAACATGCTTCTTTAAATAAATATCAAATGCAAGTTCAGATATAAATGCAAACATGGTAAGCTCATCCTTATCGGAGCTAGGTGCATTTGCAAATGTCTCCATTGCCTTATTAAACTTTTCTAAAATATCTGTCTTAACCTTTTTGCTTTCCTCGGCTTCCAAAGAAAAAACCTCATCATATATATCTGAAAGAGATATACCTTCATCAGAGCGATTAAAGTGCTTGCTCGTGATAGGCGCAAGTATGGCTTCGATATCTGAAAACGGAAGCAGGTTTTTGTAATAGTATATAAATATAAGAAGTAATATATGCTCCTTGCTGTACTTTTTCTTTTCAGGAGCAGGCAGCAGACGATTTTTTGTATAGTTATTAATCATCGTCTTTGTAAGGGCTTTATCATCATCATATCTTTTATAGCTGCTAAGATGCTCGTCCATAAATCCGGTTACCTGATCCATATACAGATCTATATCCGGAATACTTTTAGAATCTATATAAGACAGCTTATCAAGCTTATCTAATACTATATTTAAAAGCTCCTTATTGCTAGGCATATTTATCCTCCTATCAAAGCAAAAAGAATTACATACCATATTATATAGTATTAAAAACTATATATCAAGTATTTGCAGCATAGGTATTATTAATATATAATACTTGTTTGCGAGACTTTTACATTATATGATTTGTAGAGAGTGGGCAGCATCAGCCGCTCTATACATGATAAATCTAGGAGAATATATGAGCATATATGATACACTTAATGACAAGCAAAGAGAGGCTGTTTTATATACGGAAGGCCCTCTTCTTATACTAGCAGGAGCAGGCTCTGGAAAGACGAAGGCTATTACGCACAGGATTGCTTATCTTATAGAGGAGAAGCAGGTAAAGCCATATAATATTATGGCGATAACATTTACCAATAAGGCCGCGGCGGAGATGAGGCAAAGAGTAGATAAGCTGGTTTCGCATGGATGTGAGCAGGTTTGGGTTGCGACGTTTCATTCAAGCTGCGTAAAAATTTTAAGAAGATACATTGACCATATAGGCTATGACAATAGCTTTACTATATATGATACCGATGACCAGAAAACTCTTCTAAAAAAGATATTTAAGGATCTAAATATTAATACAAAGCAGTTCAAAGAAAAAAGTGCAATGAATACAATTTCCTCATGCAAGGATGAGCTAGTCACGCCTGATATGTATGCAAAGCAGGCTTCGGGATATTATGAGGAAACAATAGCAAAAATATATAGAGAATATCAAAGCAGGCTTAAGAAAAATAACGCTCTCGATTTTGATGATTTGATAGTAAAAACAGTAGAGCTTTTTGAAGGTGATAAAAATGTTTTAGAGGCGTATCAGGATAGATTTAGATATATAATGGTAGATGAATATCAGGATACTAACAATGCACAGTTTAGACTAGTTGAGCTGCTTGCAGCTAAATATAAAAATCTGTGTGTGGTTGGTGATGATGACCAGTCTATATACAAATTCCGTGGAGCGAATATAGAAAATATACTTAACTTTGAGCAGGCATTTCCGGGGGCTAAGGTTATCAAGCTAGAGCAAAATTACAGGTCTACTCCTAATATACTTGATGTGGCAAATGAAGTTATCAAAAAAAATTCGGGACGTAAGGACAAGAGCCTCTGGACGGCAAATGATAGCGGAGAGCTGGTTAGCCTATATCAATATAGCGATGCACCTGAGGAGGCAGAGGCTGTCGTTAAGGATATAATAAAAAAGGCTATATCAAAAAATTATAATGACTTTGCTATATTATATAGAACTAATGCACAGTCAAGACTTATAGAGGAAAGGTGCGTAGCACTAGGAGTTCCATACCAGCTGATAGGCGGCGTAAACTTTTATCAAAGAAAGGAAATCAAGGATATGCTTGCATACCTTAAGGTAATAGCAAGCACAAGAGACGACCTTGCACTTGCAAGAATAATTAATGTTCCTAAAAGAGGCATAGGTCAGACTAGCATAGACAAGCTAACGGCATATGCATTAGCAAATGACATAAGTCTTAGCGAGGCATGTCATATAGCAGATCAGTTAGACGGCTTAGGAAGAAGTGCGGCTAAGATAATGGAATTTATTAGCAGCATAGATATATACAAAAGACAGATATTAAAAGGAGAAAAAACTATTGCACAGATTATAGAGGATATACTAGAAGAAACAGGATATAAGAGCGAGCTTTTAGAGGAAGGCGAGGTAGAGGCAGAGACAAGATTAGAAAATATAGAGGAGCTTATAAATAAGGCGACATCATTTGAGGTTGAATATGATAGTGTAGGCGAGGATGATGGCGATATATTATCTGCGTTTTTAGAAGAGGTTGCATTAGTTGCTGACATAGATAGGTTTGATGAAAATGAAAGTAAGGTAACACTTATGACTCTTCATGGGGCAAAGGGGCTTGAGTTTGATAATGTCTATATGGTAGGTATGGAGGATGGACTTTTTCCAAGCTATATGAGTATTAATTCGATAGATGATACTGATGTTGAGGAGGAAAGAAGACTGTGCTATGTAGGAATAACCAGAGCAAGAAAACACCTTACTCTAACATGTGCCAGATGCAGAATGGTAAATGGAGAGATGAGATGGTCGACTGTTTCAAGATTTATAAAAGACCTTTCGCCAAGGCTTTTAGATAAGCATGTATTAGACAGTGAGAGCTATGCAAGGAAAAGAGAAAATCCTATAACAGATGGACTTCCTTGGAATGATAATATAATGAATAGTGCTAGAAAAAAACTAAGCAAGGCTCCTTTAAATAATACAATACCTTTTGGAAAGCCGGTTACCCTAGTCAAGCCAGACAGCTTAGATTATACACAGGGAGATATGGTTAGGCATATAAAATTTGGCGAAGGAAAAGTGCTTGAGATTAATGATGTCGGAAAGGATTTTGAGGTTAAGGTTGACTTTGGAGAGAAGGGAATAAAAAAATTACTTGCGGGCTTTGCTAAGTTGCAGAAGCTATAAAAATGTGGTACTATTAGACAAGGTAAAGAGATTAATCATATGATTATTTGGAGGTATATATATGGGTAGATTTGATGCGATAAGCAAGGAAGCAGCTTCTAGGGTTGAGGATATTATGAATACTATTAATACAAACAAGCTAACCGAGCTGATTAAGAAAAAGGAAGAGGAAGAAAAAAAGAAAAATACTATCGTATGGGTGCTTGCAATTGTTGGTGCAGTTGCTGCAATAGCAGGTATAGCATATGCAGTATATCGCTTCCTTACACCGGATTATTTAGAAGACTTCGAGGATGATTTCGACGACGACTTTGATGATGA
>CAVBBU010000002.1:0-49045 GCA_963593765.1 Bacteroidaceae bacterium | reverse complement strand
CCTTTTGCATCATAATTCCATATACCGCTCCGAGAAATATGTAGCTGCACAGTATGGGTATTGATTTTATAAATGCTATATGCCTTGGTGATTGCATTTGATTATCCTTTGCTTAGATTGTTTGTAGTAATGTATTATAGCTTATTAGGTTAAATTTGTCCTTAAATAAAGCAAAAAACGACGATCGCACTTTGCCACTAGGCATCACGCTCGTCGTTTTTCTTCCAATATTATTAAGCTTATTCTACTTCTCTTATCTCATTTATAAGCTCTGTATACTCCCCTGCATATTTGTCATAAATCGGGCTTACGGCTTCTCTAAAAAGCTCTTGCTCTGTCTTACTAAGCGTTGTTACTATGCAGCCGCCCTTTTCTGCACTGGCTCTGGCACTTTCCTCTGTTTTCTTCCAAAGCTGCCTTTCATAAAGTGCGCTTTCCTTTGCACAAGAAAGAATTATCTCCCTATCTGAGTCTGACAGCTTAGACCAAGTGCTTTTTGAGCAAAGCTGCAGCTCAGGGATACGATTATGCTCATCAAGTGTCATGTAGGGAGCTACCTCCCAATGCCTTTCTGATTCGTATGACGGCCAGTTGTTTTCTGCTCCGTCTATGGTTTTTGTTTCAAGCTGCGAGTAAACATCTGCATAAACAACTGTAACAGGAGTAGCACCAAATGCCTTAATCATATCAAACATCATACTACTCTTGGCTACTCTGATTCTAAGCCCTGAAAGATCGCTAGGCGTGTGCACCTCTTTTACACTACTATAAAAGCTTCTTGCTCCTGCATCATACCAAGAAAGTCCAACCAGATCCATGCTTTCTGTCTCGCCTATAAGTCTGTCGCCTATCTTACCATCAAGCACCTTCCACATATGCTCAGCATTATCATATAAATACGGAAGCTCTAGCACATTGTATACCTTAATATCATCTGCCATAGACATAAGCGATATTCGTGCAAAGTCTATACCTCCATACCGCAGCTGCTCTAAAACAGAGGTTTCATCTCCAAGCCTTGCATCTGTATATAGATTTATCTTTATGCGACCGTTTGTTTTTTCATATACCTTGTCTGCAAAGTAGCGTGCACCCTGTGCTGTAGGATAATCCTCTGATTGATTTTCAGCATATGTAAAAACATATTCAGGAGCAGCTATATTGCTGCCCCTGTTTTTGTTATATAGAGTTGTTACGACTACTGCTGCAAGCACTAAGGCTGCAGCAATGCCCAATATGCATTTTGACCTTTTAGTCATAAGCTCTCCCTAGTTTTACTCCTGAACTGGGTTGATTATCTCCTGAACTTCTGCATCGTCTACATTTTCACTGTCTACAAGGATAACTCCAGTATCAACAGTCTTCTCACTTACTGAGCCACCATTAGAAAGCTCAAGTGCTGTCTTAACGCCATCATATCCCATGAAGTACTGTCTCTGTACAACTGATGCAACATCGTACTCACCGCTTCTTATCATAGTCTCTATCTCTGCTGAGAAGTCAAAGCCTATCATAGTAACATCTGTACGCTTAGACTCTGTAAGTCCTGTAACAAATCCAACTGTAGAACCGTTGTTAGGTCCGAACATTCCCTTGATGTCTGGATATGTTGTAAGGAAGTCCTGGCAGAAGCCAACAGCCTTGCTTATATCACCATCATTTACCTTTATATCATCCTCAAGTATAGTCCAAGCCTCTGGTGCATTTGCTGCCCAATACTCCTTGAAACCATTTACACGGTCTGTGATAGTCTGTGAACCTGTAGAGCCTATCTGTATAGCTATCTGAGCTGTTTCTGTCTCAGCAATTCCTCTAGCCTTAAGACGCTCTAGCATCTCCTGTGCTGCTGTCTTACCAGCCTCTACGTTGTTTGTCATAAGTGCTGCGCTATAGTTGTCGCTCTTTATTACTGTATCAACTAGTACTACAGGTATACCAGAATTGTAAGCCTCTGTTATAGGTGCGTCAAGTGATACAGAATCAAGTGGTGCTATAACGATACCGTCTGCCTGTGCAGAAACAGCGTTCTGAAGAAGTGTAAGCTGACCTTCGATATCTGACTCAAGTGCTGTACCTACAACTACTACATTGCATCCAAGATCCTTACCTGCCTGCTCAGCACCTGCCTGAAGTACGCTCCAGTACTGGTTACCAAGAACCTTAACTATAACATATATAGTCTTTTCTCCGTCTGTTGCCTCTGCTGCACCCTCTTCTGCTGCAGCTGCCTCTGTTTTTGCTTCCTCTGCTGCTGCGGCAGCTGTTGTCTCTGCTGTGTTTGATGAGCCACAGCCTGCTATGCTTGCAGCTGCAATAAGTGTTGCTAATCCTAATGCTACTACCCTTCTAATTTTCTTCATAAATACTTTCTCCTTTGTTTTTATTTAATGGGTCTTTTTAAGACCAAGCATTCTCTTTATGCCCTCTAGCTGACCACCCTTGTTTGCTGTCTGTGATGCAACTGCTATAAGAAGTATGAATCCTACAACAACCTGCTGCCAGAAAGAGTTTACACCGTTAAGGTTAAGTCCATTTCTGATAACACCCATCATAAGTGCTCCGATGACTGTATTAAGAATAGTTCCCTCACCACCTAGTATAGATATACCGCCAAGAACTGATGCTGCTATAGCTTCCATCTCGTAACCATTACCTGCTGTAGGCTGTGCACTTGATAGTCTTGATGCAACCAGGATTCCGCATATAGCTGCTGAAAGTCCAGATATGCAATAAGCAAACATACGAGTCTTAACTGCATTGATACCTGATAGCTTTGCTGCCTCTAGGTTAGATCCGCAGGCATATATCTGACGACCTATACGGGTCTTTGCTAAAACTATACCAAGTATTACCGCATATATTGCTGTAATAATAACTGAGTATGGAAGACCATCGCCACCTATACGTCCACCACCGAGTACATAAAACTGTGCCTGTACTGCCTCTGAAGGTATGTTTGTTGTATATAAAGGTGCACCATTAACAAGTACGTTTGCCATACCTCTGTATACCCACTGCGTTGCCAGTGTAGCAACGAATGGAACAACTCCAAGTATCTCTATAAAGAAGCCGTTCATAACACCTGTTAAAACTCCCATAGTAAGGCAAAGTATTATGCATAGCCACATAGGAAGTCCCATAGTCAAAAAGCTAACCATTATAATTCCAGATAGTGCCATAGATGCTCCGGCACTTAGGTCGTTACCACCGCAGACAAGACAGAACGAAAGTCCGCAGCCTATAATAGTATAAGTAACTATCTGCTGAAGCAGGTTTTGAAGATTAGTTGCTGCTAAAAACTTAGCAGGTGATAAAAGTGAAAATATACAAAATAGTGCGATTAATATTCCAAATGAAAATATAGCTCGTCTTGTTGCTGCGTTTAGATGATTAAATGAGCCCACCTTAGCTCCATTTTCTTTGCTTGACATTTCTTTTCCTCCAAATATGTTTTATGCTGTTGCCTTTGATGATTGCGGTCTTGGCAGAGTTGGTGCAGGCTTTCCCTCTAGCTTGTTATATCCTGCTGCAAGGTAAAGGATTTGTTCCTGCGTTGCCTCCTTTGCATTTAGCTCACCATTTATCTCGCCCTCATGTATAACGAGTACCCTGTCACTCATTCCTAGTATCTCAGGAAGCTCTGACGAAATCATAATTATTGCAACTCCCTGGTCACTTAGACGGTTAAACAGCTCATATACCTCATACTTAGCACCTACATCTATTCCTCTTGTAGGCTCATCTACTATAAGAACCTTAACATCATTGCAGAGCCATTTTGCAAGTACAACCTTTTGCTGGTTTCCTCCTGATAGGTTCTTACATAGCTGATGTATGCTTGGAGTTTTAGTTCTAAGAAGCTCTACATACTCCTGTGCATTTCTTGCACCCTCTTTATCATCTATAAATCCACAGTGTGTTAGCTGTCTTAGATGTGCCATGTTCGTGTTATACTGAACATCCAGTCCAAGAGCTAAGCCATCCTTCTTTCTGTTTTCTGTCGCATAGCCTATTCCATGGTTTATAGCCTGTATAACTGAATTAACCTTTATAGGCTTGCCGTCCATATACAGCTCCATGCTGTCTGGCTGGTCGGCTCCAAAAACGCATCGCATAAGCTCTGTTCTTCCTGCTCCTACAAGTCCCGATATACCAAGTATCTCGCCCTTGCGAACATAGAAGTCGTCAACATTGACCTTTTTGCCTCTGTGAATGTTCTTACCCTCTAGGACAATGTCTCCTATCGTTCTTTCGTGCTTTGGATATTTATCATCAAGCGGACGACCTACTATCATATTTACCAAATCGTCCATGCTTATCTCATCTAGGCTAACTGTACCTATATACTGTCCATCTCTTATTACGGATGCTCTCTTGCATATACGATTAAGCTCTGCCATACGATGCGAGATATATACCATTCCAACATTCTTAGCCTGAAGCCTCTTGATTATCTCAAAGAGCTGGTCTATCTCTCTTTCTGTAAGAGTTGCTGTCGGCTCATCAAGTACAAGAATTTTAGAATTAAAGCTTATCGCCTTTGCAATTTCAACCATCTGCTGCTGTGCAACGCTTAGGTCGCCCACCTTAGTATAGGTATTAAGCTTAATTCCAAGGTCATCAAGTATCTTCTTGGCCTCTTCATGCATCTTCTTATCATCTATAAACGGACCTCTCTTGTGTGGTCTGCCTATGAAAATGTTGTCTGCAACGCTTAGATGTCCGCACATGTTAAGCTCCTGCATGATTATAGATATGCCTAGCTCATGTGCCTTTGCTACTGAATCTATATTAACCTTTTTCCCTTCTATGAAGATCTCTCCCTCGTCGGCATGGTACACTCCAGATAATATCTTCATAAGAGTAGATTTTCCTGCTCCGTTTTCACCTACAAGTCCTAAAACCTCTCCCTTATATACATCTAGGTGTACGTTATCTAGTGCCTTAACTCCAGGGAAGCTCTTACTTATTCCTTCCATTCGGAATAGCTCTTCTGCCATAAACGCACCTCCTTGCTTATATGTATTTATTATAAACATTTGACCTGCCAAACTCATATAGTAATATCTTTGTAAGATTAGGACATTTTTAGCTTTGTTCGTGTATACAAACAGGAAGTGAATTTTTCCATTAAAAAAACACCACACAAGTTTCCCAGCGAGGTGCTTTCTTTTTAAATCCTATTTTATTTAATTATACTGCTTCTATATTCACTCGGGCTTTGCCCTGTTATTCTCCTAAAAACCTTTGCAAAGTAATTCGCATCGGGATAACCAACCTTACGTCCTATATCCTTTATATTAACTGTAGGCTGTGCAAGCAGCTCCTTTGCCTTATCTATTCTGTACTCTGAAAGGTAGGACATAAAGCTCTGTCCTGTCTGCTGCTTAAAGAGCTTGCAAAAATAAGGCTCGGAGTAGTTAAGTGCATATGCTGCATCCTGCATAGAAATCTCATCCTGATAATGCGTATAAAGATAATTAAGCATTTGCATAGTAACTACCTGATACTGATCAGGAGATACATCATCCTTGCCAGTTAAATTCGCCTTTACTGATTTGTATGGCGTATGGAGTGCATCATCCACTGCTGCAAGCAGCTCCTCATCGCTATATGGCTTTAGTATATAATCTCTTGCTCTTACCTTTATAGCCTGCTTTGCATATTCAAATGTATCATATGCAGTTAAAAATATTATAGCTGTGCTTGGTGCTTCTGAAAAAATAATTTTAGCTGCCTCGATTCCATTCATAACAGGCATCTCGATATCAAGTATCGCAAGCGAGATAGGCTGCTGCCTAAATGAATCGACTGCTCTTTTGCCATTATCCGCTTCATGCAAAACCAGCTCCTCGCCTAGCGAATCCTTAAGAGTTTTTGCAAGTGCCATACGCTCAGTTTTTTCATCATCTGCTATAAGTATATGAAACATACTACTCCTCTCCTCTTAGCCTACTAAATGTAACTACAACTAAGGTGCCCTTATCCTTTCTGCTATATATTCTCATGCTTCCGTCCTCGTATAAGCCTGATACACGTCTGCTTATATTACTCATTCCTATTCCGCTGGTTCTAATCCTTAGCGACATAGACTCTCTAACTTCCTTAAGTCTCTTACTGTCCATTCCTAGGCCGTTGTCCATAACCGCTATGCGGATTGTATTATTTTTATTTTTTGCGTAAATCGATATAAAGCCGCCGTCCTCCTTAGGAGAAAGTCCGTGTATGATAGCATTTTCCACGAGGGGCTGTAAAAGGAAAACCGGAACTAGCGTTGCATCGTCTATGTCACAATTAAGCTTGTAGCTTATGCGATCTCCAAAACGCATTTCCTGAATGTACATATAATCCTTAACAACCTTAACCTCCTGAGAAAAAGGAACAAGTGCATCATTTGTTCTAAGATTATATCGAAGAAGATTGCTAACAGCTATAGTCATATGCTCGCTTGTTGGTGCTCCCTCTATCTTAGCCATACGTGCTATGGTATTAAGCGTATTAAATAAAAAATGCGGATTAAGCTGATTTTTAAGTGCCTCAAACTGTGCCGCTGCAAATCTTTGCTCAAGGTCTATCTTCGCAAGCTCCTCCTTATGTAGGTGCTCCCTCATAGCCTGGTTTTGCTTTGTTACATGCTTCATTTTATTAAAGGCAGAAACCAGCTCACCCATCTCATCCTCGCTGTCCCATTTAACATCGGGCTGGTTATATATATCATTTTGCATATTCCTAGATGCCTGTGCCATCTCTCCAAGTGCCTTAAATAGCTTCCACAGCTGAGTATATAAAATCCAAAGAAGTATGCCAAGACCAAACAGGACAATAATCATAATATAATACGGCGTTCTTATATATATTCCGCTTTCTCTGTCGTAGGTCTTTGCGCTATCCTCTAAAACCCTTTGAGTTAGCTCCTCGCAGTAGCCCTTTATGTAGCCTTGCATAGAGTAAATCTCGTATAGCTTCGTAATATATAAGCTGTCCTCTCTGCTTGTGTTTATAAGCTCGTCACGGGCAATGCAATAATTTTCATAGCTGTACTTAATGGTTTGTGTTATCTCATATCTGCTCTCGCCTATTTTATCATAATCAAATGGAAGCTCATCTAATGCCTTTTTTGTATTTGCAACAGCCGCTTCATACTCCTGCCTTGTCTTGTCACTCTCACTATAAATGTATGCTCTAAAGGCACTTTCCTCTTGCCCGATTGCACTTTGAAGATTGTATGCATTTTGATTATTATATAAAAGCCCTTGCATGCTATGATTGTTTATGCTTACTAATACTACGCTTGCTGTACCCATAATAAGCATAAGCAATATAACACCTACCGATATTACTATCAGCTTGCTTCTAAGTGTTAGCTTTTTATAAAAATCTATATCCATAATATTTTGCTTCTTTTAATTGCAGATGTAAGTGGCTTTGCAACAAGTGCTACCACAGCTGCTGTTATCATCCCAACAAATAATCTATATAATAAATCTCCATATATAAGAGCCGGAGAATAATATCCAAATATAATACTATCTACCAAATTAACCATAGTATTTGCTATAGTTGTAAGAATTGCCGCAAGCATACATGTGCTTATATATAGTAAGCCTTTATCCTCTATATTATATCCTCTTTTTTTTGCCATTAAAGCTCCCATTCCCACGGTAAATGCTCTTAACATAGGCGGAAGCATATATAATATAGTGGTATATGATATTCCATATCTAAGCAGCTGCTTTGTAAATTCACCAAGTGCTGCGATACATACTGCATCTAATGGCCCAAAGCATAATGCTCCTACTATAGTAGGGAGCGAACCAAATGTAATATGTATATTTCCTAGCTTAACAGAAAAATTCATAGACAGCACAATATAGATGGCTGCCATAAGTGCTATATAGCACATACGTCTTGTTTTATATCTTAGCAAAATAATACCTCCTTAGCTATGGCAGTTGCCACATCTAAGAAGGTATGTTTTATGATCTTATATGTGGCAGCGGGATGCGGAAAATGATACTGCGAAGAAAATGCTTCTTCTTCGTCCAAGGGACAGCTCCCCGTTCCCTTAGCACTTCTACACATCATTCCTACTCTGCTTTTTTGATTAAAATTTGGTTCGGGTGTCAAAACACCCGAACCTTCGGTTACACGGATTGTTTCGTGCTTCGCACTCTCACAATCCTGCTTCAATTCGGATTCCCGTGGTGCTTTCGCACCACTTCATCCTCATTGAAGGGCGTGTCATAAACTCCATCTCCCACCGACATGCGAGCATGCCGTGGAAGATGAGTTTTGACACTGTAACCAAATTTCTGATATAAGTTTTTTACTTTTGTACTTTAATTCAAACTATACAATTCCCTGAGAAAGCATAGCTGCTGCAACCTTTTCAAAGCCTGCTATGTTAGCACCTGCTACGTAATTTCCTGCTACGCCGTACTTCTTAGCTGCATCATCTGCCTTCTTAAATATATCCTTCATTATTCCCTGAAGCTTTTCATCTACCTCCTCAAAGCTCCAAGAAAGTCTCATAGCATTCTGGCTCTGCTCAAGACCAGATACTGCTACGCCGCCTGCATTTGCAGCCTTACCAGGCATAAAGAGTACCTTGTTATCCTGTAGATACTTTGTTGCCTCTAGTGTTGTAGGCATGTTAGCACCCTCTGCAACTGCAAAGCAGCCCTGCTCTACTAGCTTCTTAGCTCCGTCTATATCTAGCTCGTTTTGAGTTGCACAAGGAAGATAGATGTCACACTTGATATTCCAGATTCCCTTGCCCTCGGTATATGTTGCACTAGGTACCTGCTTAGCATACTCACTTATTCTAGCTCTCTTAACCTCTTTAAGATCCTTAACTATATCTAGCTTAATTCCATCTGGATCATATATATATCCGTTAGAATCGCACATAGCTACAACTTTAGCACCAAGCTGCGTTGCCTTTTCAACTGCGTATATGGCTACATTGCCCGATCCAGTAACTACTACTGTCTTTCCCATTATGTCCTTGCCATTAGCCTTAAGCATCTCATCAAGGATATATACAAGACCATATCCGGTAGCCTCTGTTCTAGCGAGTGAGCCGCCAAAAGGAATTCCCTTTCCTGTTAGAACTCCCTCGAATGTAGTTGTAAGCTTTTTATATTCACCAAAGAGATATCCTACCTCTCTTCCGCCTACGCCTATATCTCCTGCAGGAACGTCCTTGTCCTTACCTATATACTTATAAAGCTCTGACATAAAGCTCTGACAAAATGCCATAACCTCTCTGTCTGACTTGCCCTTAGGATCAAAGTTAGAGCCGCCCTTGCCGCCTCCCATAGGAAGACCTGTAAGAGAATTTTTAAGCACCTGCTCAAAGCCAAGGAACTTAAGTATAGACTGATTAACAGATGGATGGAATCTAAGTCCGCCCTTGTAAGCACCTATAGCATTGTTAAACTGTACTCTGTAGCCCTTGTTGACATGTACCTCGCCCTTATCATCTACCCAAGGAACTCTAAATGAGATTATTCTCTCCGGCTCAACAAATCGCTCTAAAAGTCCAGCCTTTCTATACTTGTCTTCATTAGCATCTATAACAAGCTTAAGCGAATCTAAAACCTCTTTAACCGCCTGATGAAATTCACTCTCACCAGGATTTTTTGCTACTACCTGCTCATATACTTCATCTACGTACGACATACCTACCTCCGTTTTATTTTCTTAGCTTAAGTATAAGTATAGAGCTTTTTAACGTCAAGAAAAATATTACATATATTCCATCCTCCAATGCAGATAGCACGCCTACTAAATCCGGCAGAGGAACTGACAGAGTAATCGCTACCAAAGCAATCCCACCAGTTCCTCCAAACCTCTAGCTTGACATTAGTCCTACTTCGTACTATATTATATTAGTACGGTGTCGGACTTTTTTGAATTTGGAGATGCATATGAATAATAAAAAAGCAAAGCTTGAACAGCTGCAAAGATACTACGCCCTATGGAAGGAGGGCAATGCTATATACGAGGAATGGGCAAAGCTCTATGGATTGTCCTTAAACAACGTATTAGTACTTTATTCCCTTTATGAATCTAAGGGAAGCTGCACACAAAAAAGCATTTCCCATGAATGGTCTATTCCAAAGCAGACCATCAATACTATTCTAAAGGGATTGTCTGCAAATGGTTATATTAAGCTTTCGGCAGATACTGCAGACAAGCGCAGCAAGCTGCTTAAGCTCACTCCAAAGGGCAAGGCTTATGCGAGTGAAATTATTGAGGCACTGCATAAGCGAGAACTATTCGTTATTAATCGAATGGGGTTAAATGCCATCACACAAATGAATGACGAGACCGAACTTTTTATCAAATTATTTCGAAGCGGAGGCTTACTAGAAAATGAATAGTCGTACTACCTTTTTAAAATATGTTATCCCATCTATTATTGCATTTGCCTTGTCAGGTGTTTATTCAATCGTAGATGGTTATTTCGTTGGAAATACCATAGGAGATGCAGGACTTTCTGCAATCAACATCGCTTATCCTATCGTTGCACTTTTGCAGTCTATAGGAACCGGCATAGGTATGGGCGGTGCTGTTCACTATTCTATCAGCACGGCAGAGGGAAAGCACCAAAGGGCAAAGCAGTTTGTTGCTGTGTCTTGGTGGCTACTTGTCTTATCCGGCATTATTCTTACCATCCTTACCTTTATTACGGCTCGCCCTGTACTAGTTCTTTTAGGAGCAGAGGGCGTAATACTTACCTATGCTACCGACTATATTAGGATTATGGCATTAGGAGCTTCGATGCAGATCATAGGAGTTGGACTTATTCCTTTTATTCGAAACTTCGGAAGCTCCTCTTTTGCAATGCATACTATGCTTGGAGGCTTTTTTACTAATATCGTTCTCGATTATTTGTTCATATGGGTTTTAGGTCAAGGAATGGCAGGTGCGGCACTTGCTACAGTTATAGGTCAGTGCGTAACCTTTTTTATGGCTCTCATATATACCGTATATAAGAAGAAATTGTTTGTTCGTATAAATGTAGGCGAACTTGGTTCTGTCTGTAAATCCATTTTCATGGTAGGACTTGCTCCTTTTGGACTTGAGCTAACTCCTAATGTTTCTCTGGTGCTTATTAATCGTTTTTCAGCATCGTATGGTGGCGAAAGGGCGATCGCTACCTATGCATGTATCGCTTATATCATTTGCATTATCTATCTGCTACTGCAGGGAGTAGGCGATGGCTGTCAGCCGCTTATGAGCAAATATTATGGTGAGCGAAAGGAAAAAGACTTGTCAGAGGTAACACGCATGGCATATACCTTTGCTGTTATCCTTGCTTTTATCGGATGCATTATTATGTATCTTGGCAGATGGCATATAGGAGTATTATTTGGTTCATCAGCTGAGGTAAATGCTGAGATTGCTAAAATCATCCCTATCTTTTTGATTTCCGTTCCGTTTGTTGCGATTACAAGAATCTCTACAGCCGGATTTTATGCAACCGAAAAAGCAGTACTATCCTATATCCTGACATTTATTGAACCTATACTCATGCTTGTGTTAATGCTTATACTTCCACCACTTTTTGGCGGACAGATAATGATCTGGTGGAGCACTGTATTTGCAAGGATTATTTCTGCAGTACTGGCACTAATAATGACAAAAGCTATAGCTCGAAAAAATATTAAAAAGCAGCAGCAAAAATAAGATAGTATCGGGCATTTCCAAAAAGCCACTTAAAAAAAGCAGCTCCCCTAACAGGTAGCTGCCTTTTATTATACCAAATATTTTTAATTATCCGACAGTGCAGATGTCTTTGCAGTCTTTGACTTTTCTCTTGACTCTGCATAGAAGTGACATGCTACGCAGTGTCCTGGCTCAACCTCTGTCATCTGTGGTGCTTCGCTCTTACACTTTTCCTGTGCCATCCAGCAACGCTTAGCAAATCTGCAGCCTGCTCCTGGATTGATAGGTGAAGGAACATCTCCCTCTAGTATAATGCGTTCTGTCTTGTGATTAACATCAACCTTAGGTATAGCAGAAAGAAGTGCTATAGTATAAGGATGCATACAGTTAGCAAATATGCTGTCTGTATCTGCTATCTCAACTATCTGTCCAAGGTACATAACCGCAATACGGTTAGATATATGTCTAACTACTGACAGGTCATGTGATACGAACAGATATGTAAGACCAAACTGCTTTTGAAGATCCATAAGCAGGTTTATAATCTTAGCCTGAACTGATACATCAAGTGAAGATACTGGCTCGTCGCATACTATAAACTTAGGATTAAGTGATAGTGCTCTTGCTATACCTACAACCTGACGAGTACCACCATCTAGCTCATGTGGATAGTAGTCAAGCAGCTCCTGAGATATACCTACTGTATCGCAAAGCTCTCTAATCTTAGTTTCTATCTCGTTCTTCGGGCAAAGCTTCTGTACCTCATATGCCTCAGATAGTATACTTCTTATAGTCTTTCTAGGGTTAAGTGAAGAATATGGATCCTGGAATATTATCTGCGTTTTTCTGCAATATTCCTTCTTCTCCTCGGCGGTTGCCTTAAAGACATCCTTTCCTTCCATTATTAGCTCGCCGTCTGTCTGCTTAAGTAGTCGCATAATAACATTACCGACTGTACTCTTACCACAGCCTGACTCGCCAACAAGTCCTAGTGTCTCTCCTTCATATACCTCAAAGCTTACATCATCTACAGCATGAAGCATACCCTTACCTGGTATCTTAAAATATTCCTTTAGATGCACTGCCTTAATGAGTGGTTTCTTTTCTGTATTCTGTTCCATAGCTATACCCCCTCTCTGCAAAAGCATGCAACATAGTGATTTTCATTAACCTCTACCATAGTAGGAACCTCGCTCTTACATCTTTCCATGCATCTCTCGCAGCGAGGATGGAATGCACAGCCATTAGGTACATTAGTAGCACTTGCTATCTGTCCCGGTATAGCATGCAGTCTTTCCTTCTTGCCCTCAAGCATAGGAATAGCTCCAAGAAGTCCTATAGTATAAGGATGAAGAGGATTACCAAATACCTCTTTAACGCTTCCATATTCGATTATTCTTCCAGCGTATATAACTGAAACATTTTCACAAAGCTCAGATATAATACCTAGGTTATGTGTAATCATAAGTAGTGATGTATCATACTGAGTCTTAAGCTTCTTCATAAGCTCAAGTATCTGTGCCTGTATAGTAACATCAAGTGCTGTTGTAGGCTCATCTGCAATAAGAAGCTCTGGGTTAAGTGCTATACCTGCTGCTATACCAACACGCTGTCTCATACCGCCTGAGAACTGATTAGGGTAGTCATGCAGTCTTCCGCCAGGTATACCAACCTTCTCGAGAAGCTCCTTTGTCTTTTTTTCTACCTCAGCCCTAGAGCACTTTTCATGCTTTCTGATAACCATTCCTATCTGCTCGCCTATAGTAAATACAGGGTTTAGAGATGTAAGCGGATTCTGGAATATCATAGATATCTTGTTACCACGGATATCCATAAGCTCCTTTTGAGACATCTCTGTAACAGACTTGCCATCATAATATATCTTACCGCTTGTTATCTTACCTGCTGGATAAGGAAGCAGATTAAGTATAGAAAGTGCTGTTGTTGTCTTACCTGCACCTGTCTCTCCAACAAGTCCCATAGACTCGCCCTTGTGTATCTTAAGAGAAAGGCCATTTAGTGCATTGCCCACTGCACGCTCTGTAGTATACTGAACATGCAGATCATCTATCTGTAATAGTATATCCTTATTATCTACCATGTTAGCCTCCCTCTTATATTCTCTTTGGGTCAAGAACGTCTCTTAGTCCGTCTCCAAGGAAGTTAAATGCAAGAACTGTAAGCATAAGTGCTATACCAGGTGCGAAAACCATCCAAGGAGATGTTATAAGGAAGTTTCTTCCGTCTGCTATCATATTGCCCCAAGAAGGTGTCGGTGGCTGAACTCCAAGACTTAGGAAGCTTAGTGATGCCTCTGTAAGTATAGTCCAACCAAACTGCTGGCTTATAAGAATAATAAGCTGTGTTGTAACATTAGGGAATATCTGCTTAAACATGATATGCCACTGTGAAGCACCAAGTACCTGTGATGCCTTAACAAACTCTATGTTCTTAACAACCATAACATTGTTTCTGGTAAGCTTACAATACTGTACCCAGCTAGTAATTATTAGGACAATGATCAGGTTAAAGATGTTTGGTCCTAGTATAGCCATAACTGCTATAGCAAGAACTAGGTTAGGTATAGCCATCATAATATCGCAGGCACGCATGATAAGCATATCTACCTTGCCTCCGAAGTAACCGGCTACTGCTCCTAGTATAGTTCCTATAATAGCTGCTACAGATACAACCATAGTTGCTATAAATAGTGAATATCTAGAACCGAGAAGCAGTCTTGAGAATATATCTCTTCCTAGGTCATCTGTTCCGAATATATGTCCTGACAGTCCCTGTGAAAGGTACTGCGGTGGAATAAGTCTTTCCTTTAGTGAGTTAGTAACAGGGTCAAACTGAACTATAAATGGTGAAAACACAGACAGTAGAACTATAGCCAGTGCTGTTAGCATACCAACCATGAAGAACTTACTTTTTAACATTCTTGATATAATGATTTTTCTGCTCATTCTTCTCCTCCTACTGTAATGTGATTCTTGGATCTATAAATGAATTGATTATATCTACTATCATATTAACTATTGCAAAAAGTGCTGCTGATACAAGAAGGCAAGACTGAACTAGCGGATAATCTCTTGTTCCAACTGCCTGGAATATAAGCTGACCAAAGCCTGGCCATGCAAATATAGTCTCAACAACAACCGCTCCAGCTAGGTATATACCTATCTGCATACCTACTATAGTTACTATAGGAATAAGTGCATTCTTAAAAGCGTACTTAGTATATACAACAAACTTGCTTATACCCTTAGCATAAGTAGCTGTTATATAGTCTTCCTTAAGTACATCTATAATACCCGAGCGTCCCATACGGGTTACCTGTGCAGCAACTGGATATCCCAGTGTACATGCCGGAAGCACGAAGTTCTGCCACGTGCCATATCCCATAGAAGGGAAAAGTCCTAGCTTAACTGAGAATATGTATATAACTAATATTCCCATCCATACTGTAGACATAGACTGTCCTAGTAGTGCAAACATAGTTGCGAGGAAGTCTATTATAGTTCCCTGACGTGAGCCTGCGATAATTCCAAGCGGAATACTTATAAGCAGACAAACTACCATAGTTACAACTGTTAGCTGGAATGTAGCTGGCAGTCTTTGGAATATAAGATCCTTAACAGGTATCTTGTATATTATAGAAGTACCTAGATCTCCTTTTAATACACCACCTATATACTTAAAGTACTGAACCGGAAGTGGCTGGTCTAGTCCTAGCTTAATCTCCATAGCGTGTATAACCTCGTCTGAGGCACCGTCTGGAAGTACAAGCATAGCAGGATTACCTGGTGCTATACGAATAAGTCCGAATGCTATGATAGATACAAAGAAAAGGATTATAACCGTCATACCAAGACGCTTTAGTATAAAACGTGTTAGGTTATTCATTGATGTCCTCCTTCAAACTTATGGCACTCCCAAGCTCTACTTAGGAGTGCCACATAACTCCTTATTACATATGCCTTATAGCTGTAGGGATATTAACTCGTAATCTCCCGTGATTGTATTACTGTGCTGGTGCTGTGATTGATGGATCCCAGTCTACGTATCTAGCATTGATATATCCATCTCCATAAAGCTTTAAGCCTGTAACACCATAGTTGATAGGATAGCAAGCCTGCATCTGGTCTGTAGCTATCTCTGGTGCAAATGTTTCTCTCATACGTGCATTAACCTTCTGTAGAAGCTCGTTACGCTTTGTAGCATCTACTTCCTGGTTAGACTGCTCGATAAGTGACATCATCTCGTCATCCTTGTAGTTGTGGTGATGAGCGTCTGCAAGTATTCTCTGGTTGAGGTGAGAATATGGGTCTCCACCGATATAGTTGTTAGAAGCAAGGAATACATCATATGTACCCTCTTTTCTTATGTTGTTAAGTGCAGAAACCTCAACAGCCTCTATCTTAGCATTGAAGCCTGCCTGTGAAAGCATATCCTGAATAGCTGTAAGGAGCTGCTTGCCCATAGGAATACCTGTATGTGTATAGATAGTGAACTCTTCGCCGTTGTAGCCAGCCTCTGCAAGAAGTGACTTAGCCTTCTCTACATCATACTCATATGCTGGGATGTCAGGGTTGTAACCAAGAACGCCCTCAACCATAATTCCTGTTGGAACTGAACCAGCACCAAGTACATAGTCAACAAGACTCTGACGGTCTATAGCAAGTGAGAATGCCTCTCTTACTCTCTCGTCTGCGAATATAGAGCCTTCCTTACACTGGAACTGTAGATAGTGGAATATAGCAACGTCTACATTAACCATCTCTGTAACACTCTCTGTACCTGCATACATAGAAAGCATATCTCTCTGAACACCACCTGTTGCAAGGTAAGCGTCTATGTCGCCTGAAAGCTGTCCGTTGATAGCTGTTGAAGGCTCAAGGATATGTCTTAGATATACTTCCTCAAGGTCTGTATCATATGTATCCCAAGAATCTGTGAACTTCTTGAAGTGTGTATACTGACCATCTACCCACTCAACTAACTGCCATGGACCTGTACCTACAGCCTTCTGCTCTGTCCAGAGCTTCTCGCCGTCAGCCTCCCAAGCCTCGTTAGGGATAATCCATGTATTAGAAAATGCATACTCAGCAGGTCCGAATACCTGTGACATCTTTATGTCTACTGTGTAGTCATCTACCTTAGTAACTGACTCAAGATAAGGCCAATATGTAACTGCACATGTAAGGTCTGGGTTATCTATAAGTCTCTGGAATGTTGTAACTACGTCATCAGCGTTGAAGTCCTCACCATTCTGGAACTTAACACCCTCTCTAAGCTTGAATGTCCATGTAAGACCATCCTCTGAATTAGACCACTCTGTAGCAAGACAAGGATTGTAATTACCCTCATGGTCGCCTTCAATTAATGTGTCGTACATCATCCAGCAAGCTGTGTAAACTGGGAAGTTGAATATGTCATGTGGATCTAGCTTTGTGATGTTCTCAGAAAGTGCTAGATTTAGAACTGTCTTCTTCTCCCCTGTTGCAGCTCCTGTACCTGCAGCTCCGGCAGCACCTGTTGTAGCAGTTGTGCTTGAGCCACCGCCACAGCCTGTAAGTAACATAACTCCGGCTAGAAGCAAAGCAACTATTCTTTTTGTTTTCTTCATAATACCTACCTCCTATAAAAAGTTGTTTTGTTATCAGGTCTAACGTTATGTAGCGCATGTCATTATGCTCCTGATATATCAATAATATCATTCATATTCTGCATTTTCTTGTTGATTTATTGCATTTTTGTGCTATATATTGAACTATATAAAGTTCAAAGGACGGCATATATGTTAAAATTTTATAACGGGCAGCTCGTTTTTAGAGATACTCCCTACTCTTATAAGCTGGTTCATGACATAGACTCATCTCTCTATCCCTCATATCATAATTTTTATGAGATTGTTTTTGTTACAAAGGGAATTATGCGACTTGAGCTTTGCGGCCGTAAATTTATGTTAACTCAGGGCTCTCTTGCCTTTATACGCCCATACGATATACATACAAAATCTGGTCAGGACTGTTCACATATTAATCTGGCATTTCCATCTGAGATGGTCGAGTCTGTATACTCGTACCTTGATGACAGCAAGCACAGGGAGCATATGCTCTCACTTCCGTATGTGCCGCCGTGCTTTCTTAGTGTAGAGGATGCAACAAGAATAGGCTATGCCATAAAATCCTTTGAATATACATCGGTAGCTGCAGCTAGAACAAAGGAAGCTCTAACTATGCTTCGTGCCTTTTTGCTTGATACTATAGCCTATTATATAACGCCTATATTTATAACCGCTGGCTCTCCTGCGGCAAAAGCCATAGCTCCTGCAAAAAAGCCCCCTAAGGCTACAGCCTTCTCATCTGTCCATAATACATCTATGCCTAGGTGGCTGATTGAAAGCCTGTCTGCTTGGCGAGAGCCTGATAATAGACACCTTGGGCTTGAATTTTTCTGTGAAAAAACAGGCTTTTCTAAGGAGTATCTGTGCCGCTCCTTTAAAAAATACCTTGGCAATTCACCATCCGCTTACCTTAATTCACAGCGGCTTAGCTATGCTATACACCTTTTGGTACACTCTGACATGCAGATGGTTGATATAGCATACGAGTCAGGCTTTAACAGCGTAAGCAGGTTTTACCACCTATTTAAGGAAATTCACGGTGTATCTCCAAAAAGATTCTTGGCAAAAAAGATGGCTAGTGAATAAGTGCATTATGAAAAAAATATTTGCAAGAAAAAACGGTGCGACCTACCTAAAGCCACACCGTTTCTTAATATCAAAGCTCATTAAACCTCACTTTACCGCCATTTATACCAGCTTATCAAATCCAAAGAACTCTCTTACATTATTATAGCAAACATTTTCTATAATCTCTTTTAGATACCTTTCATCATTAAAATACTCGCCACGCTCTACAAGTGAACCTAAATAGTCGCAAAGCACTCTTCTGTATAGCTCATGTCTTGGATAGCTTATAAAGCTTCTGCTGTCTGTAAGCATACCAACTGAAAGTGATACTGGATAGAGGTTAGCACATGCCTCAAACTGCCTTTTGATTCCATATACCTGATCCATAAACCACCAAGGTGCTCCGAGCTGAACCTTTGCTTTAGTGCCGCTATCGCAAAAGCCTGCTGCAAGCACAGCCCATGCCTCTGCCTTAGTTCCATCAAGCGGATAGATAATAGTTTTTGGAAGCTGCCCTTCCTTAGTTAGCTTATCAAGAAGAAGTCCAACGCTCATAACAGATGACCTGTCATCTGTGCAGTCAAAGCCTGTAGACTTACCTATGGCATCTACCTTAGATGTATTTGCATTAAGGTATGTTCCTATATGAAGCTGCATAACAAAGCCCTGTCTGTTATAGCAAGCACCCATATCATGCAAAAAGCTACTTCTATACTTATCCATCTCAAGCTGAGAAAGCGCCTCATTCTTAAAGCCCTTATTCCATATAGCAGCTATCTCCGACTTTGTATAATCCTCCCACTTAAAATAAGGAATACCATCATCTGAAACTGTAGTTCCTATGCTCTTAAAGTACTCTAGCCTTTTTTCAAGAGCAGCTATCATATCATCATAAGACTTAATCTCTACTCCTGCTGCAGCACCAAGCTTAGTCATATAATCGCTAAAGCTGTCCGCATCAAGAAACATAGCATTATCCGGTCTAAATGCACTTATAACCTTAGTCTTAAGAGTGCTATCCTTAGCAAGCTCCTTGTGGTACTTAAGGTCATCTATAGGATCCTCTGTAGTAGAAACAAGCTTAACATTAGAGTGCTCCATGCACCATCTGCGTGTCATGTGCTTTTCCTTTATAAGCTTCTTAGTCTTGTTGTAGATCTCCTCTGCATTTTCCTCTGATACAGGCTCATCTATATCAAAATATCTCTTAAGCTCTAGGCCGCACCATATATAAAGTGGATTTCCTACAAGGTAAGGAAGTATCCTTGCAAATGCCATATACTTGTCGTGATAGCTTGCATCGCCAGTTATATATTTTTCATCTATACCAAAGGTACGCATAGCTCTCCACTTATAGTGGTCGCCCTTAAGCCACATCTCACCAAGGTCCTCAAACTCCTCATTCTCATACATCTCCTGAGGCTGTAAGTGACAGTGATAGTCTATAATAGGCATATTCTCGGCATACTTGTGATAAAGCATGCTTCCTGTTTTATTAGTTAAAAATAGCTCTTCATTAAACGCGTTATTCATGTTTAGCCTCCTTAGAATCCTATAAGTGCACCGCCGTCTACAGGTATGCATGTTCCGCTTATATATCTAGCTGCATCACTGCAAAGGAATGCTGCAACCATACCTATATCCATAGGATCTCCTGCTCTCTTAGCAGGTATACGTCCCATAATCTTAGCTAGCCTTGGCGGATCATTGTCCACTGCCTTGTGGAACATAGGTGTATCTATCCAGCCCGGTGCTATAGCATTGACCGTAATTCCAAACTCTGCAAGCTCTGCTGTAAGTACATGGATAAGTCCGAGGTAGCCTGCCTTTGCTGTTGCATAACCAGACACCTGAGGCTGACCTATATAGCTAGTCATAGATGCCTCGAAAATTATTCTTCCATGTCCTAGCTCCTTCATCTGTGGTACAAGTGCTTTTGTTAGTGCAAATGCTCCAACTAGGTGAATTTGCAGCACCTTCTCATACTCCTCTACAGACATATCCCAGATAAACTTCTTGCAGTGATTTCCTGCATTATTTACAAGTATGCTTATAGGCCCCTGCTCGCTAACTATCCTATCTGCAACCTCCTGAGTATGGTCTGTATCTGATATATCAAACTGATAGTATGCTACCTTATCGCCAAACTTAGCTAGGCTCTCATCTGCCTTTTCCTTTGTTCTAGAACCTATAACAACTACCTTAGCTCCAGAGCTTATAAGGCACTCTGTTATAGCAAGTCCAAGTCCAGATGCACCGCCTGTTACTACAGCAGTCTGACCATCTAGCTTATAATGTGAAGCCATATCAAACATATTATTTTCTGTGCTCATTTTCTTTCCTCCGTCTTATGATATTACATCGCATTTTTTCTTATATGAAACTTCCTTTTCCTGATACTTATATGGAATAAAATATTCCTTGTGTCCTTGTGCCTCGCTCTTACTTGGCTTACCGCTTGCCACATCGCAAACTAGACCTGCAAGTCTAAGTGCCATATCATCTTGAGTACACTCGCCCCTTAGCACTGCACTTGCATCAAAGTCCATATCATCTGAAAGCTTCTCGTATGTTGTATGATTACCTGTTATCTTTATACAAGGACTAACTGCACTTCCGACTACATTGCCCCTGCCTGTTACTAGGAATACTATATGTGCTCCGCAGCTTATAAGATCCATAAGCCCCTCGTTGTCATTTGGATTAGTAATTCCAAATTGCATCCAGTAAGGATCCGGTGTTGAATCAAGAAGCCAAAGTCCGTTATGCCTTGGATTAGTTGCTACCTTGATAACTCCCTGTATAGGCTTACTTCCGCTTTTTATAATAGCACCCATACTTTTTTCTTCTATAGTAGATAGGCCGCCTGCAAAGTTTCCCGGGCTAACCGAATATTGGTGTACGTCCTTGCAATACTCTAGTGCCTTGTCGTAGGTATATCTGATTTCCTTTGCCGCATTTTCATCTGCCGCCCTATCAAGCAGCTGCTTATCAAGTCCGACTGCCTCGACTATCTCTTCGAATATAGCGACGCCGCCCTCATCTACTAGCTTGTCAAAAAATCTGCCAACGATTACATTGCCCGCCAGGCCACTGGTAAAATCACTGCCGCCACATTCTGCTCCTATAACTAAGTCCTTCATAGTCATAGCAGCCCTCTTAGTATTTTTAATTTCTTCTTTAAGCTCTGCTATATATTTAAGTCCAAGCTCTATAGACCTTTTAGTTCCGCCCTCCTGCTGTATAAAAAACCACTTCGAAGGCTTGCCTTCCTTTTTTGCTATGTCTGATAGCCACTCCGGCTGAACATACTCACAGCCAAGTCCTACTGCTAAAACTGCACCGACATTAGGGTGCTTTATCATACTTATAAGAAGGTTGACTGCGTATTGGTTGTCTGTACAGCCGTCAAAGCCTATCAGCTCTACATCTGCATCATCTGATTTTCTGACTATGCTATCTGCTACAAATTCGCTGCACTTAACTGTATATATAACAAGTATTCGATTTCTAATTCCCAGTCTTCCATCAGCTCTTACATAGCCCTGCCATGTTAGATCCTTAAGCTCCATCATATTCTCCTTATTCATATACAGTATCCTTAGGTGCACCGGTTACACTATCAAGGTGACTAGACCTTGTATCATATATACTTTCTATATTATGAAGATGTACCCAGCTTCCCTTTTTTATATCCTTAGTTGCTCTGCCTATAACCACATTGTACTTAACTATAGGCTCGCCCTTTTTTATATCTACAAGGGCTATCTTGTGTCCTACCGGTATGTCTGTTATCGCATTAATCGACTTTTCATTAGCATCACCTAGTAGGCGAGCCACAGCCCCAGTCTTAATCTCGACTAGAGCTGTGGCTACATTGTCCTCTATATTAATTTGATATGCATCCTGATCCATATCTTAGCTCTCCTATAGGATACCAAATTTCTTGAAGGCATCTGTTGCTGACATACCGCCCTCTATAGCCTTACGAACTACCTTCTCGCCTGCTGCCTTCTCGAGTGCCTTTTCGATACACTCCTCAGAAACCTGCTTAGGTATGATAAGCACGCCGTCCATGTCACCGAACACGAGGTCGCCGTCATGGATAATAACCTTTTCTATCTCTATAGTACATCTAAAGTCTATAACATTAGTTCTGATAGAAGAATCCTGCGCCCATCTTGCTCTTGCAAATACAGGGAAGTTTTGTGCAAGCACCTGTGGTGTATCTCTAGTATAGCCATCAAGGACTGCACCTACTGCACCTCTTGTTCTTGCTGTTGCTGTAAGAAGCTCTCCCCAGAGTGCAGAGTTGTGTGCACCTGTAGCTATATAAACCTCATTTTTCTTAAGCTGATCTAGTGCCTCTGTTAAAAGTCCAAAAGGCTTCTTTTGTGGCTCGAATACATCGCACTCAAGAACTGTGCATGCCTTACCTGCTAGCTTCATATCGTCCTTAAGCGGACTAATTGCTGCTGGCAAAAACTGATGGCTATATCCCATCTGATCTAATATATCACCAACAACCGGTGTATATAATTTTTCCTTCATAAGCTCAAAAAGCTCTTCCTCGCTCTTCCACGATGCCATAATAGTATCTCCTTAAAATATTTTATCTAACCATTCTATGCATAGCATAAACCACCTTGCTATATGCTCGTCTGCAAACCTGCCCTTTTCAGGCTCGTCTACCTCAGTAGTTGCAAGCGAAAGGCCATGTGCTCCATAAGGCCAGATATGCATTTCAAATGCTACCTTTGCCCTGCTTAGTGCCTGTGCAAAAAGTAAGCTGTTTTCAACCGGAACGTCTGCATCTGTAGCCGTAGCCCAGATAAATGTAGGCGGCGTATCTGACGTAACATGCTTTTCTAATGAGAAGTAGCCTGTGTCGTCTCCGCCTAGATTTCTTATACTGTCCTTGTGTGAATACTCTCCTGTAGTTATAACAGGGTAGCTAAGTATAAGTGCATCCGGTCTTTCAAGTCCAAGATCCTTATAGTGAACTCCAAGGCTTGCCGCAAGGTGTCCTCCTGCAGAAAATCCGCATACCACTACGGGTTTGTGCGGATTCTCCTTCCTTACCTCTGATACCTTCTCGCCTAGCTGCTTAAGAGGCCTAGTTCCAAGGTCACATCCGACCTCGTAATTTAATACCTCGCCTTTCCAACCATTTTCCTCGAAGGCTTTTTTTATAGGCTCAGACTCTCTATCCGAGAGCCAGCTATAGCCGCCTCCCGGACAGATAATTACTGTGCCTTTACTTTCTTTTGCTGTCATTTTTTTATGCTCCGTACATCATGTTTGGTAACCACATAAATGACTGTGGGAAATATGTAAGTATAAGTAGTGCTATAACCATAACTCCATAGAAAGGAAGCATCTTCTTAGATAGCTTTTCTATGCTTATTCCTGATATAGCTGAACCTATAAATAGTGTAGATCCAACCGGTGGTGTAAGAAGTCCTATACCAAGGTTAAGAACCATAACTACTCCAAGATGTACCGGTGAAAGTCCAAGTGACATCCATATAGGAAGTATAACCGGTGTAAGCATAAGTATAAGACATGCCATCTCTATAAGACATCCAAGGAAAAGCATAAGCAGGTTAAGAAGTATAAGTATCATTATCTTGTTGTCTGTTATAGAAAATAGTGCTGTTGATACATGCTCCGGAATCTTAAGGTATGTTAAAAGATATGTAAATGCTCCCGATACGCCTATAAGTATAAGCACCTTACCTAGTGTCATAGTAACATTGTTAAATATCTCTGGAATGTCTCTAAATCTAAAGCCCTTGTAGATAAACAGTCCAACTATAAGTGACCAAACAACTGCACATGCTGCAGACTCTGTTGTGGTAAATACACCTGCTATAACTCCTACTACTACAAAGAGTACAGCCATCATTCCCCAGATAGCCTTAACAAATGATTTCGCACAGCCTACTATGCTGAATCTTCCAGTTACCGGAATATCCATCTTTACAGAATAGTAGTATGAATAAATCATAAGTACTATAGAAAGAACTGCTCCCGGTACATATCCTGCAAGGAATAGCTGTCCTATAGATACACTAGTTACACCTGCTGCTGCCAGTGTAAAGATAACCATGTTCTGGCTAGGTGGTACTAGTATACCCTCAACTGAGCTAGCCATAGTAAGACAGGTAGAGAATGCTCTGTCATATCCCTGCTCTTCCATCATCTTTATCTCTATAGGTCCTAGTGATGCACAGTCTGCACTTGATGAGCCTGATATACCACCGAAGAAGAATGATGCAACGACATTAACCATTGCAGCACCGCCTCTAAACCAGCCAACCAGCTCCCTAGAAAAATCTATAAGTGTATCTGTAATTCCGCCTGCACTCATTAGCTCTCCCATAAGTATGAAGAACGGAACTGAAAGCAGTGTATATGAATTAAGATTACCTACAAACTTAAGTGCCATCTGCATAGGATTGATTCCTATATATATAAAGTCTATAAGTGATGCAATTCCTATGGCATATACTATCGGTACTCGAAGAAATACCAAGGCTAGGAATGTAACTATAAGTATAATTGTAGCTATCGTACTAGTTGTCATTGCTATCTATCCTCCTCATCCACTGTGATACTATACCAAAGAGGTATAGAACTCCTGTAACAGGAAGTGACAGGTACATCCATGCATAAGGTATATTAACTCCTGCCATAGAATTAGTTCTTGCCTGTTTCATAAGCTGACTTCCATATACTATAAGGAAGATTGCAAATACAACTACACATGCAGTTGCAAGTATATCTGTTGCAAGTATCTGTCCCTTAGACATCTTCTCATCAAACATAGTAACCTTTAGATGTTCATCCGTTCTAAGAACAAGTGAAGATCCAAGTATACTCATCCATGTAAGTAAGAATAATGACAATGGCTCGCCCCACATAGGTGAGCTGTGAAGAATGTATCTTCCAACAAAGATATAAAAAACTATAGCTACAAGTGCTGCAAGGCAAGCTACGCATACATACTTGGTTATATCAAATATCAGCTTTTCTATAGGCTGCCAAACCTTGTTGATTTTATGAAGTGTGCTCATATAATTCCCTTTCGTTTTTTGTTACATGTATTGCTGTTTGTTGCTAGTATTAATGTTTGTTGCTGGTATTGCTGTTTGTTACTAGTATTACTGGTTGTTGCAAATATTAATGTTTAAAGCTGGTAATTAATATTCACCGCTCTGAAGCTTCTTGATGATTTCCTGTGAATCTGCATCATATGTAGCATATACGCTCTCACAAGCTGCCTGCCACTTATCAAGGTCTGTAACCTTAAGCAGTGTTACCTTCTTCTCATCAAATGAATCTATAGCTGCCTGCTCCTGTGTCTTGTTGTAATCATAGCAAGCTGTTCTAGCTGCAAGTGCTGCTTCCTGCATCCAGCCCTTCTGCTCATCTGTAAGAGAGTTCCACTTATCCTTGTTCATAAGGATAACTCCGCATCCGAATGTATGTGCATCCTCTATAAAGTAAGGAGCTACCTCGTTGAATGAGTTAGATAGGTAAGATGTTACACCATTTTCTGCACCGTCAACTACGCCTGACTGAAGTGAAGTATAAAGCTCTGAATAAGCTATAGGTGTTGCTGATGCTCCAAGTGCCTTCATAGTATTAACCATAAGGTCTGTCTCTGGAACTCTTATCTTAAGACCCTTCATCATATCGAGTGTGAACTCTGATGGGCTGCCAAGTGTCTCATAAGCCTTCTGTGTGATGAACATCTGACGTGGTCCCTCTACTAACCAGCCAAGTGCTACATATCCGCAATCAGCCTCATCTACTGAATCAAGCATTTCCTGACCTAGGTCGCTCTCTGCCATAGCCTCGAACTGATCCATATCCTTGAATACATAAGGAAGACCTGTAAGACCTATCTTCTCAGCGCCATAGTTAGGAAGTGAAGATGCGTTACCTCTGAATATATCAAGAGTTCCCATCTGTATAGCCTGCATAGATGTCTTCTCATCTCCTAGAGTACCGTTCTTGTATATCTCTATAGTCATAGCTCCGCCAGAAACCTCTTCAAGAACCCTCTTAAACTCCTCTGCACCTACTGTAGCACCGTAGTCGTCACCATTTACCTCGTTCCAGCTAAGTGTGATTGCATCTGCATTAGCTGTAGCTGCCTGAGTCTCGCCTGAGCCCTCTGCCGGTGCAGCTGTAGTTGCACTTGTTGAAGATCCGCCGCAAGCTGCTAATGACATAACCATAGCTGCTGCTAGTACCATTGATAATGTTTTTTTCATATTATTTCCTCCTAATTTACATAACGTTTTTGCTGCTAGGGTGCTTACTCCCTATAAATGCCTATATGGGTGTTTACGTCCTATAGCTGCCTATGGGGATGTTTGCACCCTATGGATTTATGCAAAACGTTTTTTATAAGTTTCATATATAAAATAAATCAGATTTTGTGCATAGTCAACAAATTGCCCTTATTTTTGTTTGTTCGGTAGAAATTTTGTGCATTTTTACTAACTAAACGTTTTTTATCTATGCACATTGACAAATATTCTTGCGAAATAAGTTTTTTATTTACTTTTTTGGGCTCAAAACATATAATCTAGGCAAAACGTTTCTGCTATTAAAGTGTTACAAAATGCTAATGCTGGCTGTATGCTTGCATGCAAGGCAGCTTTTGCATTTTGTAACCTACCCTGCATGAGCATGTAGGGTGATAACCCGGAATGCGAATGCTGGGTAGGATTGCGAGAGTGCGTTAGCACGGAGCAATCCGCACTTTATATTAATTTAGGAGGATTTCTATGATTATTACTAAGTTTGAAACCTGGTGGGTTGAGCGTGGCCACAGTCTTTTTGATGAGAAAAGACAAGCTGGAGCTAAGATGGGCTGGGATGTTATAGCTATTAAGCTAACAACAGATACCGGTCTTGAGGGAATAGCTACCTGCATGGCTGCAAGAAGTGGTGCTGTCAGCGAGTCTTATCTTCAGGAAAGCATAGGCCCTGTCGTTCTAGGACGTGATCCTCACGACAGAGAGGCTATATTTCAGGAGCTTTGGACTGTCGACAGACATGAGGCATTTTTCCCTGTATTCCTTCCAGGTCCAGTAGATGTCGCACTTTGGGATATATGTGCTAAGGAAGCAGGACTTCCTCTATATAAATATATAGGTGCATACAGAGATTGCCTTCCTGTATATGCAAGCAGTAATTTCTATGATAAGGTTCAGACCTATGTAGACGAGGCTCTATATTACAAGAGCAAAGGCATCAAGGCATATAAGCCTCACCCGGGTGGGCCTGTTAGCTTCGATATGGAAGTGCATGAAAAGGTTAGACAGGCAGTTGGTGACAACTTCGCACTTATGTCAGATCCTGTAGGTGACTATACTATAGATGATGCTATACGAGTAGGAAGACAGCTTGAAAGGCTAGGCTACGAATGGTTTGAAGAGCCGTTTAGAGATTTCGAGCTATACAAGTATCAGGAGCTGTGCAGAGTTTTAGACATTCCTATAGCTGCAACAGAAACTACAAGAGGCTGTCACTGGGGTGTAGCTCAGGTTATAAACCAGAGAGCCGCAGACATAGTAAGAGCCGATGTTAGCTGGAAGGATGGAATTACCGGTACTCTTAAGATAGCACATATGGCAGAGGCATTTGGACTTAACTGCGAGATTCACACTACTACCATGAACTACATGGATATGGTTAATCTTCATGTAAGCTGTGCTATAAAGAACTGCAAGTACTTCGAGTTCTTTGTTCCAGAGGATAATTACAGACTTCCTATGAAGGGAGATCTTCCTATAGATGATAATGGAATTATCCATGTTCCTAACAAGCCGGGTGTAGGTGTAGAGCTTGATTGGGATCTTATAGAAAAGTCATGTGTCAGCCATAAGGTGCTTACATATCAGAAGTAAAAACAAAAGAGAATGTGTAAGGCGCATTCTCTTACTAGGGTAGCAGCTGTACCTGCATTAGCACGGCACAATGTTATATATATGATTATAGCATCAGCGGTCTGTAGTTTCCTTTGCTGTACATAGTAAGGTTGCTTCTAAATACAACCTCACTTCCTACATAGATTATCTTGTCATCAGGCTTCTTTCTGGTTGCAAGATAATCTACAAGGGTTTTAACTCCCAGATACCCCTGTGCATATGGATTTTTCTGAATGATATTATTAAATACTCCGCTTTGCAGGTATTCAACGCTGGTATCTGACAGATCAGATCCAACAGCAAATACTCTGCCTGCCTTGCCGCTCTCCTTTAGAGCACGACCAAGAAGCGTACTGCTTTGAGCGAGCACGCTGGCACAGGCAGCTATGTCTGGCTTTGAAAGTGTAGTCAGCATATCCTTATAGGAAGTATCCTTTATATCCCAAGAAAAATCCTTGTATATTATATTTTCTGCACCGCAGCCTTCCATATATTCCTCAAAGCCTTGCACTACTAGTGCATGTGCCTGCCAGGCTGGATTGCCGCAGCAAAGGAATATGCTTCCGCAGCTTGGGATATGACTAAGTATAAGCTCAGCCATAACTCTTCCTATAACCTTGTAGTTTGGCTGAACGCAGCACAGATAATTTGTATTCCTAGAGGCAGAGCCTACTAAAACTACGCTCGCACCGCCCTCTACTATGTTCTTCCACTTGTCTGTATTAGTTGCATCGGTATGGCCTACTGTAAGCAGCCCATCAATCTTATTTTTTTGATGAAGCTCATAAAGATAATCTATGCAATCTGTCGATGCTTCGGCTTCGCTGGTATAGCTTATCTCATGGCAGTCTATGTTCATATCGGAAGCATTTGCAAGGTAGTTATGCAGACCTTCCCAGAGCGGCGGATAGTAGAATACATTGTTTCCGCTAGGGCTAGGAGCAAGCACTGCTATATGCTGAGTTTTTCTTTTAAGACTAGATGCGATAGCGTTTGGCTGGTAGCCAAGCTCGTCTGCGATCTGTCTTATACGCTCCTTTGTTTCGGCACTTGCACCGGGCTTGTCATTAAGTGCCTGATGGACGGTGCTTATAGAGACACCTGCCTTAAGAGCTACGTCTCGTATGGTTATTTTTTTGTTCAAGTTAAGTTCTCCTTCCTACGCAAATTTGTGTTCTCGTGGAGTAAGGATAATTGCAATTACACGGATTGTTTCGTGCCTTGCACTCTCACAATCCTACCTCAATTCGGATTCTCGCTGGGCTTATGCTCTGCTTCATCCTCATTGAGCGGCGTGTCATAAATCCCTTTTCCCATTGACATGCGAGCATGCCATGGAAAAAAGAATTTATGATACTATAATCAACATTATACAAAACAAATAATAAAAGTAAAGAAAGGCGGTTTATTATGGGTAAGTTAGATTCTAAAGCAGCTATAGTAACAGGAGGAAGCAGCGGCATAGGCTTCCAGATTGCAAACACACTTGCCGATGATGGTGCAACGGTTTATGTTATAAGCAGAACCGGTGCTCCTAAGGAAGGAGTTGGCGAAAGCTCTAAGGGCGTTGTGCATGTTAAGGGGGATATAACAGATTCAGCTTCTATGAAGGCTATAGTCGCAGATATCGCAGCAAAGCATAATGGTGCTATAGACATCTTAGTAAATAATGCAGGTGCCAGCTACAAGTGCCGTGCAGAGGAATTTCCTATGGATCAGTTCGATAGAATTATGAATATCAATGTTAAGTATCTTTTTGAGATGAGCGTTATCTGCTATCCTTATCTAAAAAAGAGTGCTGATAGAGGTCGTATAATTAATATAACAAGCATGAGTGCACATATAGGATTTTCTGAGGTCGTTCCATACTGCACCAGCAAGGGTGCTGTGCTTTCTATGACTAGAGCTCTTGCAGTTGAGTGGGCAGGGGACAATATCTGCGTAAACAGCATAGCTCCTGGTTGGTTTAGAAGTAAGATGACAGAGCAGATAGTTGATAAGGAAAGAGAAGCAAAGATACTTTCTCGTATGCCATTCCATGCATATGGCGACACTAAGGATCTAGGTGCTATGGCAAGCTTCCTTGCAGGCCCTGGTGCAAGCTACATAACCGGACAGGACTTTGCAGTAGATGGCGGAGCACTGGCGTTTGGATATTAATGCAGCGTGCCGCTTACATTTTATAAAGCCTGTATTTTTACAAGAATTATAAAGTAGACTTGTCCTTTTTTCGATTTTTACTTTAATTTTTCTGCTTTTTTGACTAAAAAAAGAAGTGCTGCTAGTGACCTCGCTGGCGGCACTTCTTTTTATACCTCTTATTAGCTGGTATTTAATAATAGTCTTTTTTTAGCAATCCACCCATTCGATTTCGCCCTCAGCCTGCCAAAATGTTTTACCATTAAATATAGGAGCATTCTCAAATCTCTTAATACATTCACTTGGATTTTCTTGCTCTGTTGAAAACAAAATCTCATTAGTTTTTAAATTATATATTTCTAATGTTGCTGATACAATTTTTTTATCATTATCGAGCTTACATTGGCATCCATTAAAAAACAATTTTTCACCTCTAAAAATCGCATAATGATCCTGATAATATAATTCATCAATAAAATTTCCTGCATTTCCATTAATCATTAATATTTTACTTCCTTCAAATACTTCTTATACTTTTCAAATGTATCCTTATCTAAATATTGTGCATCCGACCTGTTTAATTTTCTATCATAATAATGTATATGTAAAATACTATCCGCATTTCCTGTGAGTTTTCTCTCTGGATGATAAGCAATCTCAAATATCAAATAATGTTTAGAATCATATATTCTCAACATGTTAAATGTCCCATCTGGATATAGCTTGATATACGCATTACTGGAATGGGATTCAACTGGCAAATCGTGTTTATTGCCTAAACCACGTAAAACCTTAACCCCCTCTATATATCCAATAGTTTCATACGTATAATCTACATTATTCCCTATCGCAAATGTACCTCTGCCGCCCATGTTAATGCACCTTGCAAATATGCACCGCACCATCTGCTATGTACAATACTTTCAAATTGTCTCCACATGTCCATATCTGCATATGTGGAATAATCTGGTGTTAATACAAAAGCATATTGTGATAACATTTTTAATGATCGTTCAGGATTTTGATAAATGCCTTCGAATCTATAATCATCTATAAAAAAGTGCACCTCTCGTTCTCTGTTTTTTTCATTATCATTTATCCTAATATCCGAGTATGCGATCAACTTAACATCATCTAATTTCAAATATTGTTTTTTTATTATCGGAATATTCCATTTCCCACATCCGTTATATTGATTTCTCATAAATAATGGATCTAATCGCATGCTTTTGCTTGTATGACTATTCATAGCCCTCCTCCCTTTGTCTCCTTAAACAAAGACAAAAAATCAAATTACAAAAGGGGAAGAATTGCTTAATCTCCTTTGTATACAAATCTTAGTAGCCCTTGAACGCACTTACATACCTATATGTCGGAATATACCTATTATTAGCCAACCATCCATAACTTCGGCCTAGAGAAATATTGTGCAGAAACAGGCATGAATCGAAGATCTTTTTAACATAACCCTTTTTGAGTTACACGTCAAATTTATTCATCGCTTTTTCTGCTTTTTTATCCCTCTTATTAGCTGATATTTAATAATAGTCTTTTTTTTAGCAATCCACCCATTCGATTTCGCCCTCAGCCTGCCAAAATGTTTTACCATTAAATATAGGAGCATTCTCAAATCTCTTAATACATTCACTTGGATTTTCTTGCTCTGTTGAAAACAAAATCTCATTAGTTTTTAAATTATATATTTCTAATGTTGCTGATACAATTTTTTTATCATTATCGAGCTTACATTGGCATCCATTAAAAAACAATTTTTCACCTCTAAAAATCGCATAATGATCCTGATAATATAATTCATCAATAAAATTTCCTGCATTTCCATTAATCATTAATATTTTACTTCCTTCAAATACTTCTTATACTTTTCAAATGTATCCTTATCTAAATATTGTGCATCCGACCTGTTTAATTTTCTATCATAATAATGTATATGTAAAATACTATCCGCATTTCCTGTGAGTTTTCTCTCTGGATGATAAGCAATCTCAAATATCAAATAATGTTTAGAATCATATATTCTCAACATGTTAAATGTCCCATCTGGATATAGCTTGATATACGCATTACTGGAATGGGATTCAACTGGCAAATCGTGTTTATTGCCTAAACCACGTAAAACCTTAACCCCCTCTATATATCCAATAGTTTCATACGTATAATCTACATTATTCCCTATCGCAAATGTACCTCTGCCGCCCATGTTAATGCACCTTGCAAATATGCACCGCACCATCTGCTATGTACAATACTTTCAAATTGTCTCCACATGTCCATATCTGCATATGTGGAATAATCTGGTGTTAATACAAAAGCATATTGTGATAACATTTTTAATGATCGTTCAGGATTTTGATAAATGCCTTCGAATCTATAATCATCTATAAAAAAGTGCACCTCTCGTTCTCTGTTTTTTTCATTATCATTTATCCTAATATCCGAGTATGCGATCAACTTAACATCATCTAATTTCAAATATTGTTTTTTTATTATCGGAATATTCCATTTCCCACATCCGTTATATTGATTTCTCATAAATAATGGATCTAATCGCATGCTTTTGCTTGTATGACTATTCATAGCCCTCCTCCCTTTGTCTCCTTAAACAAAGACAAAAAATCAAATTACAAAAGGGGAAGAATTGCTTAATCTCCTTTGTATACAAATCTTAGTAGCCCTTGAACGCACTTACATACCTATATGTCGGAATATACCTATTATTAGCCAACCATCCATAACTTCGGCCTAGAGAAATATTGTGCAGAAACAGGCATGAATCGAAGATCTTTTTAACATAACCCTTTTTGAGTTACACGTCAAATTTATTCATCGCTTTTTCTGCTTTTTCGACAAAAAAAGAAGTGCTGTTAGTGATCTCGCTGGCGGCACTTCTTAAATTTTGATATATAATAAGCACTATCTTCTATTAATCACCCATGTGCTTCTATCCAAGCTGGCAGCTCCCCTAAATTAAGCAGCACATCCGTTGCTCCTGCTTTAATTAGCTTTTGCCGTGCATTATCAAGCAAACGTTTTTTCTCGCTATCTGCAAGTGCAGCATATTCGTTCTCGCTAAGTCCAACTACACTGCTGCCCTCAAGAACTCCTAGCGAGCACACTCCTGCATTTAAGCCTTCCTTAATATCCGAAATTGTATCCCCAACCTTGATTACCTCGCTAACAGCTGCTATGTCAAACTTACGCATATTTGCATATATCATATACGGATACGGTCGTCCTAGTCCACCTACAGCATCCGGCGTAAATAGTGCATCCGGCTTATACCCCTGCTCGGCAGCACGCCTTGATACAACCTCCATCATAGCATCCGTATATCCCGTAGTTGAGCCTATGCTTATACCCATCGAGCGAAGACACTTAATCGTCTCCAGCGTATCAGGCTTCGGGGCTGCATAATCTGATAGGCTTTGCATAAGTGACTCCTCGAATATACTATATATCTTATTAGCTGCAGCATCGTCAGGCGCAGCATTATATTTCTTAAGCCACAGCTTGTGTATGCGAGGCATATTAAGCATAGCCTTTATATGATCAAGCTTAAGCATACCCATCGGCTCACGTATCTCATCAACGGTCGGCTCTATACCGCAAGCACGAAATGCCCTGTCAAATGCATTTACAGGAGCAAAGCATCCGTAGTCTACACTAGTTCCTGCCCAGTCAAGTATAACAAGCTTTGTTCTCATGCTCTAACCTCCTTAAGAAAATCCGCCATAATGCATGCAAGATTTTCAATATCATCTGCATATATCTCACCGATATTGCCGACACGGAAGGTATCTGCCTCCATTACCTTTCCGGGATAGAGTACATATCCCCTGTCCTTGATGTAATCATACATTTTCTTAAAGCCAAATTTTACATCTCTAGGATAATAAAATGTCGTAATAATAGGTCCCTGCACCGGCTTCTCAAGATACGGTTTAAATCCAAGAGCTGCAAAACGCTCTGTAAGTAGTTGTTGGTTGCTGGCATAACGCGCATGGCGAACAGGTATGCCACCCTCTGCCCAAAGCTCATCCATCGCCTTAGCAAATGCTAAAATCACATGCGTTGGTGAAGTAAAACGCCACTTGCCATTTCCTTCCTCCATGCCCTTCCACTGATCATAAAGATCTAGTGACAACGAGCGAGCCCTGCCTGCACTTGCAATCAGCTTATCTCGCCTTGCAATAATAAATGAAAATCCCGGCACTCCCTGCACACACTTGTTTGCACTTGAGATAAGAAAGTCAATTCCCCAATCAGCGATCGGTATATCTACTCCGGCAAAGCTCGACATGGCATCAACTATAAATGTCCTGCCTGCTGACCTTGTCACCTTCCCGACTGCCTCAATATCATTAATTATGCCGCTTGTAGTTTCGCTATGAACCATTGCTACATGTGTGATGGCACTATCTTCTTTAAGCATTTCCTCGATCGTCTTAGGATCCGGACACTTGTTGTTGCTCTGCCTGTAGATAGTATAGGCTATCCCTGCATGCTCGCAGATATCTGCCATACGCTCTCCATATGCTCCGTTAGATGCGATAAGCAGCTTATCACTCCCATCTATTACGCTTGTTAGCACCGATTCAACCCCAAAGGTTCCACTGCCCTGCATAAGCACTGCCGTATATTCAGGTTCTGAAACATGACCCAGTTTTAAAAGCCCTGCACGTATACGCTGCGTTATCTGTTTATAGTCATCATCCCATGTGCAGTGGTCAAACAGCATTTCCTGCTTAACACTATCACTTGTTGTAAGAGGTCCGGGTGTCAGTAACTTATATGTATTCATGTCCATGTCTCCTTATTATCTGCATCAAGGCTTAGCTGCCTCAGAAATCTCTTGGTGATGCTCGTAAAGCTCAAAGGTAAGCGGCTCACTAAAGGTCTTTGGATAAGCTGACTTGTTTGTATTATCTGCACTCTCACCCTCATAAAGCGGATTAGGATAGTTTGCAAGTAGCTCTGCACGTCCATTATCAATAATGCACTGAGCCATCTCCATCGCAAGTGGATTAGTTTTATCGCCCTTATCAAGTACTGCAACTGACTCTGTTAATGAGAAATTCCCTTCTGTAGGGTCAACGTACTCTATCGGAAGTCCCTCAGCCTTAGCTGCAACTGCCTGATGACGGAGTCCAAAGCCTAGTGCTACCTCTCCTGCCTCGCACAGCTTAAGTGGTGCAGAGCCTGATGACTCGACATGGTCGCCTGCATTTGCATAAATGTCGTGAAGTATCTCCTGCGCCCCATCATCTCCATATTCCGAAACAAGCGCCTGCATTAAAAGCCATGCTGTTGATGATGACTTAACATCTGTAACTGCCAGAAAGCCTGCATATACCGGATTTGCCAAATCCTTAATGCATGTTGGTGTCGGAAGATTGTTTTCGTTAAGCATCTCGGTATTGATAATAATCGCTCCCTCCTGAGAGGTGATAGGAGCAGTAAAATCCGGAACAGTCTCAAGCGTTTTAATATCAAATGTAAGCGACAAAAACATATTGTTTTTATCCTGTGCACTTTGCAGATAAAAGGTACTCATAGTAACCATATCTGCTTCAAGATTTGTTCCCTCTGCAAGAAGCTTTCCTCCTAGCTCCGATGTGCCAAAGGTTTCAAATATATACTTGCCCTCGTAACCATTATTATTAAGTGCATTTGTCATAGCTGTAATTGCTTCATCGTCTGCATTGGAATATATAACTACCTCCCCAGCATCTGCTGTGCTGTTTGCAGACTTTGTAGCTGCTGCTTCCTTGCTGCTCTGACTGCCTGTGCAGCCTGCAAGCATACCTACTGCAAGTGTCATACTTAGTCCTATTGCTAATAGCTTTTTTGATTTCATTTCTTTTATTCTCCTTCTTTATGATGTTGGTTTAAATCCTTTATTTGCAAGCCAATTAAATGTAAGCTTTGCGACTAGATTAGTTGCCAGTATAAGCAGCGACAGCACAAATACCTCATTATATTTATTTACATACTGAAGCTGCTTGATCTTGGTTGTAAGCACCATAGTTCTAGCTCCGGCAATAAATACCAGTGCACTTATGGTTACCATAGCATTGATAAAGTAATAGCTAAACACTTCGATAAGGCTCGATGCTGCATTAGGCGTAACAATACGCACTATAGTTTTTTGCCAGCTATCTCCCATAAGCATACCCGTAGTCTCCCATCTCAAATTCATCTTAGAAAGCGAATTTTTCATCATAAGATACGGCGTCGAAAAATAATGCACTATATTGCAAAGTATCATTAATGCAAATGTATTCTGAAGTGCTGTTCCTGAAAAGCTAAACAAAAATGCAAGACCAAGAACCATACCAGGAATTGTATTAGTTACGAGAGCTATCGAATCTATCGACTGCTTAACTCCCTTAGGAAGATCGCTTCGTGCCGTAATAAGTGCAGCTCCATACGCTATAAGTGTTCCAAAGAGTGCCGTAAAGAAAGCCATTATTAAAGAGTGCTCATATACATTTACAAGCTCCTTATCTGAAAATACCTCTGCAAAGTGCCCAGTTGTAAATGTCGCCTGATACGGCCAGTTTTTAACTAAAGGAATTACAAGGATAACAGCAAAGAATATTATTACCATTATGGAAAATGTCGTCGATGCAAATCCCCATACCACATCTCTAAATTTGTTATCTCGCAGATCTGCATCTCTTATCCTGTCATAGCGAATGTTATATCTCTCTAAATATCTAAGCAGTACTATGCTCACTATCGAAGGAAGCAGCATTATAACAGATACAACTGCTCCGCGATTAAAATCCGGAATCCCACCTAGCATCTCGTTATATAAAGTAGTTGCGATAACATCATATTTGCCACCCACGGATGCCGGTATTCCAAAATCCGTAAAGCAAAGAAAAAACGACTGTATAAATGCTCCTGCTAGTGTGCCTAAAAGCGGACGAAGCACTGCGATATTAAAGGTCGATATGGCGCCATCCCCCATAACCTTTGAAACTATAAGTGTCTTTTTGTCGATGTAGCTCATAGTGTTATGTATAAGTAAAAAAGCAACCGGCACTGTATAAATAACATAGCCCATAAGCAATCCGCCAAAGCCATATATATTAAAAAGCTGAAATCCCAAAAGTCTTGTTATAAGTCCCTGCTTACCGAATGAATAAATAATTGCAAACCCATAGGTAATAGTTGGCAGTAGCATAGGAAGTACAACTACTGCATGAATAAGACTTTTAAAGCAACCGGGAAGCTTAGTATAATGAATCGAATACGCAATTATGAATGAGATAATTGTCGCGGTAAATGCTGCCGCTGCCGATACCTTAAAGCTATTTATAAGTGCCCTAGCAAAATTTCTACCACCTATTACATCAATATAATATTCACAGGTGATACCTACATCGCCGCTAATAGATTTTGCAAAAAGGCGAAAAACAGGTGCAACTAAAAACAATATAAACAAAACAGCAAGTGCTGCAAATATAATCCACAGGTCTCGATTATTATGCTTCATATTCGCCTCACATTGCTGCCCTTACTGGACTAGGATTATCAAAAAGTGCGTAGATATTATTTTTTTTAATCTCAAGCTGATCAAGTATGAACTTGCGGACAAAATCATTTTTAGGATGACGTATAATCTCCTCCGGCCTTGCATACTGTGCAACACTGCCCTGATTTATTATAAGCACACGATCAGAAAGTGTCAGTGCTTCCTCAGGATCATGTGTAACTATAATAGTCGTAAGCTTAAATTCTCTTGCTATAGTTTTTATTCTATCCTTGATAGATTCCTTGATAATGCCATCAAGTGCCGACAACGGCTCATCTAAAAGAAGTATGCGTGGCTTCATCACAAGCGTTCTTGCAAGAGCAACTCTCTGCTTTTGTCCGCCTGATAGCTGGTCTATACTTTTATCAAGCTGCTCTCTAAGATTAAGAAGATCGATAAGCTCCTCTATCTCCTCCGCCGTCGATACTTCAGGCTTGTTTTTAAGACCGTAGGTGATATTTTTACGAACATTAAGATTTGGAAAAAGTGCATAGTCCTGAAATACTATATTAAATCCTCGCTTCTCCATAGCGGTATGGGTTATGTCCTCACCGTTATATATGAGACTTCCTGCATCTGCATTAGTTATTCCTAAAATCAAATTAAGCAGAGTTGTTTTTCCGCAGCCCGAAGGTCCTAATATAGATACTATCTCTCCGTCATTAACATTAATTGAGATATCCTCAAGTACTGTTACCTTATCAAAGGCCTTGCTTATATGGTCAAGCTCAAGCATATTGGCCACCCCTTTCTCCTATGTGTGCCTAAAGTATAGCAGTGAGCCTGCTCCTTCTTCTATCATGCTACAGTTAATTTTTAGTAAAGCATGCGTAAAATTAGCCAAGCCTTGATTTTCTAACCTCTATGTTTTATACTGCAATTCCAAAATCGGTATGGATTTTTCTAAGCTATTAAGTTCATTTTTCGCCATACACTCAAAAAAGAGTGTATGGCGATTTTTAGATTAATTGGAATGTCTAAAGTTTCAGAAATGGTTGAACTGTGCTGTTTGATGTGATTTTTTACAATTCAAGCATTAGGTCTTTTCCTATGCCGCTAGAAGCACGCACTAAATGCCGGCTTCATTTCTTCAATTTGTCTTCTTGATAGTCCATATTTCTGTGCAAGAGATAGCCAGTTTTCTCTCACTATTTTTAGCATTCCCTCGGCTATTTCTCTTGCCTCTATCTCCTTAATACCAAAACGCTCAGCCGCTCTAATAGCAAGTGCGATATCAATACTATTATCATTGTCATCTACATTTAACGACAGCGTATCTCCATACGGTACTGGATTTACATCATAAAGTGGCGAAAGCTGCCATCCTGTTTTTGATAGAATAAAGGCATGATTTCTAAGATGGTCATCTGTATTCGAGATAGCCATATTAAAAACAATTCTCTTCCAAAGCTCCAGTAAATCCTGCTTTGGGTTAGATGTGTTTGATTTAATAAATGATGCTATATCTAGGTAACTGCTCCCATCAGCAGCAGATGCCCCGTCTACCTTCCCAAGTAGTGTCATAGCAGACGCAAAATGGATGCGTTTTCCCCCTTTACGGTCAAATCTTTTTACTAGAAATGTGCTTCCGTAGGCTGAGAATTTTTCAAGCCTTGCATCAGGAACGTTTAATCCGCACATTTTTGCAAGCTCATGTGCTACCATTTCCCATGCACCTGTATCATTCTCATCATATTTTGAAGGAAATTTTGCAATCCATAGCTCGCCCTCTGTATCTACAACAGTAGCCTTCGGTCTTGCACCCCCTAAGGAAGATCCTGGTCTAATTAATTGGTTTAACCATTTTTCAGCTAAGCCTTTATCGTCATTTTCAAAATTCCTAGAAGCGTCCTCTAGCGTTCTTAATGTTGCCCATGGCGGAGCAGCGATTTCCTTATCATTTGAAAGAAATGCTCCGTCTGGTGATAGCTTTAGTCGTATTCCTCCCATTCTTGTTTCATCATATACGCAAAGCAAATAGTCGCTATCATAAAGCTTAGTAGGCTTTCTGGCTTCTTTTTCTGCAAGAATACGCTCACGCTTATTCATTAAAATGCGACCCCAACGATCCGGAGCTGCATCTGCAAATATTCCAAAAATTGTATTCTTAGCCACGTATTGTCTTCCAGTATACAAAGAAAGTTCTGGATCTAGCAAAACTGTTAAATTAGTTTCTTTTAGCCACTGACTATTATATTCAAAGGAATAGCTTTCTGCTCCCCTAAGCACATCAACATAGAGCGTGCCGATAAGCATCGGCTCATCAAAGCTAAAATCATCATATGCATAAATAACCTTTTGTTTAGTAGTCATTATTCCTTCTCCGCGGAGCCCTCTTTTTAGTGATTAATCCTAAGTCCTGTAGCTGCCTTCCAAATGCATCATCTTTAGCAATAAGGAGTAAGTCTTTGTCTAAATTATTTAATGCATGCAAAACAGCGGCATAAATTCCCATGGCAACAGCCGGATTCCCATTTTCTACCTTCCACAACGTTGCACGGCTAATGCCAGCTCGCTGTGCAACAAGCTCAGCTGAAAGGGAACGCCTAAGCCTTGCAAGCTTAATCTGCTCTCCCATAGTATTTAGTATTTTTTCGGTTTCTGGAAGTATATTACTTAATGCTTTTTTCATTGCATACCTCACGTTAATGTATATTATTATATGTTTTATATGCATTAATGTCAATATTACTAAACGTTAGTAGCTGTTTTGCTATATAAAGCTAGCTGTAACTGTGGGTAATAATGAACTTAAAAAATACCGTTTCTGCCCTCAATAATGTATAGGGCGAACCTCGCACGGAATATAGATTAATCGGGTAAATTATTAGCTCGCGAAAAAGAAGTTGATTCATAAATATTCGTGTTATTTAATGTAATATCTTATATATTTTTCATTGATTTTTACACGAATATTTATTATAATTAATACATATTTCAACAGGAGAGTTGATTATGTATAGAAAGATAACAGCTTTTTTAGAGTCATGGAAAAATAGCATCTGCCGCAAGCCTCTTATATTGCAGGGTGCGAGACAGGTAGGGAAAACCTACTCTATATTAGAGTTCGGACGTACACATTACGAAAATGTGGCTTACTTTAATTTTGAAACTAACCCAAAGCTTGCTAACGTATTTGAAGAAAATATTAGTCCAGATTACCTTATCCCTATTTTGTCTCATATCGCAGATCAAACCATAGTTAAAGAAAAAACTCTTATTGTATTCGATGAGGTACAGCTATGTGAAAGAGCATTAACCTCTCTCAAATACTTTTGTGAGGATGCCCCTGACTACCACATTATAGTTGCTGGTAGCTTGCTTGGTGTTGCTGTAAATAGGTCTAAATTTTCTTTTCCTGTTGGCAAGGTTGACATCAAAACCTTATATCCTATGGATATGGAAGAATTTATGCTGGCTCTCGGCGAAGATGATTTAGTAGAAAAAATAAAAGCCTGCTTTGAAGGTAACTCTCCCCTACCATCTGCATTACATGATGTCGCAATAAATCTATACAGGCAGTACCTTGTTATAGGCGGCATGCCAGAATGTGTAATGCAATTTGTTCAAACAAAAAACTATATCCTTATTAGACATACGCAGGATGTAATTCTTGCAAGCTATCTTAATGACATGAGCAAATATAATACTCTAAATGAAATCAAAAAGACAAGTCTTGCATATGATAATATAACTGTTCAGCTTTCAAAGAAAAATACTCGCTTTCAGTACAAGCTACTGAAAAAAGGTGCAAGAGCCTCTGAATTTGAAAATGCTATCGAATGGCTTTGCCTATCAGGTATAGTATCTCGAGTTTATAAGGCTGAACAAATCAAAAAGCCCTTGGAAAATTACCGAGATATTGATGCATTTAAAATATATGTATCTGATCTTGGACTTCTTTGTGCAAAAAAAGATTTAGTAGCTAATGATATTCTCTATATGGTGGACGAATTAAATGATTTCAAGGGTGGTATGGTAGAAAACTATGTAAATGTCCAGCTTCAAGCTAATGAATATAAAACCTATTATTGGGAATCTCCCCGAGGAGCCGAAATTGATTTTATTATTCAACGTGACGGCAAGCTCATCCCTGTAGAGGTAAAATCTGCTGACAACACACGAGCTAAAAGCCTAAAAATATACATGGATACATACAATCCAGCCTATGCAATAAAAATTTCTTCAAAAAATTTTGGATTTGAAGCTGGCAAAAAAACAGTTCCGCTTTATGCTGTATTTTGTATTTAATGCAAAAATTCCATATACGTTTATATGGCTTTATATAGCTTTTGTTTTCTTATATACCTTTATATCCTTCCATGCAATTTTGCGAAATTTCATCTAGCCCATATGCCATATAAACGAGAGCCCCGCACTTACCGCCACACGGGCAAGCTATTTACATCCACCTACTAGCCCACTTCTTTAACTCCTCCTCCGTTACATTGCTAGCAAATCTCTTGCCTTCTTCTACATCTGCAGCCTTTGCTAGCTCCTTCATGTTATTTCCAGAATCGCCTATACCGCTTGATCCTGAGGTCGCAAATGGAATTACCTTCTTTCCCGCAAAATTATATTCCTCCATAAATGTATCTATAATAGAAGGCTCTCTATACCACCATACAGGAAATCCTACAAATACGGCATCATACTGCTCCATCTTTGAAATTTTTTCTGCAATCTCCGGTCTGCAGCTTTTATCCTTCATCTCTATCGAGCTTCTGCTTTTTGTATCCTGCCAATTAAGATCCGCATCTGTATAAGGCTTCTTAGGCTTTATCTCAAATATATCTGCTCCTATCGCATTTGATAATCTCTCTGCGACCTTTCTTGTTACTCCACTTGCTGAAAAATATGCTACTAATGTCTTGCTCATTTTATTATCCTCCTTAATTTTTAAAATGTAATGCTCCCAAAGCATTAAGCCTCGGGAGCAATTATTATACTACTTTATATCAGCCCTTCCATAGTCCATGCAAATTGCAATATGCATATACCTCTTCTAGCTTTTCTCCATCACATAGGCAAAAGTCAGCCTCTGGCTCGTTATCTGGTGCGAGGGCTTTTCTATATATGCCTTGATCTGTTGTAAGTGTAATCCACTCGATATAATGCTCCTTCATCATAGGATGCTTTGTAGCACCAACGGTTACATGTACCCTGTTTCCATCAATACTATATACTGGCACATGCTTATCGTATGCTCCATCTGTAACTCCTGCTTTAAGCTCTGCCATAGGCTCGCCGCAGCATATAACTGGTACTGAGCTGTCAAAAACCTTTTCGATAATATTGCCACAATGGTTACATCTGTAATATTTCACATTCATAATCGCACCTCCTTTTAATTTATAGTTTAAGCCTCTATGCCTTCTTGTATATTAAATTATATTTTAATATACAGAATTTTTCAATAAGACGTAGTTCATTTTACAAAAAATTCACTGCGAGTTTTTCTTCATTAAAACTTAGTTGCATTTCCCCCCTAACCTTTAAATATGGTTCGGGTGTCAAAACACCCGAACCTTCGGTTACACGGATTGTTTCGTGCTTCGCACTCTCACAATCCTGCTTCAATTCGGATTCCCGTGGTGCTTTCGCACCACTTCATCCTCATTGAAGGGCGTGTCATAAACTCCATCTCCCACCGACATGCGAGCATGCCGTGGAAGATGAGTTTTGACACTGTAACCAAATATACCTTTTTGTAAATCTTCATATAACAAAACGAAAGCCGCCCACATCGTAGGTCATATACGATATAAGGCGGCTTTTGAATTAACCTAATTTATTAAGCTTTGTGTTTTGATTACTCTATAATCTTAACAACTCTTCCAGAACCAACTGTTCTACCACCCTCACGGATAGCGAAACGAAGTCCCTGCTCACATGCTACTGGGTGGATAAGCTCGATAGTCATCTCAACGTTATCACCAGGCATGCACATCTCTGTACCTGCAGGAAGCTCACACTCACCAGTTACGTCTGTTGTTCTGAAGTAGAACTGAGGACGATACTTGTTGAAGAAAGGTGTATGACGTCCACCCTCGTCCTTAGTAAGTACGTAAACCTGAGCTGTAAACTTCTTGTGACATGTAACTGTACCAGGCTTAGCAACAACCTGTCCACGCTCTATGTCTGTTCTGTCAACACCACGAAGAAGTACACCGATGTTATCACCAGCCTCAGCCTGATCAAGAAGCTTTCTGAACATCTCTATACCTGTAGCAACTGACTCCTTCTTGTCTTCTCTGATACCAAGAATTTCTACTGGATCGTTAAGCTTAAGTGTTCCTCTCTCAACTCTACCTGTAGCAACTGTTCCACGTCCTGTGATTGTGAATACATCCTCAACAGGCATAAGGAATGGCTTATCTGTATCTCTCTCTGGATCTGGGATGTAAGAATCTACTGCATCCATAAGCTCCATGATCTTGTCAGCCCACTCACCGTTTGGATCCTCAAGTGCCTTAAGAGCTGATCCACGGATAATAGGTGTGTCATCGCCAGGGAACTCATACTCGTTAAGAAGATCTCTGATCTCCATCTCAACGAGGTCAAGAAGCTCCTCATCATCTACCATATCGCACTTGTTCATGAATACTACGATATAAGGAACGCCTACCTGTCTAGAAAGTAGGATGTGCTCTCTTGTCTGAGCCATAACTCCGTCTGTAGCAGCAACAACTAGGATAGCACCATCCATCTGTGCAGCCCCAGTAATCATGTTCTTAACATAGTCAGCATGTCCTGGGCAGTCAACGTGTGCATAGTGTCTCTTAGATGTCTCATACTCAACGTGAGCTGTAGAAATAGTAATTCCTCTTTCTCTCTCCTCTGGAGCCTTATCGATATTCTCGAAGTCTACTATCTGGTTTGTAGCACTTGGTAGCTTTGTTGCAAGTACCTTTGTGATAGCTGCTGTAAGAGTTGTCTTACCATGATCTACGTGTCCGATAGTACCGATGTTACAATGTGGTTTTGTTCTATCAAATTTTGCCTTTGCCATAATTAAATCCTCCTTAATATCCCTTTTGGGACTTTCAATAATATTCTGATAACGATTTGCTATCACATACGCTGATAGCCCTAATTATATCTTATAGATATTGATTTTACAACAATTTATTACTTCTCGCCCTTACGCTCAGCGATAATCTTCTCCTGTATGTTCTTAGGTACTGGCTCGTACTTATCAAAGAACATTGAGTAGTTTCCACGTCCCTGTGTCTTAGATCGAAGGTCTGTAGAATATCCAAACATCTCAGCTAGCGGAACGAATGCATTGACCTGTTTGCCTGCTGCTATGTCCTCCATACCCTCTATACGTCCACGACGAGAGTTTATATCACCGATTACATCGCCCATGTACTCTTCTGGCATAGTAACCTCAACTCTCATTATAGGCTCAAGAAGCACTGGAGCTGCCTTGCTCATAGCATCCTTAAATGCCATAGATCCTGCGATGTGGAATGCCATCTCAGATGAATCGACCTCATGGTAAGAACCATCGTATACATTAGCATATACACCAAGCACTGGGAATCCGCCTAGTATACCAGCGTGTGTTGCTTCCTCTATACCCTCGCCTACTGCTGGGATATATTCCTTAGGAATAGCACCACCGACTACTGTAGATTCAAACTTAAATGTCTCCTCTGCGTTAGGATCCATAGGTTCGAACTTAACCTTACAGTGTCCGTACTGACCACGTCCACCTGACTGCTTAGCATACTTGCTGTCTACATCAACAGGCTTTGTGATAGTTTCCTTATATGCAACCTGCGGAGCACCAACATTTGCCTCGACATTAAACTCTCTGAGCAGACGGTCAACTATAATCTCTAGGTGAAGCTCACCCATACCTGATATAATAGTCTGTCCTGTTTCTGTATCTGTCTTAACACGGAATGTAGGATCTTCCTCTGCAAGCTTTATAAGTGCTGCACTCATCTTGTCCTGACCTGCCTTAGTCTTAGGCTCTATAGCTATATCTATAACAGGCTCAGGGAATTCCATAGACTCAAGTATAACTGGATGCTGCTCGTCACAGATGGTATCACCTGTTGTAGTAAGCTTAAAGCCTACTGCTGCAGCTATGTCTCCTGCATATACCTTGTCTAGCTCCATTCTCTTGTTAGCATGCATCTGAAGTATACGTCCAACACGCTCCTTCTTATCCTTAGTAGCATTAAGTACATAAGAACCAGAGTTCATAGTACCTGAGTAAACTCTAAAGAATGCAAGCTTACCTACGAATGGGTCTGTCATAATCTTAAATGCAAGTGCTGAGAATGGCTCTTCATCTGATGAATGTCTAACTATCTCATTGCCCTGCATGTCTACACCCTTGATAGGTGGGATGTCTGTTGGTGCTGGCATATATTCTATAACTGCATCAAGGAGCTTTTGTACGCCCTTGTTACGGTAAGCCGAACCGCAGCATACTGGAACTGCCTTGCACTCACAGGTAGCCTTTCTAAGTACTGCCTTCATAGCATCTACAGAAGGCTCATTGCCCTCGAGATATTCCATCATAAGGTCATCGTCTAGCTCACAAACCTTCTCAACAAGCTCTGTGTGATAAAGCTCTGCCTCATCCTTCATATCTTCCGGAATTGCTTCGATTGATATATCTGTTCCCTTGTCGTCATTGTAATAGTAAGCATCCATCTCGAACAGATCGATAATGCCCTTGAAATCATCTTCCTTACCTATAGGAAGCTGAAGGCATATAGCATTCTTACCTAGTCTTGTACGAATCTGATCTACAGCTCCGTAGAAGTTAGCACCAAGTATATCCATCTTATTGATAAATGCTATTCTTGGTACGTTATAGGTATCTGCCTGACGCCATACATTTTCTGACTGTGGCTCAACACCACCCTTAGCACAGAACACACCTACGGCACCGTCAAGTACACGAAGAGATCTCTCAACCTCTACTGTAAAGTCAACGTGTCCTGGAGTATCTATAATGTTGATACGATGCTCCTGTGCGCCTTCCTTCTTCTTGTGATGATCCTCTAAGGTCCAGTGACAGGTAGTTGCAGCTGAGGTTATAGTAATACCTCTCTCCTGCTCCTGCTCCATCCAGTCCATAGTAGCTGTACCCTCGTGAGTATCACCAATCTTATAGTTGACACCAGTATAATATAGGATACGCTCTGTAAGTGTTGTTTTACCAGCATCTATGTGAGCCATAATACCAATATTCCTGGTTCTCTCCAAAGGATATTCTCTTCCAGCCAATTGGTTTTACCTCCTATATTAGAATCTATAATGTGCAAATGCCTTGTTAGCCTCTGCCATCTTATGCATATCTTCTTTTCTCTTAACAGATGCGCCTGTGTTGTTAGCTGCATCCATAAGCTCATTAGCAAGTCTCTCTTCCTGAGTCTTCTCACCTCTCTTACGTGAGAACATAGTGATCCAACGAAGTGCAAGAGCCTGTCTTCTGTCTGGCTTAACCTCTATAGGTACCTGATATGTAGCACCACCTATACGCTTAGCCTTAACCTCGAGAACTGGCATGATGTTGTTCATAGCCTCCTCGAATACCTCAACTGGTTCCTTGCCAGTTTTTTCCTGTATACGTGCAAATGCTCCATATACGATCTTTTGTGCAACACCCTTCTTACCGTCAAGCATTATGTTGTTTACTAGCTTAGTAACAACCTTGTTGTTGTAGATAGGGTCTGCAAGTACGTCTCTTTTAACGTTATGTCCTTTACGTGGCACGTTACTTCCCTCCTTAATGATATTCATTAAGTCATAGGTACTCATTGTCATCAAATTTCATTCAATGTTCGTGCTCGGTATATAAAAACCTGCAACCTACAGATTATTATCACAGCCGGCACTTTTAAAATGTTACCTAATTCCTAATTACTTATTACTTCTTTTCCTTTGGCTTCTTAGCGCCGTACTTAGAGCGAGCCTGCATTCTGTTTGCAACACCTGCAGTATCCAGTGTTCCACGAACGATATGGTATCTTGTACCAGGCAGATCCTTAACTCTTCCGCCTCTTATAAGTACCACGCTGTGCTCCTGAAGGTTGTGTCCCTCTCCAGGTATATAGCTGGTTACCTCAATGCCGTTAGACAGTCTTACTCTGGCGATCTTACGAAGTGCAGAGTTAGGCTTCTTAGGTGTAGCAGTTTTAACAGCTGTACATACGCCTCTCTTCTGAGGAGAGCTTACGTCTGTTGCCTTCTTATGGAGAGAATTAAATCCCTTCTGAAGTGCTGGTGCTGTAGACTTCTTTGTAGATGTCTGTCTGCCCTTTCTAACTAACTGGTTAAATGATGGCATGCTTGTTTTCACCTCCTTATGATAATTTTCTGTGGTTGCTGTAATTTCAGCATCTGTGTGTCCGCCCTCTTTTTTAGCAAAACAAAAAAGACAGCGTTTTAGACACGCCATAACAGTATATCCTTTCGCAGGTTTCGTGTCAAGGAAAACCGCTAAAATGGCAACGTGCTGCCCTCGAGCAGTGCATACGTATTATGCAGGTGCGTTCGCACAATGCGATATATAATACTATTCCTGCATATATGTGCCAAGACTCAGGTTGTTGTATATCAATATGTACGCCCTCTTAGCAGCACATACGTATAATGCAGGTACGTTCGCACTCTAGTGCTCGAGCAGTGGTTCTAAGCCTGCAAAGTACGCAGGCTAAGAACCAGCCTCGCACATGCCCTGCATAATAGTATGTGTCTGCTTGAGGGCTTGGATTCTAAATATCTAGTAAAAAATTATATGTATTTAGAAATGAAGTAAAACCTGCATATATGTGACAAGCGAATTTGTTTTGCGACACCATTTTAATAAATGTGAGTTTTCTGATTATCGAAAATATCCCACTGTTGAAGTGCCCCTAAGACGAGCAACGCTCGTCAATCAAAAGGGGCACAAGTTTGGGATATTTTCGATTGCTTATGAAGAAAACGAAGATTTAATAGAATGTGCCTTGGCACATTCTCGCACCGAGGTGCGGTTGCTTTAGCAACCAT
>CAVBBU010000001.1:0-52688 GCA_963593765.1 Bacteroidaceae bacterium | reverse complement strand
TCTGCTCGAGGGCTTATGCTCTCAAAATAAATAAGCTTAATTTTGCCTCAAAATTAGAATTCAGAGTATATCCGAATAAAGAGTGTGAGCAGCGCATAGCGGTTTCCAGCGTAGCTGCGAGCACTGCTTTATTCGGAATATACGACTGTTGATGGGTTATAATATAAAAGCTTAAAATAGAGATAGAATAAAACCTGCATATATGTGACCAAGCGAATTTGTTTTGCGACACCATTTTAATAAATGTGAGTTTTCTGATTATCGAAAATATCCCACTGTTGAAGCACCGCCAAGACGAGCAACGCTCGTCAATCAAAGGCGGTGCAAGTTTGGGATATTTTCGATTGCTTATGAAGAAAACGAAGATTTATATAAAATGGGGAGCAAAACAACCTGAGCCTTGGCACATATATGCAGGGATCTTATATAAAGCATATAAAAATAATACTAATATACCTGCATTATACGTATGTACTACGAAGAGGGCTTGCCTTTACTCAAAATCCTCTTTAATTATATCCCACGCCGCATCGATACTATTATGCTTTTTTATATACTCAAACGCAGCCTTAGACATATCTACAAGCTTTTCCTTATCATTATAAAGCTCAACTATCTTATCAGCCATAGCCTTTCCTTCATCCTCTATAGCCATAACACTAGCTGCATCCTCTATTCCCTCAGCACCTATAGAATTAGTTACAACCACGCTGCTGTAATACAGCGCCTCTATAACCTTTCCTTTAACGCCGGCTCCATATCTAAGCGGAACTACAACTATTCTTGTGCTCTTATACAGCTCTTTAAGCTCCTCATCGCTTACAAAGCCTTTAACTATTATTCCCTTATCAGGATTATTAAGGCTTGTTATCTCCTCTGGTGCATGTGAACCAACTATATAAAAATTGCAATGCAGCTTATCGTAAATATTTCCCCAGATATTATTTACAAACCAAAGCACAGCGTCTGCATTAGGCTTGTGAGAAAAGCCTCCTACAAATAACAGCCCTTCTCTATTTTCAGGCTTATATTCCATCTTCTCAAAGCTATCATATACATATGCTGTTATAGCTTTAATCGGTATAGTATTATCTATGCTTTGTACATATTCCTTTTCTATATATGATGGATAATAATTCATATCCGACTTATACATAACCGAAAGCTCTACGCTCTTCCAGTATTCACTGTCCTCTTTATTTTGAGGATCTCCGGTCAGCCTAAACTCTCTATCCTCTCTAAGAAAATGTAGGTCATGTCCATAATATATAACCTTTATATTAGTCCTATCCTTTATAAAGTCTATATACTTAGAAGCTATATGCGGTCTGTTTAGATATACAAGGTGCAGGTCACTAGCATGCTCCTCTATCCAGTTCATTATATTTACCTGCATATCCTTTCCATATAAAACCTCAACTCCTAGCTGCTCTAGGGTGCTTGTATAAGGCTCCTCATGCAGGAAATTATCTCCTAAGAATTTTACCTCATAGCCCTTATTTAACAAAAGTCTTATATATTGATATGTGGTTTTAGAGCCTGCATCCTTATCGAATGTAGGAACGTAATGGTCTACGATAAGGACAATTTTCTTGTCCTTACTTCTTTCTCTAGCTCTAAATGGATTTGGATTGTCATCATGATCAAACTGCTCCTTAAGCTCATCTGCCCACTTCTCCTTTAGCTTCTTGCTATTTTCTATCTGGTATTTTTTTAATCCGCTTCCATGTGTATCTGTTCCGTTAGATACTCCCTCATAATGTATAACTACAGACTGCGGCTGATATACTACTCTCTTTCCTGCCTTCCTTACCTCGAATGCAAGATCTGAATCCTCGCAATATGCCGGTGCATATCTATCATCAAAGCCACCTATTTTATTCCAAAGCTCCGTGCTAAGAAGTATAGATGCGCCAGATATATAGTCCACATCTCTTACATAGTTATATTCGCACTTATCAGGATCATCATTTCTTCCATAATTCCAGCCAGAGCCATCGCTCCATATAATACCGCCTGCCTCCTGAAGCTTGCCATCAGGATATACAAGCTTAGAGCCGACCATGCCTATGCTTGGATCTGATTTTATAAGTCTAAGTAGTGAGCTAAGATAATTTTCAGTAACCCTTGTATCATTATTTAGGAACATTATATAAGAGCCCCTAGCACTTTTTGCCGCATTATTACAGTTTCTAAGAAAGCCCTGATTAGTAGCATTTCTACAAACCACAAGCCCCTCTATATAATTTCCTATATCCTTAGTTGCATCTGTCGATACATCATCAGCTAATATAATCTCATATGCTATGTCCTTAGTAAATTCTATAACAGACTGCACGCAGGCATATGTATATCCGACCTGATTATATGCAGGTATGATTATACTTACCTCCGGCTTTTCAAAATAAGGCACCTTAAGCCTTCCATATTGCTTATAGATATCTCCTATCTTATAATCACCATCTATAAGATTTCTTCCCTCTTCACTAAATATCATATGGCAATACTTAATAGGATGGATAATTGCATATCTCTTATAGTCAAGGTTTTTCCTTTTTATAGAGCCCTTTGGATATGCCTTATTATATATAGTAGATAGCTTTCTTTTTACTCTTGTTGGAAGTGAGGCATGACTGCTGTAATAATTAAATGCCTTTGCCAGCTCTTCATTTTCATGCTTCAAATTCTTTATCATTATATCAAGGTTATCTATATGATTGTCTGTAAGCCTTTTAACCTCGATCATTTTTTTGATCTGCTTTTCTGTTCTTTTAAACTGGGAGCTTATTCTTTCTTCACGCTCCTTAAGAAGCTTGTATTCCTTTTCAAGCTCCCTCATCTGTCCTGCAGTTCTTTGCACAACTCTATAATTGTCCAGATATATTATTTGATTGTCCGCATGTATGCCTTCCTGAAATTCTTTTTCTTCTTTTATATATGCATCCTTCTTAATTTTATCTATGCCAAAAAGCTCAAGGAATTCATCTTCATTTGGCTCCTTAAGCATATCCTTCGCCTTGTTATAAAAATCATGGAGTATCCTATAGGTAGCAAAGTCTCTAAAATCGCCATCATATACCCACTCGTAGTCTATACCTATAAGCTTATCTGCATTAACAATAAAATTATCAAATATAGCATCTATATTAGTTGTCTTTTCATTATCGAGTATTCTATCAATCGCTGCTTTTAGTGTAGAGAGTTCATCGCCGCCCTTTGCTATATCGCATATAAGCTTATGCGTAAGGCTCTCACCCTCTACATATTCATATGTAGCTGTAAAGCCATCCTCAGATAGCTGCGGCTTAAGATAAAAAACATTTCCGTCCTTTAGCTTATTATAATTATCAAGCATATTTTTTATATGCTCTTTTCCATTTTCATATAATGCTGTTTTTTGTACTATAAGGCTTCCATCATCCTGCTTTAGAATAACAGTTTTTGTTTGATATTCTTCTTTTCTAGTACGATTATATTTTATATATATCGGTTTCATTTTTATCACCTACTTAAAATAAGAATCCTGCTTCGCAGGATTCTCCGCCTGCGGCGGGTCGCTTTAGCGACATCTTCCATTTTGCCGCAGTGCGATCCAAAGCGGAGCGTTTTTACTTCATAGGACGCACTTTCCTATGAAGTAAAAACATATCCGCCTGCATATTCCTCAAAGCAGCCATCCTGTATAGCGTCAGAAAGCTTATCTGCAAGATCTATTCCAGCATATTCTGTATCATCATATGCAGGTATGTAGCCCTTAACATCCTCTACAGAGGGCATATGATCCTTTGTATATATGCCTGTTGGGAAATATATATCTGGCATAAGAAAATATACATCAGCATCCGGCATATATTCCTTTGCATTTTTTAATGAATTATTATTAATAGGAAGCTCGGCTCCTGCAAGATATTTCATACCATATCTATTTGCGGTTGCATATATAAGCCTGCCATTTTCTTTTATATGATCCCTAGCAAATTCTATATCGCCCTTAGTATACCTTTTATCACAGCTTATAAGCCATGCACTATCATATCTCTTGCTAGCCAATGCTTCTTTATCAAAAACAAGCTGCAAGCATTTTTCGTATTTTTTATATCTGCAAAGTATATACTCTGCCATATCCTTATCATCAAGAAGCAAGGTAAGCTCTATTCCCTTCTTAAGCAGCAGCTCTATAGGCGTTCCGCTGTCAGCTCCTATAGCAAGTGCCGATGCAACATTATCAAGCGGTATCCACTCTATAAGTCCCTGTCTTTGCGGTGAAAATGCACGCAAAACATCCAGTGACGGATTGTTTCTAAGAAGAAGCTTTTCATCGTCCTTATACTTTTCTATTAAGCTTATATATTCCTTATATCTGTCCATAATATTATCCTGCTATAAAATTCGCCTTTACCTTGGATTCCATATCATATATACCAACTGTATTTTTATTTGATATTACAGTTAGATTTACTACATCATACAGCCTGTGATATACAACATGCTGTCCGTCCTCATATCCCGTGCAGCTCATAGACAAAAGATATTCTCCTCCCTGTAGGTTCATCCTTTGTGTAAATTCTACCTCATAGGTATCTCCTGCCTTAACTGCCCTTATATCACAGCCCTCAAACATAGTATTAGTTCCAGTTAGCTCCGTGCCCTTTTTATCCTTTATAGTATAGGTAAATATAGGCATGTCTATGCTGGTATTAAATTTTATTATTTCCTTTATGGTAAATTCCTCGCCCTTTATCAGAAGGCTGCTTACACTTCCCTTTTTATCTATAAGCCCAAAGTCTACTATCTCTGCCCTACCATCCCCATACTCCGTAACACTAGGATTAAGTGTGAGCTCTGATTTCATAAGGCTAGAGCCTTTAGATGCCTTAGGACTATCCTGCATGCTCTCTGCTTTGCCATCTATACCCTCTTCATCGCCCAGCTTTTCAAACTGACCTGCAAGTATCTTCTTATACAGATCCACCATATCTCCGGCACTGCCCTGTGCGATAAACTCTCCCTTGTTTAAAAGAACAACCTTGTTACAATACTTAATTATACTGCCCATATCATGAGTAACCATAAGTATAGTTGCTCCATGCTTCATCATGCTTTCCATTTTTTTATAGCACTTTGCCTGAAAGAAAACATCTCCCACGGACAATGCCTCATCTACGATAAGTATCTCCGGATCTACATTAATCGCAAGTGCGAAGGCAAGTCGTATAAACATACCAGATGAATATGTCTTAACAGGCTGATATACAAAGTCGCCTATGTCTGCAAATTCTAAAATGGCACTTAGCTTTTTATCCATATCTTCCTTTGTAAAGCCCATCATAGTGCCATTCATGTATATGTTTTCAATTCCGGTATAGTCCATATTAAAGCCAGCACCAAGCTCTAGCAGTGCTGATATAACTCCGCTTACCCTTACGCTTCCTGTTGTCGGACTAAGAACCCCAGTTATTATTTTAAGTATAGTAGACTTTCCTGATCCGTTAGTGCCTATTATTCCTACGGTTTCACCCTTTTTTACATCAAAGGAAAGCCCCTTTAGAGCATAGAATTTTTTATGATATTCCTTATGCGTTAGGCTAAGCGTTTCTCTAAGTCTGTCTATAGGCTTATCATATAATTTATATACCTTTGTAACATCCTTAACGGATATAGCAAGCTCGTTTTGCATATAGCTCTCCCAAATTATAATACATCAGAAAAATGCGGCTTTAGCTTGTTGAACATATTAAAGCCTATCATAAATAGCATTAATGTAACTATCCAAAAATATATTGTAAGCATAGGTCTTTGCCAAAAGTAGTTGCCTGTTAGCATACTGTCTCTGTAGCCTGTAACTATATAATATATAGGATTGATTTTTAATATCTTATCTACCCATGCCGGTATACGCGGAAACATACTCGGATCCCACATAATAGGTGTAAGCCACATTCCAAACTGAAGTGCAATTCCAACTATCTGCAGCATATCCTTAAAGAAAACATTGATAGCACTTGTTATATATATTAGTCCAAGTAAGAAAGCGGAAAGTGCAAATGAATAATATATAATCATAAACCAACTAAGCATAGGAAGCCTTGCATATGCAAAGTACATAGCTATCATTATAAATACAAAAATAACATGTACTATAAGACAAGATATAAGCTTTATAATAGGAAGAAGCTCTACCGGAAAGACTACCTTCTTTACAAGATAATGATACTCATGCAGGCAGTTTGTTCCTAGGTTTAATGCCTCGCCAAAATAAAACCATGGAACGATTCCCGGGACAAGCCACAAAACATAAGGTGCTCCCGGAACTGGCGGAACGCTTTTAAAGCCCATCTGGAATATAAGAAAATATATAAGCACTGTAACTATAGGCTGAACAAACATCCATACAACGCCAAAATAGGATCCGACAAATCGTTTCCTAAAATCCGCCTTTGCCAAATCCCATACTATACGCCTTTTCGCATATCCTTCCTTAGCAAGAGTTATAAGCTCCTTCATTACTTTATATACTCCTTATAGCTGCCCCACTTCATATCCTTATCAGATAGGTTTAGCTTCATTCCATCCTCTATAGGCCACTTTATTCCTATATCCGGATCATCCCACTTTATGCCGCCCTCATCTCCCGGATGGTAGAAGTCGGTACACTTATAGGTAAATTCTGCCTCATCTGACAAAACCAAAAAGCCATGTGCAAAGCCCTCAGGAATATAAAACATCTTCTTATTTTCTGCAGAAAGCTCTACTCCAAACCACTTGCCTCTAGTTTTACTTCCCTCTCTTAAATCTACTGCAACATCAAAAACGCAGCCTCTTACAACTCGAACTAGCTTTCCCTGCGGATGCTCCTTTTGGAAATGCAGCCCTCTTAAAACTCCCTTTGTAGACATAGACTGATTATCCTGAACAAAGTCCATATTAAGGCCTTCCTCGGCAAAATCATTTTTATTATATGTCTCCATAAAGTAGCCTCTATTATCCAAAAATACCTTAGGCTCTATAACGCATAAGCCTTCTATGTCACATGTAGTTACTGTTATCTTACTCATTGAATTTATACCTTTCTATAAGCTTTTTGTATTTTATCATATTTTAAAGCATTATACTATATCGCTACGCCGGCAGCCTTAAGCAAACAATCGAATACATTCGTATAAGTGTGTATAGATTAAAGCATACAAACATATTAAGGATTGCTTTATCAAAATCGCCATTACAGCTTACATACTTATTTTCAAAAAGCATGATGGCAAGCGGAAGAACAGGAAGAAAATACCGTCCATGTATTCCTGCTATGCTTGTTGAATATCTCGGTGTCCATGTAATAAGCATAGCTATACATATTCCGCCAACTATCGCAAGGACTGTCATAGCTATCCATATACGTCCTGCTGCGGTTACTCGCACGCCTTGATTTGGTTTTTTAAGTCCAAGTATAACTAGTCCAACCGTATATAAAACAACAAGTACATAAGGAGTTCCTATTACAGGATCTAATGCTGTTAGGTGGCTTCCTATCATCGAGGTATGTAAAACCTCGGCATTATATATAAGCGTTTGATATAATATTTTTAATGTAAATACTCGCCTATGTATCAGCTCATATAATGTATATCCGCTTTCACCTGAATATATAACATAGTCGGTGCTTGCACTAGCATATGCATTCACAGCGGTAAAATTAACTAGGTAAATGCTTGCTGCCGCAGCAGCTATTACTGCAAATATAGCTATTATCATATATGCTATATTTTTGTATTTTTTTCTTGGTATCAAAAGCATGAGACAAGCTAAGCCACCATATACTATCTTGCATGGTGCTAGCAAAGCCATTACTATGCAAAGTGCAATTATATGCAATAGTTTAACAGTTTGAGCCTTATATGCTATATGTAAAACCATTGCGATAAAAAGCATACTAAGCGATATTATCTCCGCATCATATGACATAGATGCTGCAAGGTGAAGACTCATAGGAAGTATACTAACGCCAAATATTATGCTCTTTCCAAATGGAATAAGATGTATAGCAAGCATTATTACCAAAACATAGAATATAAGATTTGCCATTCTTCCGCATGTAGCAAGCTCTACCGGTTTAAGCTTTATAAGCTTTGCCATACTTATTCCTAAAGCCTGCGGTGCATATGCAAGCGGTGACGTACTGTTACATGTGGTGAAAGAGATAGCATACTCCGGTGTGCTTTTATCATTATATATATTATCCCATTCATATATATATTCATACGTATCTTCATATAATGGAAAGCCAAGAAACTTTTTTGAGGCGAGTCTGTCACCTATATCATCATAGCTATTACTCTCCCATTCCTCTGGCGAAATCGGCGTTCCATCCATATCCTCTAGGTAGTAGTCACAGCCACGTACGATCACATGACCATCGTCCGTCATAGCACGCTGCCCCATAATTATATTTGATATTCTATATGCACTTATAAAATGCCTTACCTCATCAGGAGCAGAAAGCACAGGAAGCACTGCCATGTATATTATGCCAAGAAGCATCGCTACAATGCCAAATACATATTCAAGTCCAACTGATTTTTTTATCTGCTTTTTATCTATTTGCCATTTTGTAAGCAGGGCTGTACTAAGAGCTGCAACAAGTATACACGCAATACTTACAATCACATATATCTTACGCAAATACATATGCCCTGTTGCCTGTGTTCCGTCAAGAACATCTATATACTGCCACGCAGCTATAATTATAAAAATAAGCACAGCTATAAAAATATTCTTATAGCCCTTTATCGCTTTTGTCATACTCATCTAATGCCACCTTTTGTGTTAATTCTATAAGCTTTGTTTCTAATGCTGACATTCTAATACTCATAGTAAATATCTTAATTAGCATAATTGCTATTATTATAAGATATATAAGATTTGCAGGCGACTTTGTCCCGACTAATTCTGATAGCTTATATACTATAACAGGAAAAATCGAAAGGACTATAAGCACAGCAGAGAATATAATCCAGAAAACTGCATCGTCTATTCTCATCTTTGATTTTCTTATTTTTCTTATCACATATGCAAGTGATATAAGTGAGGCTGTTATAAGCATCACTCTTAGCTCTATTGACATAGCTATCTCCTTCTAAAGTTTTGAATAAATAATATAGAAATTACTATTCTAATCATATATTTGGCTGCATTGATAGGTGTTAGATAGCTAACTCCTGTAAGCCTTTCATTCATATGCGCCTGCACCTCACTTACTCTAGCGCCCTGCTTTATAAGATATGATACGGTATCCGGCTCAGGTGCATAATTAAGCCTATATGCAAACTCATCTATAAGCGACTTGTTATACATTCTCATGCCTGATGTGGGATCCTTTATATACTTGCCTGTCGTAAGAAATATAGCAAGTGATATTATATTACTTCCAAGCATTCGCATACTAATAGGCTTCTTTTTATTTGCAAACCTAGATGCAATAACTATATCATATCCTTCCTTAGCTCTTTTTTTCATATCCTCTATATAGCAAGCCTCATGCTGTCCGTCACCGTCAAATTGAACTGCATAGCTATAACCATTTTTACTAGCATACATCATACCTGTTTGAAATGCTCCTGCAAGTCCAAGGTTGATTGGCAGGTCTATTATATTATAATTATTTGCATGACAAATCTCAGATGTATTATCTGTAGAGCCATCATTTATTATAATATAATCATACTGACTATAATTAGAGATAAGCTTATCTACTACCTGCTTTATATTGCCCTCTTCATTAAATGCCGGTATGATAATCAGTATATCATTCATTCTTATTCTCCCAAAAGCTGCTATTCATAGACAGCCCTTTTCTTATTCCTATAGGAATATTCTTGTAATGCTTGCCAAGCCTATATCCTATATACTTGCAGCCGCTTATCCATATAAGACTAGGAATATATAATGCCTTGTGGTTTTTTATAAGATATGCTGCCGTTTTCTTAACCAGCTTTATCCCTTCTGACTCACTTTTTAATTCGCCAAATACCTCTTGATTCATAGCCTGACTTGCTGCTATATCAAAATTTCTCCTAAGCTGCATACGTCCGCTATATTCATGCGAATGAAATACCTGTGCCTGTGCACAATATTTTATTTTATATCCAGCCTCTATTACCTTTCTAGCATATAGCATATCCTCATTAAGTATAACATTCTCCGGAAAGCTCCCAAGCCTGTCAAAGGTAGCCCTATCATATGCACAGCATACATTTGATGCAAAGTAAAGCTTAATTCCAAGCTTATCCTTATCAGCCTTACTCTTAATTAGTGACTTCGGCGGATAATTAAAAAGCCTTGTATATACCTCTATAGGATTACTGCTTTTATATGGCAGCTGCCTTGCATAGGACATCCTTATATCCTTGTCGCTCTCCATAGGCTGCACCAGCTCTTCTATAAGCTTATCATCCTTTGGAGTAGCATCCTGAGTCATACATATAAAATATTTTGCATTAGATAATTCTACGCAGCGATTTCTCGTTGCCCCGTGATCAAAAGCTTTCTTTTCTATATGATGTACCTCAAAGCCCTCTGTAATTCCTGTTTCTAAGAGCCTATCGTCTATATGAAGCTCTCTCCACTTATCCTTATCTGTATTAATTATAATAATATTATTAGTCTTAATAGTTTGCCTTTTAAGTCTTTTAATCAGCTCTATAAATCTATCATCCGGCTTATATGTCGGAATAAGAATATCCACGCTTATATCCATAGCATCACCCTCTCCTTGCTAAGCCCTTTATGCATACCCCAGCAAACATTGCAGTCACAAAAATCATAAGTATAGTATAGCTAATAGCAGCTCCGTCTATTCCAGCCTTTAGTACCATATGTCTTGACAAAAGCCACGCAGCTACGCAGCCAAAAACATATATAATAAATATAGAAAGCTGCTTTTTTATTATAGTAAGTACATAATAAAGAAGATTTAATATCGCATAAAAGCCTCCGCCAAGTATAACCATAACAAGTGCCCCTCTATATGGAGCAAGCATAGCACCTGCCTCACCCCCAAGCAGCCACGAAAGTACAGGTATGCCAAATACTGCTGCTAGAAGCATAGCTGCTGCTGTCATAACGACTATAAGAAGAGCTATTTTTATAACTATTTTTTTAAATGCCTTAATATCATTATCATCATAATGCTTAGACAGTGTTGTTAGTACCGGTCTTATCACAAAGCCTGCCATAAGATTAATAATAGATGTCGGTATAAATATAGTAGAAAAATAACTGCTTGCACTTGGCTCCATATATGCATCTACCGCATACTTGGCCGCAGCAAATATATACAGATCCAAAAATGATGAAAGGCACAGCCATTTCCCCTCATTAAATAATTTTTTTATGCTGCCTATATGTCTATATGTATCTGCTCCCCCAACTGCTTTTATAGGTATAATGCAAAATATATATAAGCCTGCTGCCTGCATAAAAATAGCCGCTATGCTTGCTATAATAATATCCCTAGATAAAAGCAGTGCTGCTAAAAATCCACATACAGAAAGAAGCGTTCTAAATGCCATACTCTTTCCTGTCATATATAGTCTGCCATCTCTTTGATATTCCGACTCATAGCAATCAGCTATAGCATCTATAATTTTATAGCAGACCATAAGCATAATAACTGCCACCTTTACAGGGCTTGCCTTAACTGCAATGATGTATAAAAGTCCACCAAGTAATGCAGCAACAGCAGTAACAAGTCTAAAGCTTATATAATCCCCAAAGCTATATCTATATGCTGTATCAGTTGACTGAATAGGTCTCATCCCAAAATATGCAATTATATACATCTGCTGACCAAAGGTAGAAAATGCAAAATAAAATATACCACCGAGGTCTGCACCTATAATTCTAGTTACAGCAGAGCCTAGCAGCATACTTGTAATTGCATATATAGCACTGCCTAGCATGTTCCAGACTATGCCTCTGTATGCTATATTCTCATCTGATCCAAGCATTTTCCTTGTAATATAATTCATATCTAGTCCATTATATATTCTGTATATCTTCTTGCTATATACATATCCTTAACATCCCTTTGCATTTCTATATCATCTACCATAAATGCATCAAAATGTGCCTTAACAAAATCATACCCTGCCATACATGAAAATGCCACTCCGCCAGAAAGCCTTGGGTTGCACTCTAGCATATGGTAAGCACCTTCTCTATCTTGTATAAATTCAAAGCAAACACTACCCTGAATGTCTAAAAGGTTTGCTATCTGCTTACACCTATCCTCTAATGCCTCATCTCTAAATACATGCACAGAAAGTCCTGCTCCGTTATAGGTTCTAAGAAGCTCCTTTCTAGGCAGCAGCTCTATATGTCTTGCTTTGCTATGCCTTGCGATGTCAACCGTTACTATATCACCCTCTATAAGTGGCTGTACTATATAATTACCACATTCTAGCTTAGATGGCATATCATCCTTACTATAAAGCTTATATAAGCCTATGCTGCTTCTTCCATTTAATGGCTTTAGAACGCATGGATACTTAAGCTCCATGCCCTCACTATAGCAGCTTGTTTCTATTATATCCGGAATAGTCTTAGCACTTAAAAGCTTATCTCTACATATATGTATAGTTGCATATGGAGATAGGCAAAGCACTACTCCAAGAGCACTAAGCTCCCGTCTATGCTCATTAAGCACATCTACCTCATCATCAGTTGATGGAAGTATATATCCTACATTTTCCTTTTTACATATGTCATATACATATTCCAAATATTTGTCATGGTCTCTGGCATATGGTGCTTGATAAAATGCATCTACATCCTTTGATGAGGCTATAAGTTTTCTATCATATATATCACAGCCAACTACTCTCATATTTAGTTTTTCCTTGCATGTCTTGATGGCTATGGCTGCAGAAAATGAGCCTATCGCTGTTATAAGAACCGTATCCATATTTTTACCTGCTCTTAATTATGATATCGCATATCCTATCTACTACATTACTATCCAAATCCGGATATAAAGGAAGTGTCAGTATGCTGCGAGATATGCGCTTTGCTACTGGAGTGTCGTCCTCATTATATCTATCCCTATAGCAATCATATGCATTAACGCAGGGATAGAAATACTTTCTTGGATATATATTTTGCTCCGTTAATGCATTAAATACCTTATCTCTATTATAAGCTCCGTCAAATATAACCGGCATATAGGCATAATTATATTTAACGCCCTCCTGCTCCTTTATAAGCCTGATACCGCTACGGTCTGAGAGCAGCTGCCTGTAATGCTCTGTAAGCCTCTTTCTATTTTCTATAATCTCAGGCATATGTTTAAGATTGCAAAGCCCCATGGCTGCCTGAAACTCGCTCATCTTTGCATTGCCCCCTACATAGGCTACCGTTTCCTGATCCAGTATTCCGAAGTTTTTAAGCTGATAAAGTCTGCCCTTTAGCTCTTTATCCTTAAAGCAAACAGCACCGCCCTCTATAGTATGGAAAACCTTCGTTGCATGGAAGGAGAACATGCTGGCATCTCCGAAGCTTCCTATGCCTTTTCCATTTAGGCTGACTCCGAAAGCATGTGCCGCGTCATATATAACCTTAAGTCCATGCCTTTTAGCTACTTTTTCTATAGCTTCTACATTGCATATATATCCATATACATGTACCGCAACTATGGCACTGGTTTTATCTGTAATAAGGCTCTCTAGTCTTTCCTCATCTATAGTGCAGTCGCTCTCCTTGATATCACAAAATACCGGAGTTAGCCCCCGCCTTACTATGGCATGAGTAGTAGATGCAAATGTATACGGAGTCGTAATAACCTCTCCCTTAAGCTCCAATGCCTGAAGCGCCATCTCAAGTGCAAGATGCCCATTAGTAAAAAGCTCCAGCTCATCTACTCCTAAGTATTTTTTTAGGTCGCCCTCTAGCTGATTGTGGAGCTGTCCCATATTTGTAAGCCACCTGCTATCCCATATTCTCTTTAGATAGGTCTCATATTCCTCGATAGGCGGCATATATGCTCTTGTAACGAGTATTTTTTCGTTATTTCTCTTCATAATCCGACAATTACCCTTGTTTTTATCATTTCCCTTACAATTTTAAGGCATTTCTAATAAAAAGTCTATCCACTTATAGCATATTCGGGCTTTATGTGGTAGGATTTTATGTAATTTATTTTATATAGTTAGGGAGGTTTAGTTTATGCAATCCGCAATTAAAAAAGGCATTGCTTTGTCAATGCTGGCTATTTCTATGGTTTGCTCTAGCATGACAGTATTCGCAGAGGAGGAGATCGGACCTGGCGTTAGTAGCAGCAAGTCCTCTGGAACTGTAAATGAAGGCTCTAACGGAGTTCCATCTACTATAACAGGTGTAACTGTCCCTGAGAATCTGGATTTAGACAGCGTAGTTGCCAGTGCAGGCCTAGATGCCTTAGACGTAGGAAACACTCCTGCAGATCCCATACTTGGCGTTGTTCCTTTTGTTAATTACAGGTTTCAAAACAAGGACGGTGTAGACATAGCTGTTTGTGCTTCCTATGACAACACCTACGCTTATTCAAAGGACGGCTTTTCAAAGTTCTATATGATACACAATGGTATAGGCCGTTATTATTATAGAACATACTCTGCAGCAGAGGGCTGGAGCATTTGGTGTAATTCAAACGAGCGTACTAACACAGGCAGCACAGATGCTAAGGTTCAGGCAATTCAGATACGTATAAAGGGCTATACTGCTAATCTCGATGATATATATTACAAGGCAGTATTAAGTGATGGTACCGTTCTTGACTGGGCTAAGAATGGTCAGACCATGGGAACTGTAGGCACAGATGCATATATAGTCGCACTTAAGGTAGCTCTTTGGAATAAGCAATGTGAATTTACTCAGCCAACAAAGACTCTTATGGAAGCTCCTGCATACGAGGGTATGTATATAGATGCTGATGGCATAAGAAGATATTCTACCTTTGATGGCAGAGCTTATACAGGCTGGGCATACGAGGGCAATGAGCAGTATTACTTTATCGAGGGCAATATCGCAACTGGCTGGCAGTATGTAGATGGATATAAGTATTACTTTAACGAGGACGGCTCAGCATGCAGAGACCTAGAGCCTTTAATGGGACTTACCGGCGATTATCAGATTAAGTTTAACAAGGCAACTAGAACTCTATATGTTATGGCTAAGGATGGAGACAATGGATATATAATCCCATACAAGACCTTTATGGCAGCCTGCGGACCTGATACTCCTATAGGAAGCTACAAGATATATGCTAAGTATGACTGGAAGTTTATGCATGATAATATCTACTGTCAGTATCTAAACAGATTTAACGGTGGCTTTATAATACATTCTATACTTTATTATAATTCGCCGTCACCTTACACTCTGGATGCGATAACCTATAATTACATGGACGATGCTATCTCTGGCGGATGTATAAGACTACTTTCAGGTGATGCTGCATGGGTATATCACAATGCACCTATGGGAACACCGGTTATAACCTATTATGATTCTGCTAACAAGGGTCCTATAGAAAAGACTGCTATAGAAACACCTATTCCTAGAGACCAGACCTGGGATCCTACTGACCCGGTTGTTATACAGGCACAGAAGGCTCAGGCAGAGGCACAGGCTGCTGCTCAGGCTGCTGCGGAGGCTGAGGCTATGAAGGCATCACTAGAAGCAGTGGAAGCAACTGAGGAAAATCCAGCACAATAACACCGCGTTGATAAATATATAAAGACAGGTTTTATTGTATAAGGAAAAATCACTTAGACCGATTCATGGTCTAAGTGATTTTTTTATGTGGATTAGGGCTGTGTCAGCCAAACACATATCTAACTCTTAATCTACTAGATTTTAAATTTACATTAAAGGGCTTCTTATAAATCAAATAATTTAGATATTTGTTCTTTTATGTTTTTTATATCTTCATCTTGCAGCTTCCCTAAACAACAATCAAAATCGCCATCTCTTAACTCTACAATTTTTGTTAATCGTAGCGTTGATGGAGACAAAAGTCCTGCTTCCTTCCATTTGATAATTGGGTATTCACCAACATAATTTTTCCTTGGCTCATGTGTAGTTACTTTAAAGCCTTCAATAACAAAAGTATTGTCATTTATAATTACTACAGGTCGTTTCTTTATTTGGTTAGAATAATCATATTTAACCTTCGCTAGCCATATGCTCCATTTTTCTCTTGGAGTTTGGGTTATAATTGTCATAAATGCTATCTCCCTCGTAATCTTCTTCCTTTGGCAGTACCAAGAATCCATCCTTATCTCTATATCCTATTCTTGGTATTCTACTAATCCATCTTTCCATCTGATTTTTAGACATTATCTCAAATGGTAACCCCTCATTTATAATTGATTGTCTTAAAAAAACATTTATCGCTGTGCTAGTTGTCATTCCAAGGTTCTTAAATATCCTATCTGCATCTTTTTTTGTTTTACTATCTATCCTAATAGTCATGTTTATATTTGCCATATAATACCTCCTCACTATGGTATATATTGTTAATTATAGCAACTTTATGTGCAAATGCAATAAATTTATGTGCATACGTAACTTTTAGGGGCAAAGCACTTCTGGTCATCAATACGAACAAAAAAACGGAGTAGCTCCCCACAAACAGCATATCTATTTCCTTTTTCTCAGCTCTCTAAAAAATTCCTTCATCATCTCAGAGCACTCCTTATCACACACTCCCTTAGTTACATCAACCTGGTGGTTAAAGCCATCTACATGCAGCATATCAAGTACAGAGCCGGCACAGCCTGCCTTTGGATTTAGACTTCCTATAACAACCCTTGGAACTCTAGCCTGAACTATAGCACCTGCACACATAGGACATGGCTCTAGCGTAATATACATAGTGCAGCCCTCTAATCGCCAGTCGCCTATCCTTTTACATGCTTTTTTTATTGCCAATATCTCCGCATGGGCAAGTACACTTTTTTTTGCAACTCTCTTGTTATAGCCCCTTGCTATAATCTTATCCTCATATACAATAATGCAGCCTATAGGAACCTCTCCTATATTCCAAGCCTTTTTTGCTTCCCTTATGGCAAGCCTCATATATGCTTCGTCTGTCATATCTTCTTTCCTTATTCTTATATCTTTTGTTATACATTAATTTAAAATCCTGTTATAATTATAGCAAAGCGATTGTAAAATATCGATAAAGAGGTGCTTATATGCAAAAAATACTGGTTTGTGATGATGACAAGGAGATAGTAGAGGCTATAAAAATATACCTTAGCAGCGAAGGCTTTGAGGTTCTAACTGCCTACGATGGCAATGAAGCCCTTAAGCTACTAGAGGACACTCCTGTGGATCTTTTGATCCTCGATGTTATGATGCCTGGGCTTGATGGAATCAGGACTACTCTTAAGATTCGTGAAAGCAGCTCTATTCCTATTATTATGCTTTCAGCTAAGTCTGAGGATGCAGACAAGATACTAGGACTTAACATAGGTGCAGACGACTATCTTACTAAGCCATTTAATCCTATGGAGCTAGTTGCCAGAGTTAAAAGTCAGCTAAGGCGTTATACCCAGCTAGGCAATATGGATGCAACCTCAGACACCCACATATACAGCTGCGGTGATTTAGTTATAAATGATGACACCAAGGAGGTTCGTGTTTCTGATGAGCTCGTTAAGCTAACTCCTATCGAATATAATATACTTTTACTTTTAGTTAGAAATCCCGGTAAGGTATTTTCTATAGATGAGATATATGAGAAGATATGGAATGAAGAAGCTATAGGTGCAGACAATACAGTAGCAGTACATATAAGCCATATAAGAGAAAAAATAGAAATCAACCCTCGTGAGCCTAGATATCTTAAGGTCGTTTGGGGAGTTGGATATAAGGTAGATAATAATCAATGAAAGAGCCAAAAAATCCCAAGCTTAACTATGTTATCAAAAAAGCAATAGCTGTAACTGTACATCTAATTGCACTAGCGGTATTTGTAGCCGGTATATCACTTTTGTATTGTAATGATAATTTTAAAAAGGGTATATCATGGCTTAATTCAGAAGCCTACGAGGACTCGCAGGCTTTTGTTTCTATAATCGATAATGATATTCGTGAGCTGTATGACTATATAAAATACCAAAATATTCTTGAATCAGACGATTCGCTAGACTATAGCTATGTGATGTTTAGTATAAATGAAGGGCCTTCATCTGATAGGGATTATACCGTCAGAGATGTAATCAACTATGCTAAAACACATGGCTTTGCCTTGGACGAATACTATAGCATAACAGGACAGACAGAGCCTACTATAAATACAGAAAATCCAGTATCACTTGTTCTTGTTAATTACAGAACCTATGTAGGCGATGATTCCATCAGTGAACCAGGCGATGCATATATGACTATGACTAGGCTTATAACAGAAAGCCTTGATTGCATATCTAAGTATTATAAGGGCTACAAAAAATTCACTGTTAATGCTTCTAACCTTAAGTATAAGATAATTGATGATTCGTCAGAATATACGAACGAGCCATCTCTTACTAATCCGCCTAGCGGATATGGAAAGTATGCTGTATATGATTCTAAAACACACAGCATAATAACTGACCTTGAATATAACCCGACTAATATATCCGAGAAAAATGATATCACAGATGATGACGATGACAATGCCTACACAAGCATAATAGCTATCGACACCACCTATAGTGCTAAGGATGATTTATACTACGGGCACCTTAATTACAAGCATCAGCGTAATCTCTACTTTATAGGCCTTTTATCAACGAGTGCAAGCCTTATAGTAATGCTTATTTCCTTTATATGTTTGGTATACATGAGTGGTAAAAGCTACAAGGGAGATCCTAATCGTTTTACTCTATATATAGATTCTATTTCAGCAGAGCTTACGATTATTCTTTGCTGCATATGCATAATGCTATTTCTTTTTGTAAACGAGCGTGCAGGCTCGGATCTTATGCATATTTTTGTTCCTATAGACCACTGGGGCTTTGCAGTAAAAATGTCTGCCTGCATATTTATCTATCTATGCTGTCTATTCTTTCTCTTTGTATTAATTAGACAGTACAAGGCAGGGATTTTGTGGGAGCACTCATCTCTAAAAAGGCTTAGAGCCGAGCTAACTGTATATGAGGTTAAGCATGGCTTTACTACTACACTTATTATTAAATACATATTATTTGTATTTATTAATATTCTTCTCTTTATAATTACTGCCGTGCTTATACTATCCGAGCATACATTGATATTTAGATTTGTAATAGTTCTTTTGATACTAGGTATAATTCTTTTTGATTTTATAACCTTTCACCTGCTATACAAGTCAGAGCTGCAAAGAGATGCTATGAGCGAGGCACTTAAAAAAATATCCTGCGGTGAAACCTCTTATCAGCTTCCGCTCGATAAATTTAGCGGTAAAAATTCCGATGTTGCCGCAACTATTAATAATATAAGTGAGGGACTTGATAAGGCTCTAGCACAGCAGGTTAAGAGTGAGCGTATGAAGGCGGATCTTATAACCAATGTATCCCACGATATAAAAACTCCGCTTACATCTATAATTAATTATATAGACCTTATGAAAAGAGAGCATCCTACAGATCCTAAGCTATGCGAATATCTTGAGGTGCTTGATAATAAATCGCAGCATCTTAAAACTCTTACAGAGGATTTGGTTGAGGCAAGCAAGGCATCTAGCGGTAATATGCAGCTAAATATGGTTCCTATAAATTTTGTTGAGCTTATAAATCAGGCTAATGGTGAGTTTGAGGAAAGATTTACTCAAAGAAATCTCTCCCTAGTTGCATCACTGCCATCAAAGCCTGTAATAATAATGGCAGATGGTAATCATCTGTGGAGAGTTCTTGAAAATATATATTCTAATATATGTAAGTATGCTGCAGAAAATTCTAGAGTTTATATAAATATGTCAGTAGATAAAGAAGGGAGGTCAGCAACTCTTGTTGCAAAAAACGTATCCTCTCGCCCCCTTAATATAAGCCCTGACGAGCTTACAGAAAGGTTTGTAAGAGGTGATGTTTCAAGAACAACAGAGGGAAGCGGACTTGGACTTTCTATAGCAAAGTCATTAACAGAGCTGCAAGGCGGAAGCTTTAAGCTAGATATAGATGGAGATCTGTTTAAGATAGCTATAAGCTTTAATATCAAGGCTTAACTAAGCATTGCTAATCTCGCACCGCCATATATACCGGCAGCACTACCTAGCTTTGCAAGCACTATATCGCTATGCTCCTTAGTGAGCATAGCGTATTTTTTATATTCATTATTTATTTTATCTATCAGATATTTCCCAGCCTTAGATACACCGCCGCCTATAACAAATACCTCTGGGTCTATGGTATATGATATATTTGCAATAGCTATTCCAAGATACTTGCATGCGGTATCTACAATCTCCTCTGCCTTTTTATCTCCTGCCTTTGCACAGTCAATTACATCCTTAGCTGTTATAAGATCGCCGAAGTCTCTCATGCTGGTTTCTACAGAAGAATCCTTCAAAACCCTTTTTGCAAGTCTAGCTATACCTGTTGCACTTGATGTCTGCTCTAGGCAGCCACAGCTTCCGCAGTTACAGTTTTCGCTCTCGTTATCATACATATGCATATGTCCCAGCTCGCCTGCATAGCCATGCCCGCCTGCTACTATATATCCATCCTTAATTATGCCGCCGCCTACGCCTGTTCCAAGTGTTATCAAAACGACATCCTTATATCCGCTTGCACTTCCCTTCCAAGCCTCACCTAGTGCTGCTATATTGGCATCATTAGTAACCTTAACTAATATGCCGCCTATCATTTTAGACAGCTCTCTAGCTGGATATATGTCTCTCCAGCCAAGATTAACGCATACCTCTACATATCCATCTTCAAGTACCGGACCAGGAACTCCCATGCCTACTGCTTCTATGCATGAAATAGTCTTACCTTCCTCTATAGCAAGCCTTCGAAGCTCCGTAGCAATGTTCTCTAATATATGCTTTCCGTTATCGCTTTTATCTGTAGCTATCTCCCAGCTTTTTATAATATCTCCATTACCGTTAAATGCTCCAAGCTTAATAGTTGTACCGCCTACATCTACCCCTATATATATCTTATCCATGCAAACTCCTAGCTATTACCGAAATCTAAGCTTATATACTGCTTCTGCTCCAGTGCATATAAACTCACCCGGAAGCTTAGCCTTTTTAAACTTCATAGCAGACTTATCCAGACTTCCATTATATTTTACAACTCCTGCGGTGCTTATAATCATACAGCTGCTGTCACTTACAATATATATATAATTGCCGTCTATGTCAGCACTGCTGTAGTCCATATCTATATCCTTTTTGAAGACATGTCCACCGTTTGGTTTGTAAACATCAAGCACATGCTGTGCATTGCTGCTGGTTGCCTTTGAAATAATGCCTACATAATTATCCGAAATCATAAGGCTTTCTATATCGCCCTCTGGCTTAACAGTTGTTATAAGCTCCGGTGATGCAAGATTTTTTGATGTAAAAAAGCTAAGTCCGGTATCTGCTGCAGCTATAGAATAGGTGGAATTTATAAACCTAACTCTGCCTATAAGACTGCTTTCAAACTGCTCATCAAAGCCACCCACAAGTCGGTTTGGTATGTTCTGACCTATCTCTGAAAAATCATAAAATACAACTCGTCCGCACAGCTGACCGGCAGATATATATTGGTATGCCGCTATAAGCTGCGTTCCGTCTGGCGAAAGTGATATATCAGTTGGATAACCGTCACCGGATAGTATAGATTTTATTGTAACATCTACCGTACTTCCGTCCTTGGCATAAAAGGTTATATAGCTTGCTGATGAATCCTCTATAATAGCCGCAACTGTTCCCTGCTGAGAAATAACTGCCTTAGTAATAGGAAGCAGGGTTTTTGCCGTTCCTACTCGTCCGTTTTTGTTAAATATCTCTATAGTAGTTCCCTGCTGGTCTGCTATAGCTATATACTCTCCGTTAACGCTTATAGTAGGATTTTTTATCTCGTAGCTTTCCGTCCAGTTTTGCTCTCCGTCTATGCCTATGTAGGATGCTCCGTCCTTTGAATATTTGACTACATTTTCTCCATAATATACATATCCAACTAGGCTGCCCTTACTTAATGGCTTCTCCCATACAGCCTCATAGCTAGTAAATTTTCCAAATTTAAGATATACTCCTGCAGCTGCCACTAAAAGCACACATAGGACTACTATAAGTAGTCCTATTTTTCTTTTAAAGCTGCCTTTTCTTTTTTTCTTTTTTTTAGGTCTTGCAGCTGCTTTTTCTGTATCTATCATATTGCTTCGAAGTGCTGCTTTTTTTTCTTCTCTGTTATCTATCGTAAGCATTATTCCTCTTCTCGCTTGTGATATTCCTCTATAGCCTCGCTTATATTGGCAGCTGTTCCATGTGCCATAATATCTGCAAGTGCATCTATGCCCTCTGCATTAAGAAACTCCTTGCCTAGATACATCTCATAATTATCTGTTATCTCAAGAACCTTGCTCTTTCTTTTTGATTCTATATCTCTAAGCTGAACTCTGGTTTCTGTCAGCTTTGCTGTAATCTCCTCTAGCCTTGGCCTTGCATTTTCCGTAATCTCATCTGTGATTATATTCTTAGTAACATTCTCAAAGGTCTGCAGTGCTTCCTTTTTCTTCATGGTCGTATCTGCAAGCTCTTGATTGATATGAGATATCTCATCGTCAAACTCCGCAAGGTTATACTTAGACTCATTTTTATCCCTTAGTATACTAGTTGTTATAGTCTTGATTCTTTTCTTATTAAGATGTATCTCATCTCGAATTCCCTTACCCTTAAGAAGAATGTCTAAGTGCTTTAGCTTAGTTGCATTTCCTATAGCTATATAAAGTCCTCCAAATATAAGTACTATAGCTATATATATTATTACTAGGTATATAGGCTTCTTAGCCGGAAGGAAATAATATATACCGCAAGGAAGAAGTGCAAATATAACCGCAAATAGTATTATAAGCTTTACAAAATCAAAAAATCTATGTGGAAAGAAAATCGTATAATACAGGTCTGTATTACATATACCAGGAACATTATTATTTTTAAATAAGGTTTTTATGCTTTCAGCTAGTTCCTTGTTTTCTGCATTAAGAGAGGCTGTTTCCTGAGCTATACGCTCCTTAACACCTATGCTTTTTGCCTTTTCTCTTTTAGCTCCAGCCTTCTTAAGCTTAGCCTGTCCCTCTTCTATCTCTGAGTCGTAGGTTTTTGTAACCTCGCTTTGACGTTTTTTTATCGTTAAGGCTATAGCATCATTCATCTGCTTTTTTTCTGCTTCCAGATCCTTTTCCAGACCATCGCAGGCATCCCTAAGGTTTTCCTCCTGCAGCTTTAGTTCATCTCTATCTCGCAGTGCCTGCTTTGCCGCCTCGAAAAAATCCGGATAATTTATTGTATTCTGATCCATAGATTATGATCCCCCTGCTATATTTATAGTCTCTTTAACAGCTCATCTCTTTCCTTTTCAAAGCCTGGCTTTCCAAGTAATGCAAACATATTCCTTTTATAGCTTTCTACGCCCGGCTGGTTGAATGGATTAACTCCAAGCATATATCCGCTTATACCACATGCATATTCAAAGAAGTAAAATAGCTGGCCGAGATAGTATTCGCTCTGCTCTGGAATATTAATCATAAGATTAGGAACATTGCCATCTGTATGTGCAAGAACAGTTCCATTCATAGCTGACTTGTTTACAAAGTCCATGTCCTTGCCTGCAAGATAGTTCATTCCATCTATATCCTGCTCCTCTTTGTTAATTATAATCTGAGCTGGGCTTTCTTCTATATTAAGAACAGTTTCAAACATGATTCTTGCACCATCCTGAATAAACTGTCCCATAGAATGAAGGTCTGTTGTTAGGTCTACTGCTGCCGGGAATATTCCCTTTTGATCCTTGCCCTCGCTCTCTCCATAAAGCTGCTTCCACCACTCAGATACATAATGAAGGCTAGGCTCGTAGTTTGCAACTATCTCTACATGCTTTCCCTTTCTAAGAAGTATGTTTCTAATAGCTGCATATAAAAGAACATCATTTTTTTCAAAATCTGCCTTTAATGCTATCTCTCTCATGCTTGCCGCACCGCTCATCAGCTTGTCTATATCTATGCCTGCTGCAGCTATTGGAAGAAGTCCTACTGCAGTAAGTACAGAATATCTTCCGCCTACATCATCCGGTATAACAAAGCTCTCGTAGCCCTCGCTTGTTGCAAGATTCTTAAGAGCTCCCTTTGCCTTATCTGTAGTTGCATATATTCTCTTGTTTGCCTCTTCCTTGCCATATTTTTCTATAAGCAGCTCCTTAAATACTCTAAATGCTATAGATGGCTCTGTAGTAGTTCCAGACTTAGATATAACATTTATAGAAAAGTCCTTATCCTTTATCATATCCTTAAGGTCTGCCATATACTTAGATGATATAGAATTACCACAATAGAATATCTGCGGAGTTTTTCTTGCATCCTTATCTAGTGAATTATAAAAGCTATGTGTAAGAAATTCTATTGCAGCTCTAGCTCCAAGGTACGAGCCACCTATACCTATAACTAAAAGCACATCTGAGTCGCTCTTTATCTTGTCTGCAGCCTTTTTAATTCTTTCAAACTCTTCCTTATCATAGTTTACAGGCAGGTCTATCCAGCCTAGATAACCAGAGCCAGCACCAGTTCTGCTATCTAGCGTTGTCTTAGCTGTAAGGGCAGATGCTTTTATATTCTCTAGCTCCTCCTTTGATACAAAATCCATTACCTTCGAATAATTAAGGCTTACATTCTTATCCATAGTTTTCTTCTCCTATAAATTATTTTAAGTTAAGTATACACCTATGCTAGTTCTTAGTAAATAAGGCTATTTTCTTCTCCATTTTTTTACATTTCTTATCATTTCTTTAGTCCAAAATTCACTTGGCTTATGGGAGCGCTTAGTAAGCTCCTTAAACAAGCTATCCTTAATAATATTCTGGATGTATTTACCGCAGCTCCTATCGCCCGAATTATGATAATAATCAAATAATCCCTTGTACTTAAAATAAAGCCTTGCATACATATAATCACATTCTCGCTCAGCCAAAGGATATTTGTGAAACAACTCCCACTGCCTGTGTATTACTTTTTTCTCCCACTCCCAGTATTGAGGTTGATATATTCTTGTGGCAGATATCGGATTTGTTACGTAGTGATATAGCGGATTACTACAAACAGAAATATGATTTATCCTCTCATAATAATCTGCTAAAAACAAAGCATCCTCGCCTAATCCTACATTAGCTGGAAATGATATATTATATTTTTCTATTACATCCCGCTTGTATAGTTTATTTACGCTAAAATTCGTATACTGGTCTAGATTATACATTGCTGGCAAGGAGAAAAATATCTTTGTATCAATGCAGGCATCTATCGTTGGGAAATCACGTTCAGTAACTCCGCATATAGAAATATCAGCATGCTTTATTTTTTTGTATAGCTTTTCTAAAAACACTTCCTCTACAAAATCGTCACTATCAACAAACGAAATATATTCTCCACCCGTATGCTCTATTCCGTAGTTTCTCGCCTTGCTAACACCACCATGCTCTATCCTTTCAAAGCGAATATTTTTTCCTGCAACACCCCCTCCAGAAAAATATTCCTTTACGCGCTCAATATTCTTATCGCCTCCATCAACAACAACCAGCACCTCGACATTATCATAGGTTTGAGCCATAAGGCTAAGTAAACATTTCCTAAGTAAATATACATCAAAATTATAATAAGGCACTATTACACTAATCTTCTCCATATCCTACTCCATAAAAACATTCCATTTGTTTTTTCTGTCTCTGTTAGCCTTTAGTCTTGATATAACAGCATATCCGGCAAAATCAAATCTTCTAAGGAGTGAAATAAATCTTCCTCTAACTCCATCATAAAACTCTGGATATTCTTTTAGCCTAGCATCTAAATTCATAAAATCTTTTTTATGCTTTTTGTTCTGAGTCAAAATACAATAAATACCATATTGCATATTGCAGGCATCTATAATACGCTGCCTTATATTTCTTCTTTTTTGTTCCTCAAAAGCGTTGTGCTTATAATAATCAATTATACAAAAAAGCATTTTTTCATGATCCTTGTAATCCCTTTTAAGGCCATTAACGCTCGTGCTTTGTCCCTCATTTGCAGTTCTATAATAATATATGGGCTTCTCGTAATAAAGCATGGTTTCGCAACAATTATAGGCTTTAATAATAAACTCGACATCCGTATAAAAGCAGTGCTCTGTTATTGTAATTTCGTTTTTCCTTAATATGTCCACCTTTACAGTGATGCTATGCATATTCGGAACAAAGCTTAGTCCCTCATCCAAATAATATATCGTATCTCTTTCAAAAAAGCTGCACCAATCGCAAACTCTGGTAATCGCATTGGTTTTATCCTCAAACATAACAAAAGGGGAATATATCATATCGGCATCAACTTTTTTTAAATATTCCAAAAAGTCATCCATATTTTCTAGCGAGAAGAAATCATCTCCATCAAGCTGCTTAAAATACTTTCCCCTTGCTTCTTTAAAGCCTGTATTTAATGTAGACCCCCAACCGCCATTTCCCTTTTTTATTAGACGAAACATATCCGGATATTTTTTTACATATTCTAATGCGATCTCACTGGTTCTATCCTTTGAACCATCGTCTATAATCATAACATCTAGTATTTCTTTGTTATTTATATTACAAAATGGTGTCAAAACCTCATCCAAGGTTTTTTCTACATTATATGCTGCAATAGATACTGATAAAATTTTATTTTCCATAATATTCCTTTTACCGTTAAGTTCTATTTTTAGTCTCAAATATCTGCTTTTTATTCTGCACTCTTACCCCATAGCCTCGGCAAGTGCAATCACCAGCCTGCTGCAGTGCTCTGCTGCCTTTTGCTCAAATACGCTATAATCCTCGCTTGCAGTGCCATCTGCCTTATCCGAAATTGCTCTTATAATTACAAACGGCACGGAATTGATGCTTGCCACATGTGCTATGGCAGCTCCCTCCATCTCCGCACACAGCGCATTAAATTCAGACTTGATACTATCCTTAGTCTTTTTACTCGATACAAACAAATCTCCTGATGCAACTCTGCCTATGTATGCATTTATATCTGTATTAGTCTTTAGGCATGTATTAAATGCAAGCTCTACCAGATCTTTATCTGCAAGATATATGCTAGAGCTCATCTGTGGGACAATGCCTCTTTTATAGCCAAACGCTTTTACGTTCATGTCATGCTCTATTGCATCACTAGATATAACTATATCGCCTATATCTATCTTGCTATCAAGTGAGCCTGCTATACCGGTATTAATAATACAGCTTACATTATATATATCACATAGTATCTGTGTACATGCAGCTGCATTGACCTTGCCTATGCCTGATCTTACAACTACTGCCTTCGTTTTTCCAAGTTCACCGACATAGAATGTAAGCCCAGCTATCTCATCCTTTTTTTCTATCTGCATGGAGTCTATAAGCTGATTGACTTCCTCACTCATAGCTCCTATAATTCCTATCGTGGTAACATTCATAATATTATATCCTTTCATGTGGAGGTTTTATGAAAAAAATTATTCTTACTGGCGGTGGAACTGCCGGCCATGTAACACCTAATATAGCACTTTTTCCCTCTCTAAGGGAGCTTGATTTTGATATACGCTACATAGGCACATATAATGGTATGGAAAAGGGACTTATCGAAAAAGAAAACATCCCTTATAGCGGTATATCATCTGGTAAGCTACGCCGCTACTTTGATCTTAAAAATTTTACTGATCCCTTTAGAGTTATAAAGGGATATTCTGAAGCAAGGCATATATTAAAGTCTTATAAGCCTGATATAGTTTTTTCTAAGGGCGGCTTTGTTTCTGTGCCTGTTGTTGTAGCGGCACACAGGCTTCACATACCTGTTGTGGTACATGAATCCGATATAACTCCTGGCCTTGCAAATAAGCTTTGCTTTCCATATGCAGCTAAAATATGCTGTAACTTTCCGGAGACGCTTAATTATCTTCCTAAGGAAAAGTCTGTTCTTACAGGATCTCCTATAAGAGCAGAGCTTCTTAGCGGAAGCAAGGCTGCTGGCTTAGCCTTAACTGGCTTTTCTGGCAGCAAGCCTGTGCTTCTTATTATAGGCGGAAGCCTCGGCTCTGTTAAGATTAATACTTCTGTTCGCAGCTGCCTAGCGGATATTCTTAGCACCTTTGATATTATCCATATATGCGGCAAGGGCAATATTGACCATGCTCTTACTACCACTAATGGTTACAAGCAATATGAATATGTAAGCGCAGAGCTTAAGGATCTTTTTGCTCTTTCTGATGTCGTTATATCAAGAGCCGGGGCAAATACTATCTGCGAGCTACTTGCTCTTAAAAAGCCTAATATACTTATTCCACTATCAAGTGCAGCCAGCAGGGGCGACCAGGTTCTCAATGCCGCTTCATATAAAAAGCAGGGCTTTTCATGTGTTTTTACAGAAGAGGAGCTTACAGACAGCTCTCTTTTAGCTGCTATACATGATACCTATAAAAATCGTGATAGCTATATCGAGGCAATGTCTAAAAGCAATACCTCTAATGGAGTAGAATCCGTAATGTCTATAATCAAGTCAATATGCTTTTAGGTCTTCTATATAATATCATAGATATCAAAAACCCACTAATACAGCCTGCTATATGGGCTGTATTATTAATTCCTGTCGATACAAAGCCATATATAAGTGTAATTATTATAATTTTAATTAGCTCAGGTGCAGTTATATCGTCAAGGCTTCCCTTGTTAATGATAACTGCCCACAAAAGTCCTCCAACTACTCCAAATATAGCACCGCTTGCTCCTACTGATGCAGCGGCATTATATGGAAAGCTTGGACTTAGCTGCTCTACAAAGCATGAGGCTACATTTGCCAATACTCCGGATAGCATATATAAGATAAAATACTTTATTTTGCCTAAGGCCTTTTCTAGGTTATCGCCTATTAAAAATAGCATAAGCATATTTCCGCCTATATGGTCTACACCATAATGCATAAATATAGCTGCTATTAATCTCCAGTATTCTCCCTTGTATATTACTAAAGGGCTATAGCAGGCACCCATATTTATCATATGCATGGTATCCTCTGATGTACCTGTAAATTCAACAATCAAAAAATAAATTAAATTTGCAGCTATCAGAAGCCATGTAATATATGGTATCTGCTTTGTTTTCATGTAATTCATATTTATAATTCTTTTCCTATAGCCTCTGCCACATTTTTAAGCTCATCTGTATCTGCCTTTCCCGGCTTCCAGCTAACCATGTCAGGTCCATTATCATATCTAGGAATTATATGTATATGGAAATGATGCACTGTTTGACCAGCACTCTCTCCATTATTCTGAACTATATTAAAGCCACTGCAGCCAAGTGCCTTCTTCATAGCACTTCCGATTTTTCCTGCAAGTACAAGTGCCTTAGATGCATATTTTTCATCAAGTACAGTTAGATCCTTATAATGCTCCTTTGGAAGTATAAGTGCATGCCCCTTTGTAGCAGGTCCCATGTCTAGAATTACTCTAAACATATCGTCCTCATATACCGTAGCCGATGGTATCTCACCACATGCTATTTTACAAAATATACAATCATTATCTATCATAAGCCTTGCTCCCTTCGCTTTGTTTTATAAATTTAGTTCATTTTTTTATCATAGAAATATTCCTAGGTAACTACCCATTTTTCATAGCTTGCAATTTTCTGTAAGGCAAAAACCGTTTCCTACAAAGAAAAAATCTGATATATATTATATCATATATATACCAGATTTTTCCCATATTACGCAAATTGAAATGTCATGTCTGCGATCTGTACTTCATCGCCTTCGTTTAGTCTAATTTTTTCATCATTAGTAAGTGCTATGCCATTAACTAATGTTCCATTTCGAGAATTTAAATCTCTTATATAGTATTCTCCATCCTCCATATCTATCCTGCAATGCATCCTCGACACGCCCTCTCTGTCGATTATATAGTCGCTTATCCTATCCTGTCTGCCTATTACAAATGGATAGTAGGCTATATCTATATCAGAAAGTCCGGGCTGCCTGCCTCTTAGGATTTTATGCCCATTAATACTACTTCCTGTCCCAGCTAGAAACTGCGTCATAGGCTCAGCCTTATCATCTATCTTGTCCTCATCGCTTTCAAATTCATCAAGCCACAGCTCATCACTATCTATAAATTCATCAGGTACATGTATATCCGTATTCACCTTTATATCTTGTTTTTTCTGTCTGCTCTTATTTTTTATAGCATCTAAAATTCCAAGCCTTATGCCCTTTTTATTTTTAGTTTTCTCTGCTTTCCTTTTGATTTCATTATATGCAAATTTCCCTTCGATGCTGCTTTCTTCCTTTGGCAGCTCCCTTTTAATATCTCTTTTTACATGCTCTGAATTATCTTGCTTCTTTTTACTCGACAATACCTTTATAAGGTCTCCTAGCACATATCCTTCCTTAGCCGATTCACTATATAAGGAATATGCCAGTACCACCGCATCCGGATCACTACTAGCCATGCATGCAGGCATTTCAAGGAGCAGCCCCCTTAGCTGCTTATCTATAGGCTTATTATATCCCGGCATATATACAAGCCCTACCTTCATACTTGCTGTATCTACATATAAGAATTCCTTATCTAGGATTATATCGTCCTCTTCTAGCAGATACCTTTTGCTCTCCTCTATAGACCTAAGTATATCAAATACCAAGCTCTTTAATTCATTCGTCTTTATATTACCTCTTTCCATAATTCTAGAAAGCGGCTGCCTTGATGTTATATCATATTGTAATGACAAGCTCCTGCCATCCTCCTGCCCCTTTGTCCTTAAAAAGCCCGGTATGCTATTATTAATAAGCATATTTGTTCTATAATCTAATTTGTATTTATCTTCTATATCTATAAGCATATAACTGCTTTTAAGATTCTTGCTATAGCTTACCTTCATAAGCACGCCTTTCTATCATATATATTCTAATTTTCACTTGCCACATTATCTATTAGTTCCTTTGCAGATGTAATCATCCGCATCCAGGTTTCCGGATCAAAGCTTTCAGCCTTTATACTCTTTTCCTTGCTTTTAGAATTAGTTACAGTCTCCGCACTTCCCGGGCTTTCATTAATTTCTATAGTACTTCCTGATAAGCTCCCCATGCCATACATCCTATCAGTTCCATAAGCTACTATAGAATCTATGTCATCTCCTGCATAATCCTCCTCTATATGAAGTGCCTCCTCCAAAAGCTCATGTGTTATCATACTTTGCAATGTATCATCCCTTTGCGTATATGCAAATTGCAGAGCAAATACTATCGCAAAAAGAAGTATTGCCATAACATATGCTGCCTCTATAGTTATGCTTGCCTTATATCTCATGTTTCTTCCCCTCATATGCAAACACATATAAGTGCAGGAACGGCAAATGGTATCATGGGCATAAGCTTATGGCTTATGTCTGTTCTTTTTACAAAGCCATATAAGCAATAAACTAATCCAACTAAGCTTAGAATTATCGATGTTACAAAAAAGAATATTATATTGCCCATTAAGCCTAATGCAATTCCAGATAAGCCAAAGAATATAGCATCACCTGCTCCTATGCTGCCCCTTGTTAGTCTTGAAATAATATAAAGCACAAGTCCTACAAGTGCTCCAAGCCCTGCCGAGATAAGGTCTATCTCAAGCTCCCAGCTTACAGCATACAGATACCACATAGCCTCTGCAAAGCCCATAGCTAAAAATACTCTTATATCTATGCTTCTTGTTCTTATATCCTGATATGCACAAACAAAAGTAAAAGCAACTATAATAAGCTTTCCGTATATGCTACTAATAATCATAATCACTTACCTCCACAGTACGAGCAAGCTCCTAGGTGCTCTACCGTACTTTTCTTTACTGCCTTAGCATATGCAACTATCGCACTACAATCCGCCGTGCTGTGATATGCCCCTCCGCTTGGAAGTATATATACCTCGCCTGATGCAGCCTTTCCGCATCTTCCGCACGGATAATACTTCCCACCGCTTTCATTTCTCAAGGCATCTACACTAGCTAAGCTTACCTTTTTCATATCGTTATAAATATAGTGACAGGTAGGACTTAGGTGATACCTTGTACTTGTTTTTCCTATATATACGATCTCATCATCCTCCTCGCCGTTAGTACCATCTAAGCCGCCATCCCTTCCTATCCATGCCCTTCGTGATGCTGTAACAGACTGCTTTATATCAGAAAGACCAAATACCGAAAATGGAAGCTTGTATGAATAATCAAGCACTATGGTTATAGTTTCACCATCGCTCATAAAATCACTTTTTATTCCGGATATGTTTCTAAGCTTATTTTCATCTACTGTGCTTCTTGCCCTCGATGCAGCATAGGTTCCTAGTGCCGTGCCGCTTATAGCTGATTTTATTTCATCATCCTTATTATCTAAGCTATCAGATCGTATATCCTCACTGCCACTATCAGAAAGCTTAAAGACATATGCATATCTGCTGGCATCCCTGCATACATTTTCTGCTACTGCCTGCATCTGTCTGGTTGTATTAATTACTCCAAGCGGCATCATCAAAATAAGCATGGCAAATAATATAAGCGGAAGTGACAGTGCTGCCTCTATAGTTAATGAAGCTCTAAGACTCCCTAAGTATACCCTCTGGTACATGTATAAGAAGCTGCGTAGGATTCGTACCCGGAGAGTGATATCTTTTATTTTCCTTTTGTATTTCATATTACTCCTTATATTTTCTCAAAGGGCATGCCTAAGGAGTCCTAATATGCCTTCGACACCTCTGTTTTAATGGTAAATGTTTTTGAAAGTCCTAAGAATTCGCTATTTGATATACTTAGATTAGTAAAAAGATGTGTTGCCTCACTAGCTGTGCTAATATCCATTGCATATATACAGTCCTTCATTAAGAAAGCATCCTCGCTGCTTCCTATAGCTGCCTGAATTATATCCATAGTCCTGTAATTGCGCTCATTTGAATCAAGTAAGAATGTCAAGAATTTAAGATAAGCCTCATATGTTACTCCATTTTGACTGTCCTTAGTATCATCATTAATTCCACTAGAAGCTATGGCAAGCACTCCATTAAGGTCAAGCTGCCAGCTATTACTATCCTTATATAATGGAACCTTTTTGCCACTAAGAAGTGCCTTTAGATCCATTACAGATTCTGCTAATGCCCAAACTCCTATAATCATATATTCGAGCATAAGATTTAATCCAGGTATACATACAGCTGCTGCTATCGCCGCCGCAAGGGCTCTAACCTCGCTTCTCATCTGAGCATTTGAAAGTATATAAAGATAATTTAGCCCCTCTCTTATAGCAAGTATTTTATTTATCGCACTGTATAGATTATCACTATCCTCATCCCTTCCGGATATAACATATTCTAGCTGATAATCGAGTACTCCCTCTTTATTTTCTACAAAATCATATGTAAATCTTGATATATATTCTGTTACTAAAAGCTTATCTAACAGCTCTATATCCGCTCTATTTCTTTCTGTTACTGCCGAGCTAGATGGCAAAGAGTCCTTTATACTCTTTATGCTTTTTTTAGATACATCTCTATCCTTTGGAATTACCATAGAATATATATCACCACTTAGCATATCAAGAACCTTTTCGAGAGTATTTTCCTTTTCTTCATCAGCAAGCCCCTTTGCACATTCAAGCCTTGGAATATCTATATCGCTCCACTCATCAAAAACCTCTTGCCATAGAGCACTCTCATCAATGTCATCCTCCTCATCTGCGGAGGCTATCTCATCCTCGACATCTATCGAGTGCTCTATAGCTCTATCTATTTCATCTATTAGAGTATTCACTTGACTTTTTAAATTTACAATTTCTATTCTTCTTTTTCCATCTTCACTGACATATGTATCATATGAATTAAGATCCTCAGATAAAAGCTCCTTAGAGTCGTCCTTTAGCCTTGACCAATCCTCATCATGGCTTTCCTTAGTTTTTTCAAGCTCAGTCTTTAACTTGTCTGCCTTTTTAACATAGCTATCTACCATACTTGGTAGCTTCTTTGCCTTTTTAATTATTTCATTTGCTTTTTTTCTAAAGCCAGAGCCATCATGTGACTTAAGACTACTGCCAGCCTCAGTATGAAGCTTTAGCATATCATCAAGCTGCTCTGATATCCTTGCAAGGCTTTTTTCAACTCCTGCTGCCTCCTTTGTGTGGCTGCCATAATCATCTGTAATCTCCTTCATAGACTGTGCCTCCTCTACATTCTCCTTTAGAAGTGGCACACTGCCCTCATCATAGCCTAAATTAAGGGCAGCATATTTCATGTAATCTAATACCTCCTTTTCAAACCAGGCTCCTCCCTCATCCGTTATAGCGTCATATCTTAATACCTCTGCACTTATATCCGTTCCTGCAAACCAATTATCTGCCTTAGTATATGGCTCTATATAGCTCTCTATATGCTTTTTTGCACTCGATATATCCTTGCACTCAAGCAGCACAAGCCTGTATCTGTCCCAAAGCTCATTATGATATTCGCTAAAAAGTGAATCTATAGCTGAATTAGCATATACTCTTGCATAAAACCTAAGACCTGCTGTTCTGGCAGATTCAACAAGCCCACATATAAGTGCACTAATACATACAAATATAAGACTAAGATATATGGTTATGGAGCCTCTTATTTTCATTAATATACTTCTCCTGATTGCTTATTAATTTCCTTGAAGATGTTATCAAGCAGGGTTCTTATCTGATTTTTAAATATAATTACAAGCCCTATAAGGACAACCAAAATAAGAACAATCTCTATAACACCCACTCCATCCTCATCGGATAGAAAATCCTGTGCATCCGCATATAGATTTTCTATATAATTCATGTTTAACCTCCTTCTTTAATTATTCATCTATATTAAATGTCTGGTTATACTGTCGACCTTAGCTATATAACCAGCCAACAGATGTCTGCTAATAAAATGACATAAACGCAGGCAGCATTATCATAATCATAACTATCCCCAGCATTATAAATAGTGGCATAAGCAGTCTTGTACTAGCTTCCTCACCTAGCCTCTTGGCACTATTTTTTCTTTCCTCCCAAGCCTCTACGCTCTCTACCTCAAGTAGCTGCTTTAGTCCTGCTACGCCTGATTTTCTATTTTGATCAAGTAGTGATGCAAGCTTCATATACTGCTTTAGCTTGCAGCGTCTGCCAAATTCCTTATAAACTCTAGCCTCTGAAATTCCAGATTTTAATTGATACCAGCTAGTTGTCATCTCCTCATATGCATATCTTTTTTTATCCTCTGCATGAGCCTCATAGTCAGCTACTATAGCACCCCATGCCGGTCTTACTGCCATGCCTGCACCTATATAAACTGTAAGCTTAGAAACTATCTCCGGATAATCTACCAGCATCTGCCTATCCTTATGCTGCAGCTCTTCCTTGCAGGCGGCTCTCTCCCTCGCATATAAAAGAAGTGCCGCAACTATTCCAAGTGCCCAGATAGCATTATAATTAGATGTAGTATCCTCTCTATAGCTTATGCTCTTACCATCATACTCGGTCGGAAGCCTTATCCCTCCGTCAGTTAGCTGGCTTTTGTCTACATTCGTTATCTCTTTTTTAAGGCCATCAATAAGCCTTTCATCATCATTCATAATCTTAGGTATAACGGTAATAGGAATGGCATAGCTTTGTATATATGAATTGCTTTTGAGCTCTGCGGTAAGCACTGCATCCGATGGTGTTACTAAATCCTCATTATGAACCTCGCCGCTTGCCCAAACCAGCTTTGGGCTGTCCGTATACCACATTACCTTAATGCCTGTAGCCTCGACCTTAGATGGGAGCTTTAAATCATATGCAACCTCTTTAAGTGAGGCATTGTCCCCTAATATACTTGTAGTAAGTATATTCATAGTTTTTTCGAATGCATCTTCGATTTCGCTTTCCTTATACTGCCTTTCATCTATAAGTATATCTACCTTTGTTTCATCCTCTGTAAGTCCATCTACATATAGCTCATAGCTAGAGCTTCCCTGACCATATGATTTCCTCGGCAGGTAATTACCACCAACCAGATATCCGTCCGTCCTCGCAAATTTAATAGCAAGTGCATATAATAAAAAGCCTGCCACGATACAATAAATCTGCAATTTTCTTTTCTTTATAAGTTTACAAAGCTTTTCCTTCAAAACCTCTCCTTAGCTATATCTCTATTTTAAGAATTTTCTTTGCCATCAAAACAGCAACTATATATGCTACTAGGCATACCGTCATAATTATTCTTCCTATAATAGTTGCGTACATCAAATCAAAAAATCCCGGTGATGTAAGATCGATATATATAACTATAAGTATGGGGATAATATTCATTATGCTTTGCTCAAATCTCTTTGCAGCTGTCATAGTTCGTATATCCTCTTCCATCTTTATCTTATCGCCTATAGTATCTGCAGTATGATTAATAATGCCAACTAGCTCTCCACCGCTACGCTTTGCAATTCTAAGAACGCTTGCAAACATTCGTATATCATCTAGTGAACTTCTCTCTGCAAATTCCTCGAACGCCTTTTCTATAGGAATATTTGTGCATACTCTGTGATACAGATATTCAAATTCTCTAACTATCATGCAGTCCTTGCCATATAAAACTACCAGCTCCTCTACGCTTTCCTTAAGAGAATTTTCCGGAGAATAGCCTGCACTAAGGCAGCCTGACAGCACAAGTATAGCCTCCTTAAATTCTATAGAAAGTCTTCTCTTTCTTTCATTAATCAAATCCGTTTTTTTATAAAAGGGATAAATGATAACAAACGGAAGCATAAGAACCCATGCAAATATCTGCCTATAAAATGTAAATGCAAGCACCGCAGTTCCTGCAAGAGCGATAAGCGTAAGCCTAAGCCAAGCTATAAAAGTAAAGCTGTATTTGCTATAATCTATCGCCTGATGCGATAAGCTTTTGGGTATGGATAAGCTCACCCTTCTTTTTGAGAGTGCCGACGACTCTCTCGTTACTATAACTGCCTTTCTCTTCTTCAAATTCGTATAGGGTATTGAGCCCGATCTCTCCATCCTTATATTCTCCTATCTCACATATTGCTAAAACTCTTCTTGATCTATCTCGAAGCCTTCCAAGGTGAACCAAAATATCTATCGCACTTGATATCTGCGCACGTATAGCAGGTAGCGGAAGATTAGCTCCGGTAAGAACCATTGTTTCAAGCCTGGATAGCATATCCTTTGGTGAATTACCATGTCCCGTGCTTAGCGATCCATCATGCCCCGTGTTCATAGCCTGAAGCATATCTAATGCCTCTGCACCTCTTACCTCGCCGACAACTATCCTATCCGGATTCATACGAAGCGAAGCCTTTATAAGATCTGCTATGCTTACCTCGCCATCGCCCTGTGAATTAGCTCTTCTTGCCTCTAGTCGTACTATATTTTTTATATGTACCAGCTGAAGCTCTGCCGAGTCCTCTATAGTTATTACTCTTTCATCATTTGGAATATATGAAGATAATGCATTAAGAAATGTAGTCTTGCCAGAATTAGTACCACCGCTTATGAAAATGTTATAGCCTGAGCGAACAAGCTTAGAAAGCATCTCTGCCGCCTGCCTAGTTATAGCCCCATAGCTTATAAGCTTTTCAATGCTTATAGGCTCTGGAAATTTTCTTATAGTTACTACTGCCCCATCAAGAGAAATAGGTGGAAGAACTACATGAACTCTTGAGCCATCACTAAGCCTTGCATCTACTATAGGATTAGAGGTATTAACAGATCGATTTACCTTGCTAACTATTTGCTGAATTACATCCTCTAGCTGCTCCTCCCCTCTAAAGCTTCTATCTACCTTAAGCGACTGCCCTGACTGCTCTACAAATATATTATCACTCCCATTAACCATAATCTCAGTTATGTCGGATCTATCTAAAAGCTCCTGCAATATATCAAGTCTTCTAAATGAATCAAAAAGTGCTCTTCTTAGGCTTATCTTTTGCTCTACAGGAAAAAAGCTATTTCCCTCATACTCTGCTATCTCCTCATCTATAAGCTCATATAATTCATCATCCTCTATATGTCTAAGACCAGACAATCTTTGAGCTAGTATTCCTCTTAGCTCCTCATATAGCCCTTCATTGTGCTTCAAATACATTCTCCTTTGCTTCGATTAATTCAAGTGCCTTGTCATATAATGCACCATTTAGATAATCAGATAAATCTAATGCCCTGCGCTCTTTGTTTTTTTCATAAGGAAGCTCGAGGCTGATAATCTTATTTTTAATAAGCTCTCTTCCTGATATATCAAGATAATTATAAAATTCGTTAAGCTTTATCTGGCTTATGCTATCATCAAGCAGCGGCAAATATATCCTGTCGCAAAGCTCTAAAAGCACCGCAGCCCTTTTCCCAAAGCAGCCAAAATCTATAACAACATGCTCATATCCCGATTCAGAAGAAATCCTTGCAAAAAGTGAACCTATATCCTCATCACTAAGCTGCATAAGATCCTCTGCATATCTTACCGGTGGTATATAGTCGGCATCTCCTAGGCTATGCACTGTGCTTTTTAAACGGCTCCATGAATAATCTCCCTGCAAAAAGTAATAGATAACATCGGATAAGTCGCCTCTTTCCTCATTAGACTCATTTGCAAAAATACCTTTAAATTCCTCAAACGTAATAAGAAGCGTACTTCCATTTTTTGAAAGTGCATTTGCATATGCAATGGAAAATGAAGTCTTACCTATGCGATTAATCGGTGAATAAATAGCTATAAGCTCTGACTTAGTGCTAGATGCAGGCACGAGGCTTTCTATGCTATTATCAGAATATATGCAAAGCAGCTCCCTCATAATTTCATCCGCCGGCTTGTATTTATATATAGTCGGAGCATCCTTAAATGTACTATAGCCATCCTCAGATAAAATTACCTTACATGCATTGCCGCTTTCTATTCCAAGCCTTGCAAAGCTCTCCTCATCAGTAAGCAGTATCTCTATCTTATATTCATTAGCTCCCTTTATATATTCATCTAACCCTTCATAGGCTATAGTCTTAAAGCCAAGTCTGTTTTGTAAGTTAATATAATCTGCAAGCTTAGATATATAAGCTATATCCTTACCTAATATTGCACATATTCTTATCATGCATACGCCTTTCTATTTTTATTTAGATAATTGGTTTTTATTTTGATTTTGTTATTCGATTTTAGTTTATGATGTCTACTCAATGATTTCGATTTCTGATTTTATGATTTGGGTTTTATAATTTTGATTGTATGATTTCGATTGTATGGTTTTAATTTTTTAATTTCTATTACTTGTTTTTAAAACTAATAATTTAATACTATATCACTTTTCACTTTTAAAAAATCAGCAAAAGATAATTGCAACAATTAATACCCCTGCAAAAAGGATTGGTGCCATAGGAATTAAAGCCTTTGTATCTGCTCTTGCTCCGCTTCTATAGCTTTGCACATCTCCAGATTTAATAAGCCTTATATATTCTATAAAAAGCCTAAGCCTTTCTATTAGAATATCTCGTCTTATTAAAATTATAAAAGATGCTGCAGCTGCAATCACAAGCGATAGCACTACAGAACATATACCTTTATCCCATCCCATATATGCAATTATAAGACCAGATAGCTTTATATCCCCAGCACCGAAAAATCCGAATCTTTGAAATAAAATTCCAATAATAATTACAGCAAAAAAACGTATTAGGTAATATATATCACAAAATGGAATTCCTGCTAGAAGTCCTAGCATAATTAAGAAATTCGGAATACGTCCTATCTCAAGGTCCGTAATAGATGCTGCCGCAAGAAGCGGTAACAAAAAGAGTAATATGTGATTCATCGTGTCCACATATTACTCTTTAAAATTTCTGCTGTCAACAAATAATTTGCAATTTATTTGCTTTCTATATTTTATACATATTTTGATATGATTTTTTATATATTATTACATAAACCACTAGAACGTCTGTTCTTATTACATCGCACCAAGTATATGCTGTCTTTTTAAAACTGGTCGCAAAACATTATATACTACTGCGACTAAGATAGTGGATACGATAGCATTGACCAGGGTGGTTATAGCACCCATCTTAGCTAATATCGCTGCTACCTCTTGAGGCTGACCTAGTATATACTGCTTATAAAAATAGCTTGCTACCGGATCTGCTATCACGTTAAATCCAAGACCGCAAACAGAAGCTATCACGCTCCACTTATATACGTATGCCTTGTCATGCGAATCATTTATCCTTGCAATGTTGTGTGCTACAAAGCCTGATATAAGTCCAATGCAAAGCTTTAGAACAAATGTCTTTGGTGCTCCGTATATGTATATAGGATCTAGAATATCTGCTATAGACATACCTACCGCACCTGCTAAGCCACCATAGCCGCCACCAAGTATAAGTGCCGCCAGAACGCAGAATGCATTGCCCACGTGCAGAGATGTCTGCTCTCCACCAGGAAGCGGAATCTTAATCTGCAAATAATTAAATGATACAAAGCAAAGTGCTGCCATAAGTGCACACTGGCAAAGCTTCATAACCTTTTTATTTTCCTTCATATCTTCCCCCACCTTTCCAAAACAATTTCCAACTATAATAGTATATAAAGCATGATAAATCAATGCCTACACCCTAAAATCCTATGGCAAATCCTATGACACAGCCACCATCTACAGTAAGAGTAATTCCACATTCAAATACAATCAACTTTTTAAATTATCCAACTATAATTTATCTTTTTTCCAGAAAATCTGCCACAGAAATTATTCGTGGCTCTGAAATTTGTGACTCGAGAAAGTCCTTATCCCCCGTCAATAACAAATCTACATGTGCATCAAGTGCTGCCCTAAGTATCTCTCTGTCCTTTGTGTCTCGAATACATTTTTCTATAGGCACTACCTTCTTTGGAGTTTTAACTAATTTAATTACTGACAAGGATGTGGATAAAAATAATTCAAATTCTTCTACATGCTTTGGAAACTTTTCTTTAAATTTCCTATGCAGCTCATCTACAACATAATCACATATAATTGGCTCATATGGGTATTGAAGTGCTTTCATATATGCAGCTGCCGCTCGTCCATTCGGGAACAGGGCTGCAGATATGATTATGTTTGTATCAAGCATAATTTTCATGCTTTGTTTTCCTCTCTCCGATTACCTGTTATCCATGCTGCAATCTCAGCTTCATTAGAAAATCCAGCAGGCTTAGCCGCTCCCTTCATTTCTTCCTGCAAACGAATCATTGCATATACTGCAGAATTAACAACTCTAACACTGCCCCCTTCTACTATGAATGTAACCCTATCACCTGATTCTATTCCAAGAACCTGTCGAATATCCTTTGGTATAGTAACCTGTCCCTTTGACATTACCCTTGCATCATTCACCTTTGTAATACTCATGTCAATTATCCTCCATCCAAAAAGTAGGAAATTATGAATTTCCTACTTTTATTTTACAACACGTTTTTTATATTCTCAAGCCGTTTTCTGCTTTTATATCTGTTTTTTGACTACCTCATATTCGTTATTTGAGCTAAAAAAAGGGCAGCTTTTATACTGCCTTTGTGTCAGCCTATATACATCATCCTCGTCCATGTCTGCTACGCAGTAGTAGCACTCATCTTCATCATCATATTGATAATTATTACATTCATCACATATAGCCATTTGAAATTAACACCTTCTCTATTTATTTTGCCTTAATAGCACGTCCGCATATACGCACAGTAATCCGGCATTTCGACACTTTTGCTAGTCCTGCCTTCTCTGCCTTGCCGCCTCATACATAACAACCGATGCAGCCACCGAAGCATTAAGCGACTCTACGCTCCCAAGCATAGGTATATGTACCTTTTTATCTGCAAGCGAAACTATATTATCTGTAAGTCCTGCTGCCTCATTTCCTATCATAAATGCACTTGGCTTAGTAAAGTCTGCATTATCATATGTAAGACTATCCTTATCAAGATGCGTCGCATATATAGCTATGCCCTCTTTTTTAAGCCTTGCTATATCCGCACCTAGATCCCTACTTATAATATATGGCACTCTGAATATTGATCCCATAGTAGACCTTACAACCTTTGGATTATATACATCTGCGGTATTTTCATCTGCTAGTATAAGGCTTACGCCTGCTCCCTCACTGCTTCTTATTATAGTCCCGAGGTTTCCGGGATCCTGTATATGCTCTAGAATAACTACCAGTGGATTGCTATTTTTTTCTAATGCCTTATCTATCTTATATGTCGGAATATGTACTGTCGCAAGTATGCCCTGCGGTGTTTTTGTATCGCTTATAAAATTATATATTTCATCACTAACTATCTCAAAGCTATGCTTGTTAAGATAAGACTTAAATTTCTCATCAGCCTGCTTATAAAAGCTATCACTAATTATAACCTCTGCTATACTCTCCTTAGCCAGCTCCCTAAACATACGTATTCCTTCTACTACAAAAAGTCCAGTCTCCTTTCTAAAGCTGGACTTTTTAATTAGAAGTGATATGTCCTTTATTTTTTTATTAGATCTTGATGTAATCATAGCTATTTCTTTTTACTCTTGCAGCTCTTTAAGTCCTCTAGCCATATGCTGCATGATGCATCAGATGGCATACGAAGGTCGCCTCTAGGTGACAGTGTAACGCTACCAACCTTAGGTCCGTCAGGCAGGCATGAGCGTTTAAACTGTTGTGAGAAAAATCTCTTTATAAATGTCTCAAGCCACTTATATATAGTAGCCTTATCATATTTGCCCTTCCATGCATGCACAGCTAATCTATATACCTTAGACGGCTTATATCCAAATCTTATCATATTATATAGGAAGAAGTCATGCAGCTCGTAAGGTCCTACAAGGTCCTCTGTCTTTTGACTTATCTTACCATTAGTTGGCGGAAGAAGCTCCGGACTAACCGGAGTATTGCAAACATCTATAAGAATATCTGAAAGCTTTTTATCCCCGCAGTTTAATGCATAGTATCTAACTAGATGTCTAACGAGTGTTTTCGGAACAGATGCATTTACCGCATACATAGACATGTGGTCGCCATTATATGTTGCCCAGCCAAGTGCAAGCTCTGATAGATCTCCTGTACCTATTACTATGCCGCCTACCTGATTTGCAATATCCATAAGAACCTGCGTTCTCTCTCTTGCCTGTGCATTTTCATATGTAACATCCTTATTATTTATATCATGCTTTATATCCTTAAGATGCAGCGTAACAGCTTCCTTAATATCTATTTCTCTAATAGTAGCACCAAGTGCCTTTGAAAGCTCAATCGCATTATTATATGTTCTGTCTGTCGTTCCAAAGCAAGGCATAGTTATACATGTGATTCCATTTCTTGAAATGCCTAGCATATCGTAAGCCTTGGCACATATTATAAGTGCAAGCGTAGAATCAAGTCCGCCGGATAGACCAAGCACAACATTTTTTGTTCCTATATGCTCAAGTCTCTTTTTAAGTCCTAGTGACTGAAGTGTAAGTATCTCACTGCATCTGCCATCTCTGGCGGTATCATTTGACGGAACAAATGGCATAGGATCTACATATCTATCAAGCTTAGTTTTACTCTCCTCAAGCATAAAATATACGGTTTCATATTCGTCATTATCCACGCATGCATATGCTGTATTTCTTCTTCTTTCTTCTGCAATTTTCTCTACATCTATATCTGTATGTATAGTCTCGGCAGTAAATCTCTCTGACTCAGAAAGTATGTTTCCGTTTTCAGCTATTATATTGTGTCCGCTAAATATAAGATCCTGCGACGACTCGCCTTCTCCTGCACTGGTATATATATATGCACACATTAATTTTCCTGACTGCACATTAACCATCTGACGTCTATAGTCGCTCTTACCTATAACCTCATCTGATGCGGAAAGATTTGCAATTACTGTAGCTCCTGCCATAGCATGCTCTATGCTAGGTGACTTAGCTGCCCAGACATCCTCACATATCTCTATAGCAAGTGTAAGGCTTTCGACATTTGCACACTTAAATAATAGCTTAGTTCCAAATGGTACTTCATGTCCAAAAAAGTCTACATAGCTAAGCTCTGTCGGTGCAACAGCAAAATGTCTCTTTTCATAAAACTCATTATAGTTTGGTATATAGCTTTTAGGAACTATTCCAAGAAGCTTTCCATCCTGAAAACAGGCTGCTGCATTATATAGCTTTCCGTTATGCTCGAGTGGAAGTCCAACAATCGTAAGCATGTCATGCCCCTTACTTGCCTTAACAAGCCTATAGAGGCAAAGCTTAGCATTGTCCAAAAGAGTCTTTTGAAAAAAAAGATCACTACAGGTATATGCAGTTATGCAAAGCTCAGGAAATACACATATCTTAGTTTCCTTTTTATATTCTGCTTTCATTATTCTAAATATAGCCTCTGTATTAAAATCAGTATCTGCTACCTTAACCTTAGGTGTAGCTGCTGCTACCTTTATAAATCCATCCTTCATAATCTCCTCCAAAGCATTAATTTCTCTAGTATAATATATTAAGCCCAGCTTCAGAGCAAATACTTTTAGTATTTTCTGTCGCCGGGCTTTTATTATACAACAATTTATTTTTCGTTCAAATATTTTTCTATACTTACTATCTTAGTGCAAAGAACCAGAAGCCTTGTTGCTGTCCTAAGGTCCTCTATAGGTGGAAATGATGGCGCTATGCGGATATTGCTATCTAATGGATCATGTCCGCTAGGATAGGTTGCTCCTGCCGGTGTCATAACAACTCCAGCCTTTTTACATCTGCTTACTACCTCCCTAGCACAGCCATCTAGAGTATTATACGATATGAAGTAGCCGCCCTTAGGATTAGTCCATGTAGCTATCCCAAGTCCGCCAAGCTCGCTCTCAAGAATCTCCTCAACTGCCTCGAACTTTGGTCTTAGTATGTCTGCATGCTTTCTCATATGCTCTACCATACCATGTATGCTTCCAAAAAATCTAACATGTCTTAGCTGATTTATCTTGTCATGTCCTATGGTCTGTATCTTAAGCTGCTTTTTAATATCCTCTAGGTTATTAAGAGATGCCGCTATAGCAGATATTCCAGAGCCTGGGAAGCAAACCTTACTTGTAGATGCAAACTTATATACCATATCAGGATTGCCTGCTCTCTTACATTCTGCAAGAAGCTCTATAAGATGATCCTGATCATGGTCGTAAAGATGGTGGATAGTATAAGCATTGTCCCAGTATATTCTAAAATCCTTTGCTGCTGGCTTAAGCCTTGCAAATCTTCTAACTGTTTCGTCTGAATACGAATTACCAGTTGGGTTAGAATACTTAGGAACGCACCAAATCCCCTTGATGCTCTCATCCTCTGAAACTAGCTTTTCAACCATATCCATATCCGGTCCGTCATCAAGCATAGGCACGCATACATTTTCTATACCAAAATATTCTGTTATAGCAAAGTGCCTGTCATAGCCCGGAACAACACATATGAACTTTACCTTATCTAGCTTACACCAAGGAGTCGCCCCCATAACGCCATGAGTATAAGACCTTGATATAGTATCATACATAACATTAAGGCTTGAGTTGCCATATATGATTATATTATCCGGAGCGACCTCCATCATGTCGCCCATAAGCTCCTTAGCTTCCTTGATTCCGTCTACCACTCCGTAGTTTCTGCAATCAGTTCCGTCCTCACACTTAAGGTCTGTATCACTGCTAAGAACGTCCATCATCCTTGCAGAAAGATCAAGCTGCTCTATACAAGGCTTACCTCTGCTCATATCAAGACTAAGATCCTTAGCCTGCATTTGCTTATACTCTGCAGCTAATTCCTTATGGAGTTTTTCTAATTCTTCTTTCCCTAGCTCGCTATATGGTTTCATACTTAACCTCCCTTTTATGCCTTATCAAGCAGCTCCTTAACTATCCTATTAACTGCCGCAGGATCTGCCTTGCCCTTCATAGCCCTCATAGTCTGACCTACTATAAAGCCCATAGCCTTTTGCTTTCCGCTCTTGTAGTCAGAAACCGACTGCGGATTTGCTGCTATAATTTCTTCTATGGTCTTTGTTATAGCACCATCATCACTAACTGTCTTTAGCTCATGCTCCTCGACATAGGCCTCCGGATCTACGTCCGCTCTAAATATTTCATCAAATACAGTCTTGGCAGTTGTCCTGTTTATTGTTCCATTATCCACTAAATCTATCAGCTGTGCAAGATGCTTTGGGGAAAATGTTATCTTATCCGCATCAATTCCCTCTTCCTTGCACATTCTCATAGCATCCACCATAAGCCAGTTTGATACCTCCTTTGGCTTACCGCACAGCTTAGTAGTTGCCTCGAATATATCTGCCATATGCTTAGTAGATGTAAGTATTCCTGCATCATATTCAGGAAGCTCGAACTCCTTTACATATCTAGCGAGCTTTTCTGATTGAAGCTCAGGCTGTCTACTTTTTATACTCTCTATCCATTCATCACTTATTCTAAGCGGAGTTAGATCAGGATCTGGAAAATACCTATAGTCCTTAGCATCCTCCTTAGATCTCATAGCCTTACTTGATTCCTTATTATCATCCCATCTTCTGGTTTCCTGAACTACGCTAAGTCCATCCTCTATTAATTCTATCTGTCTTTTTCTTTCGCCATCTATAGCATGCATAATAGCCTTAAAGGAGTTTAGATTTTTCATCTCGGTTCTAGTTCCAAACTCATTAGAGCCAACCTCTCTTACAGATAAATTTACATCTGCTCGCATACTTCCTTCCTGAAGCTTGCAATCACTTGCTCCAAGATACTGAATGATAAGTCTTAGCTTTTCAAGGTATGCTATAACCTCGTCAGAGCTACGCATATCCGGCTCTGAAACTATCTCTATAAGAGGAACTCCGCTTCGGTTGTAGTCTACAAGTGAGCAGTCATCCCACTCATCATGTACCAGCTTACCAGCATCCTCCTCCATATGTATCTCATGTATTCCTACCCGCTTCTTGCCACTGTCTGTATCTATCTCTACATATCCATCATGGCATATAGGAAGATAGAGCTGGCTTATCTGATAGTTTTGCGGATTGTCCGGATAGAAATAATTTTTTCTATCAAATCTGCTATATCTGTTAATTTCACAATTTGTTGCAAGTCCAACTGCCATAGCATATTCCACTACCTGTTTATTTAATACTGGAAGTGACCCCGGCATGCCTGTGCAAACCGGGCATGTATGTGTATTCGGTGCACCACCAAATTCTGTTGAGCAGCCGCAAAAAATTTTGGTCTTAGATGCCAGCTCTACATGAACCTCAAGTCCTATAACTGTTTCATATGATTTGCCCATAGTCCTAGACCTCCTTTAGAGTAATTTGCGGACAGCTACATTCGTATGTATATGCTGCTCTAATAAGCTTTTTTTCTTCAAAGCAATTTCCTATAAGCTGCATTCCTATAGGAAGTCCCTTGCTATCCTTTCCAACCGGAATAGTCATTCCCGGAAGTCCTGCAAGATTTACTGATATAGTATATATATCACTTAGGTACATCTTCATAGGGTCGCTTAAGCTCTCGCCAAGCCTTGGCGCTGTAGTCGGTGCTGCAGGTGCAAGTACCAAATCATACCTTGCAAATGCCTCATCCCACGCCTTTTTAATCAGTGCCTTTACCTTAAGTGCCTTTAGATAATATGCATCATAATATCCAGAGCTAAGTACAAAGCTTCCAAGCATTATTCTTCTTTTGACCTCTGCCCCAAAGCCCTCTGACCTGCTCTTTTTATACAGCTGATGAAGTCCCTCGTACTCCTTAGTTCTGTATCCATATTTTATTCCATCAAATCTTTCCAGGTTAGAGCTTGCCTCAGCATCTGCTATAGTATAGTAGGCTGGTATAGCATACTTAACATATCCTAGGTCAAACTCCTCTATAGTAGCTCCCTTTGATTCTAGTACCTTCGCCGCATTAAGGATCGCACTTTTTACCTCATCATCTAGGCCCTCTGTCAGATAATCTCTTGGTATTCCTATCTTCATTCCCTTTACATCATCTGCCAATGCACTCGTAAAGTCATATTCTCTTTCCATGCTAGTAGAGTCTTTTGTATCATGTGCTGCGATTATATCTAATGCCGATATGCAGTCTCTAACATTTCTTCCTATAGTTCCTATCTGGTCTAAGGAAGAGCCATATGCTATAAGTCCGTATCTTGATACAGTTCCATAGGTAGGCTTAATTCCAACCACTCCGCAATAAGAGCTAGGCTGACGTATAGAGCCGCCTGTGTCAGATCCAAGTGTATAGAATGCTTCGCCTGCTGCTACTGCAGAGCAAGAGCCACCAGAAGAGCCACCTGGTACATGTTCAAGGTTCCAAGGATTTCTAGTTGCCCCAAAGCTGCTGGTTTCTGTAGTAGATCCCATAGCAAACTCATCCATATTAGTTTTTCCTAGTATAACTGCACCTGCACTTTCAAGTCTGTCCACTGCCTCTGCATTATATGTAGGAACAAAATTATAAAGTATCTTAGATGCACATGTTGTCTTAATGCCCTTAGTGCATATATTATCCTTTACAGCCATAGGAACTCCGGCAAGGCTAGATGTATATGTGCCATTCTTAATTCCCTCGTCTATCTTAACTGCTCTTTTTAATGCACCCTCTTCATCTATAGTAATATATGAATGTACCTTTTCCTCGCAGGCCTTTATTCTATCAAGTACCGCCTTAGTAGCCTCAACAGAGCTTAGCTTTCCTTCCTTTATATATGCTCCAAGCTCGGTGGCTGTTAGCTTTAATATATCTGACATATTTTTCTCCTTGTGGTTTGGAAACTTATTATGATTAAAATTTCTTTTTAATGTTCCTTTGTCTTAATCAATCTATACTATGCTAATTTAACTGTTTTGTTCGCCTTATTCAAAGGTTTTAGGAACCTTGAAGGCTCCGTCCTTTTTATCCGGTGCATTGCTAAGTATAGCCGTGCTGTCGTCTGCGTTAGTTACTACATCCTCTCGCATTACATTGCTTACAGGGAATATATGTGTCATAGGTTCTACACTGTCTGTATCTAGCTCGTTTAGTTCGTCTATATAGTCGAGCATTTGCTCTATATCTTTTTTTGCTGCTTCCTTTTCTTCATCGGATAGCTCTAGCTTTGCGAGTATTCCTACATATTCTATAGTTTCGTCGTCTATATGGTGTGCCATGGTAAGCTCCTTTCTCTCTTTTACTGTTGTTGGTGCGTTGTTGTGATGTGTCAAATTATTATATGGTTGGTATTCTTTTTGTAAATGCTGTAATTCATTGTTGCAATTAATTGTTGGTATTCATTGTTGCGTTTCATACAGTGATTAATTGTTACTGTTCATCAGTAGTTTATTGTTGCAATTCTTTGTTGCGATTCATACGGCGATTATCGTATATGTCACGCAAAACGCGGCTCTCGCCTCGGGTCTTAAACGTAGCCGTGCTAAGTTCGCACTTCGCTATAGCTCGTGCTCACTAATCACGAACGTTTGCGACACGGTTTTGCTTAGACATATTCGATATCGCCTGTATGCTGGCAGGGCAAGGTTCGCTATAAAGCACTTGGCTAATGCGGTTTACTGTATCTGACAAATGCTTTATACTTTTCATTATTATGCGAAATACAATACCAAAGTCCGTGTCACAAAGACTTGTAATCGATCTTGTTAATGTCGTTATGATAACTCTTTGCCGAAGATATGTTGTAAATGCAATATTCAATGCTCTAAACCTATCAACTTAATTATATCGTATTACACATCTCTATGTTTAGCTATGTTCGCACAAGATATATATAGGAAAAACCGTGTCGCAGACGTTCGTGATTTGCGAATACGAGCCGTTAGGCGATGTATGAGCTTAGCACGGCTACGTCTAAGACCCGAGGCGAGAGCCGCGTTTTTCCTATATGTATCGCAGTGCGAACCACCTTACTCAAGCAATGTAAACTAATTTATTCACTCGGTACGAGCAACACACATTACATCTCAAACCTAGCACCTTAATTATATCGCATTACATATCTCTACGTTTAGCTATGTTCGCACAAGATATATATAGGAAAAACCGTGTCGCAGACGTTCGTGATTTGCGAATACGAGCCGTTAGGCGATGTATGAGCTTAGCACGGCTACGTCTAAGACCCGAGGCGAGAGCCGCGTTTTTCCTATATGTATCGCAGTGCGAACCACCTTACTCAAACAATGTAAACTAACTTACTCAAGCAGTACGAGCACAATGCATTACGGCTCAAGCCTTGATACGTCACGTGGAAAGAGCGATGCCTCGCGAACATTTTGCTCACCAAGCAGCTTCATAGTAAGCCTCTCAAGTCCTATACCAAGTCCACCATGCGGCGGCATCCCATACTTAAATATGCTTAAGTAGTTTTCCATGCCCTCCGGCGACATGCCCCTCTTCTCCATCTTATCAAGAAACATCTGATAGCTGTGTATTCTCTGTCCACCGGTTGTAACCTCTATCCCGTCAAAAAGTAAATCAAAGCTTAATGTAAATTTTTCATCACTAGGATCATCCATAGCATATACCGGTCTTTTCTTGCTTGGATAGTGAGTTACAAATACAAAGTCCGAATCATATTCCTCCTTGAAATATTTTCCAATAAGACTTTCCTCTTCCGGCTCTAAGTCATACGGATTTCTTATGCTCCTATTGTACTTTTCCGAAACAAGCTTTTTAGCCTCATCAAATCTTACCTGCGGCACTTTATCTACATTAGGAAGCTTAATATCCAAAAGAGTAAGCTCATGCTCATACTCCCTTTTAAGAAGCTCCATAGTATATTGCAAAAAGCCTGTCTCCATAGCCATAATATCTTCAAATGAATCTATATATCCCATCTCAAAATCAAGACCCATATATTCATTAAGATGCCTTGTTGTATTATGCTTTTCTGCTCTAAATACAGGTGCTGTCTCAAATACTCTGTCAAAAACTCCAACCATCATCTGCTTGTAAAACTGTGGTGACTGGGCAAGCTCTGCATGCTTCCCAAAATATTCGAGTTTGAATACATTTGCACCACCCTCAGCACCTCTTGAAACTATCTTAGGTGTATGTATCTCGGTAAAGCCCTGACTAGTTAAGTATTCTCTAAATCCCCTAACCACTCCCTCTTGAATTTTAAACTTAGCTCTTTCCTTTACATTGCGAAGACTGATAGGTCTTAGGGCAAGCTTAGTTTCAAGAGTTGTATTAAGCTTATACTTACTTATAGGTATAGGAAGCGGCTCCGTCGGACTTCCTATTATAGTGACATCAGTAAGTCTTATCTCGAAGCCATGCGGTGCTCTCTCTTCCTTATGTACTATGCCCTTTATTCTTATGGCACATTCCTCTCTTATATCAGACAGCTTAGTTGCTACCTTGCCCTCTTCATACACGCACTGAGTTAGCCCCTCTGCTCTCCTAAGTATAACAAATGCGACCTCGCCCATATCTCTAACTGTATGGACTGCACCCTCCATAGCTATCTCCTTGCCTTCAAAATCTCCAGAAAGAATGTCGCTTATTTTCTTATACTCCTTTTCCTTAACACCTGTAATAAATTCCATAATTTTTCTCCTCTCCTGTTTTCGGATGAAGCCTTTACTCCCCATGTTTTTTTAGGTAGATCCACTTATCGAGCATTAGAATTGCAAGCGTACACGCACTATAATCATGTGCTGCGAAGAGTGGCATAAAAAAACGTCCCAAGATGAATAATCATCTTGGGACGAATAATTTAATCCGTGGTACCACCCAAATTGAATTGCATTTACTTAGTACAATTCCTCTCTATGCATGTAACGAATGCCTACGTGCATCCCTACCTCTGCCATATGCAGCATCGAAATGCAAGCTCCGGAGTGTTCCCTATATCATGTCCTCGCAAGGTCGCTTTCAGCCGGTGACGTCCTCTTTCTGTTCGTTTCGTATGATACGAGTCTCCTTCAATGCTTTTGATTGATAGGTATGTTAGCACAATCAAACTGGAATTTCAAGTTTTTTATTTTGCCGCCATTTTCTATGATATGAGCCATTTATGAAAATGTCCTAATATACCACAAGGGAAAATGTCCCATATGTGGTATGATACTTCCATCAACAGATGGAGCTAATTATCATAAGAAAGGTAACATTATCAACGAATTTACCTTTCAATGCTGATTATACGAACCCCTTACAGCCCTGATTATTTCCTCGTCGGACCAACCTTTCTCTCTGCCTTTTCTTACGATATCATCTTGGCAAATCCACTTTTTGTATGGTGCTTGCCTTCCCCCTGCAACCTGTTCCAAATCATCATCTGTAAGGGCCGCTTTACTAGTTTCTTCAAATGGTTCTTTCATAACAAAGTCCCCCTTTCATCTGCCTTTCTTTTATATTTTAAAGTATAATGGGTCAGTTGTCAAAACAATAATTCGAAGCACCTAAAAGCTCTTGAAAAATATCAAAAAATAAACTACTATGAAAAGCCG